>SKRC01000074.1 GCA_007118695.1 Balneolaceae bacterium | reverse complement strand
CGCGATGGGGCGGCATACGCCGACAGAGAGGTCACAACCGAATTTAAATACCGTAGCGAAAACAGTTTCCGGGAATCGGTTCACATGTGCACGGGCGTTGGTGAGTGCAGGAAGATGCTGGGAGGAACCATGTGTCCCAGCTTCAAGGCCACCCGGGACGAAGAACACTCCACCCGTGGCAGGGCTAATGCGCTACGATTGGCAATGTCGGGGCAGCTAAATAGCAACGGCCTCACCAGTAAGCGGCTGAACGAAGTGCTGGATCTCTGCCTGTCGTGCAAGGCGTGCAAATCGGAGTGCCCCAGCAATGTGGACATGGCCAAGATGAAGAGTGATGTCATGCAGATGCAGTACGACAAGCACGGTATTTCGCTGCAAAAAAGATTGATCCGGAACTCTTCCAAAGCCGCTTCCCGTTTGGCCGGGGCCCTGGCCGGCCCGGTAAACATCATACAAAAATCCAGGCCGTTCCGGTATCTCCTGGATAAGCTGGCCGGTTTTGACCGGCGCCGGGTTCTGCCCTCCTATGCCCGCGAGCCGTTCTACCGCTGGTATGAAAAGCGCAATGGCAGCAGGTTCACAAGCGATAAAAAAGTGGTGCTGTTTGCTGATACCTACCTGAATTACCATGAGCCCAATATTGGCAAGTCGGCGGTGGAACTGCTCAACGCTTGCGGCTATGAGGTGATCCTGGCCAATGTTGGGTGTTGCCAGCGTCCCAAAATATCCTCCGGCTTTTTAAGGGATGCCAAAAAGGAAGGCAGTAAAACCCTTGAAGGATTGAGGCCGTATATCGAACGGGGGTTAACAGTGGTGGTTTGTGAGCCGAGCTGCTCTTCAGCACTCAATGACGATTTCCCCGACCTGATCGAAGATGAGGCTTTTGCTGCCAGTTTGAAAAAACAGGTGATGATGATCGATGATTTCCTTGCCCGGGAGCTCGACAATGGAAACATCAGGGCAGAATTTGAATCAGCCGATGGGAATGGGAGTAGTGATCTGTACTTTCATGGCCATTGCCATCAAAAAGCCCTTTACAGCACCCAATCAAGTAAAATGATCTTGTCCATGAGCGGCAGAAATATTCAGGAAATTCCTTCCGGGTGTTGCGGTATGGCCGGCTCATTTGGCTACGAACGCAAACACTACGAATTATCCAAAAAAATCGGGGAGATAGAGTTGTTTCCGGCTGTTCGGGCCATGGATCCGGGCGCCACGCTTGTGGCAAGCGGATTCAGCTGCCGCCACCAGGTTGAGCACTTCACCGGCGTCAAACCGAAGCACTGGGTGGAAGTGGTGAAAGTTAAAAAGCCCTCCGGTTAAACTAACCTGGCTGTTCATTATACTGCCCCGCTTCATCCGGGATCCCCTTTACAACTGGATCTCCCGAAACCGTTTCAGGTGGTTTGGCAAGAGAGACCAGTGCCGGGTGCCAACCCCGGAGGTGAAAGAACGGTTTTTGAATAGTCGTGAGTCGTATTTAGTATTGAGTATTTGTCTATCCCTGATTTAGCTTGGCCGGGGGGTGTATGCAGTATTATCGGGGTAAAAAATTTTTTAGAGACCCAATTCCCTGATTACATATTGAGCTTCATAAGCTTGCGATTATCGGATAAAATTCTTATTAAAATTTTGATGAATTGTACATATTGACCGGCAATCCAAAAGGTATATATTGCACTCAGAGCCAGAGCTCATCTAACAGTGAATCTGGTTTTAGGTCAGATTGTTTTTCTATCGATAGTTCGCGGGTGTGAAAACCCGGGTATCAGCCGTAGGGCAGATAAAATCGGTTAAAGGGCAAACTGAAACCGGAGCCTTTTTCCACGGGAATCAGAGTCTTCGTCCCGGTTAATTTAAACCACGGTTTACTTAAACCTGTAAGATGTACAGAATGCCGCACAGGTGTTGCTGATTATCTGTCGAAAACTCCCCGGGAAAAGGGCTTTCCATTTTTATACGGTATTGCCCGCAATTCTCTCACCAGAAGCCGTTGCTTTTTCCAATCCCCTCACAGTTGAAACCATACCAGACTACATAAATAATTTAATAATTACACTCGATGAGTAGAGATTTCATCAACCTGCAAAGAGATTTTTAGCCCATGCACTACTTACTCTTCTATGATATAGCCCCCGATTACCTCGAACGCCGTGAAAAATTTCGCTCCATGCATCATGCACTGGCCTGGCAAGCACACGAACGGGGTGAACTGATCCTGGGAGGTGCCCTGAAAGACCCGGTGGACGGTGCCGTGCTGCTTTTCCGGGGCGATTCACCCGAAGCCGCCGAACGTTTTGCCAGGCAGGATCCTTATGTACAAAACGGGCTGGTCACCTCCTGGAAAGTACGCCCGTGGTTTACGGTGGTCGGAGATAATCCTGCAGCGCCGGTCAAGCCTTGAGATGACAGTAAAGCCATGGTCTTTCTGGCGAAAATTCAGGGCAATTGAAACGTAAAGACCAAATTGCCATCCCGTAACTGACCGGGAGAATTTAAAATACAAATGGTGAACCGGAACTTTTTACTCCAATATTCCATATAACACTATATACAGTGAAATAAACAGCGTGATCCCATTTCACTCCATTCTTAATTCCGTTGCCCGAACTCCGGCTTCAACCCGAATGTGCGAGGTGGGTGCAGAATCTTTTTTACAAAACAAACTTAATCAAAAAGTTAGCATTACATCATGAGATACTTCCTTCCCATACTACTCATACCATTCTTCTTTTACGGTTGCGATGCAACCGATGATCCTCCTCCACCTCCCGATGACAATGGCGAAGCGTTAGTTGAGGCTTTCCCCGAACTCTCCTTTGACCGCCCGGTGGACCTGCAGCACGCAGGTGATGGAACAGACCGGATCTTTGTTGTCGAGCAGCGAGGGGTAATATCGGTTTTCCCGAATGACCCTGAAGCATCCGATAAAACCGAATTCCTGGATATTTCCGGCCGTGTGGATGATTCGGCAAATGAGATGGGTTTGCTGGGGCTTGCGTTCCATCCCAACTTTGAATCAAACGGATATTTTTACGTGAATTATACGGCATCATCACCCAGGCGAACCATCATTGCACGTTTCAGTGTATCAGGCAACGATCCGGACCAGGCTGATCCGGAGAGTGAAATTGAAATTCTTTCCTACAATCAGCCACAGGGTAACCACAACGGCGGGCAAATTTCGTTCGGCCCGGATGGGTATCTTTATATCGCATTGGGTGACGGCGGCGGCGGCGGGGATCCCGGCAACAACGCACAAGACCTTACAAACCTCCTGGGCGCCATCTTACGCATTGATGTGGACAACCAGCAGGACGGAAATGAATACAGCATTCCTGCCGACAACCCTTTTGCTGACAATGAAGAGGGCTATCGGGAGGAAATTTTTGCCTGGGGTCTGCGCAATCCCTGGCGATTCAGCTTTGATCCCGAAACCGATCAATTATGGGTTGGCGACGTCGGACAGGTTGACAAGGAAGTTATACATATCGTCGATAATGGGCTGAACTACGGATGGAACATCATTGAGGGTTCCATTTGTTATCCGCCCGGGTCCGAATGCGATAAGGAAGGCCTGGAATTGCCGTTTTTTGAATATGACTGGGGGCAGGCTAATACCGGTCAGTCAATCACTGGCGGTTTTGTGTACCGCGGCGAGAATCTTCCTGCCCTCTATGGCATGTATATCTATGGGGATTACGTTTCCGGAAGAATCTGGGCACTGGATATTTCTGATGAGGAAAACCCCGATAACAGTGAACTGATCCAGGCCGACTTTAACATCCCCTCCTTTGGCACAGATCAGCACAATGAACTCTACATCCTGGGGTTTGACAGGAAAGTTTACCGGCTGGGGAGCGGTATCATGGATTAATAATGAAAGACATATGGACGGTTTGGTGTAAGCCATTAAGGAAATTAAAACCTGTAATATCTGCACTCCGAGCGCTCTTTATTTAAACGTGAAGTGCTCTGAGTGCTCATCTTTTGTACTGACTGATCTGTCGGGGCTCATTTTGTGAATATGGAGCGTCAGCGGAATGCCCATTTTTTCGGACGGTTGTCGGGGCTCATTTTTTGAACCCCGGCTGGTGTCGGGGAAACGATTCCCCTGGAGCGATAGCGGAGCGAAATTTTCAGGTTGACCTGATTCATTAATTCATCATTGGAATTTGTCTGAGATTTGTGATTCTTTAATTGATCCGGTTTTATCTTTGAAATTTAATTCATCATGTTTTGTCCGAAATCGACTCGCTTGCCCTTACTCTTCAGCCTCACTACAAACATTTTAATGTCAAAAACCGCCTCCTGTTTACCGGCCATTCCCACCAGGCATGGCCGGACGTCGCTTTCGACGGTGTTCGGGAATATCTGGGGATGGTCGCCGAATCTGTGGATCTCAAGTGGGAGAAGGCTTTTGAAAAAACGGAGGTGCTGAGAGGCTATCTGCGCAGTTATTACAACGATCCGGACGGGCTCTACTGCCGCGAGCAGAATACCCATGTGCTGCTGGTCGCCTGGCTCTCATCACTCGATCTGAAAAACAAACCCAAAATTCTGACCACAGACGGAGAATTTCATTCCATGTACCGCCAGCTACGCCGGTTTCAGGAGGAAGGCCTGGAAGTCAAACGGCTCTTCCATCATCCCGGCGAGTTGTTGTTTGATGCCATCCGCCAGGAATTGGACCAAAACACCGCGGCCGTTATGCTTTCAAGGGTCTATTTTGAATCTGCCCGGATCAATCAAAAAATACCGGAGATTGCCGGCTATTGTCGCCGTCATAATGTCCCCTTGCTGATCGACGACTATCACGGCACCAATGTGGTTCCCCTCTCCATCCGCAAGGCAGGCCTGCAGGATGCATTTATACTGATCGGCGGATACAAATACCTGCAGTGGGGAGAAGCCAATTGCTTTCTTCGCTTTCCAAAAGATTGCAACCTGCGGCCGGCTGTCACCGGATGGTTCGCAGCATTCAGTTCACTGGATGAACCCCGCATCAATGATGAGATTCAATACGATGAGGGCCATCAGCGGTTTGCAACCGGTACCTATGACCCGGTATCGCAATACAGGGCAGCCAAAGTGGTCGAATTTTTCAATCGCCAGGGACTGACGCCGGAAAGACTCTCCGCACAGTACAGAAACCAGATCCAACTGCTGCGGAACCTGTTTCTGGAGAAAGCATTTAACCCGGATATCATTAAGCTGACTCATGAAGATCCGGTAAACAAAACAGGCGGGTTTCTCTCGCTTAACTCGCCGTTCGCGCGCAAAATCCGCACGGATTTGCTGAAAAAGGATGTCTTCACTGATGCACGCGGACCCATACTTCGAATCGGACCGGCTCCGTATATTACTGAGCAGCAGTGTATTAAGATGATTAACACCCTGTCGGAAAGCGTTCAAAAATTTAAAAATTAATTTCGTAAGTATTTGCTCAAAACTGTATCATACATATATCGAACATATATTAATCGGATTCAATCACATTGAAAATCGTTTGTTTTGCTGATTGGAACCGGCACACGTTTATAAAAATCTCCTTTCGTTCCGGAAAGGGAAGTAAAAACTTTCCGATGGATGCAGAGGGGTGACACAAAGTGACACTTTATCGCAGTATTTTTGACGAAAGACAAAATTTCTAACCGAACCAAACCAGATATGGCTTCTTCAAATTCAAAAAATGATGACCGGGTAAAATCACTCGACATCGCTGTCGGACAGATTGAAAAACAACATGGAAAAGGAACCATCATGCGTCTTGGTGACGGCCCCGCCAACGAGGTACCGGCCATCTCCACCGGATCAATTATGATCAATTACGCACTTGGCGTCAAAGGTATACCGCGGGGGCGTGTCACGGAAATATATGGGCCGGAGGCAAGCGGAAAGACCACCCTTTCCATGCATGTCATTGCCGAAGCCCAGAAAGCCGGTGGGTATGCCGCTTTTATTGATGCGGAACATGCATTTGATCCGAAATATGCAAAAGCATTGGGGATCAATACCGATGAATTGCTTATCTCACAACCCGACAGCGGGGAGCAGGCCCTTGAAATTACCGAAACCCTGATCCGTTCGGGCGCCCTGGATGTGATCGTGGTCGACTCGGTTGCGGCCCTGGTCCCACGCGCCGAACTGGAAGGGGAAATGGGCGACTCACATGTCGGCCTGCAGGCTCGCCTGATGTCGCAGGCGCTTCGTAAAATTACGGGTATCGTGAGCAAATCACGCACTTCCTGCATATTCATCAATCAGATCCGTGAAAAGATTGGTGTGATGTTCGGTAATCCCGAAACCACTTCCGGAGGCCGCGCCCTCAAGTTTTATTCGTCTGTGCGTCTCGACATCCGCAGGATCGGGGCCCTGAAAAAGGGCGATGAGGTCATCGGAAACCGGACGAAAGTCAAAGTGGTCAAAAACAAGGTTGCTCCGCCGTTCAAAACTGTTGAGTTCAATATTTTGTACGGAAAAGGCATTTCCAGAATATCCGAAATTCTCGACCTTGCCGTTGAATTCGACATCATTGAAAAGCGCGGCAGCTGGTACCGCTATGACGGGGAACCGATCGGGCAGGGCACCGATGCGGCCATCCAGTTTCTCGAAGAGGATGAGAAGCTGACGAAACAGCTGGAGGAGATCATCATGAAAAAACTCTTTCCGGAGCCGGAAAATACAACGGGATCAGATGCTGCCAACAATGGGAAAAAAGAGAAAAAAACAGTAACGGATGAAACATAATAATTACTTATAAAACATGCGGGATAACCCGGCCGGAAAGGAAAATAGTGAAAATTGCGTGGAGGATCTGCCGGCAACGGTAACGTCAGTCAAAGCTCAAAAAAAACGTTCCGACCGGTATTCCCTTTTCTGTGGAGACCGGTTTCTTGTCGGGGTTTCTGCAAGCACCCTGATTCGGTTCAATCTGGAAAAAGGAGTGGAAATAACCCCTGCCCTGTATGAGCAGATCGCAACAGAAGAAAACAAGGGTGCATTGAATGATTATCTGCTGCGGTTACTTGCAAGACGGGATCATTCAAGAAATGAACTGAAGACCAAGGCCCTCCAAAAAGGCTACAATTTGGAGCTGATACAACAGGCTATTGAAGTACTCGACGAAAAAAAGTACATCAACGACCAGGAATTCGCCCGAAAATTTACCTCCGATAAAATAACTATTCAGCAGTGGGGTCCGTTAAAAATTAAAGCGGAGCTCCATAAGAGAGGTATAGCGGAAAAAACTGCTGATTTTATACTGCAGGACACTGCAAATGATTTGGAGCTGATTCAGATTTGTGTAGATTTAGCAATTAAACGAAAACGTCATTTCTCCCGTGAGAGTGACGATTTTAAACGCAAACAGAAAATAGCGGCTTACCTTCAACAAAAAGGGTTTCCGTTTGAAATTATAAACCGGGCACTGCCCGAAATCATCGACAGACTGAATGCTGAATAACATCACACTTGACAAGGTCGTACGGCTTGTGATAAGCCTGGCAGCTATCGTCCTGCTTGTGATGATATTATATAATTACAGCAACCTTGTGGCCTATGCCCTGATCGCCATGGTATTGAGCTATCTGCTCGATCCGATTGTGAACAGGCTGCAGTCTGCCGGTATGAACCGGACGCTGGGGGTTACGCTCACACTTACATCCGTCATCCTCATCCTGGTGTGGGTCTCAACAAGTATAATACCGATCATTGCAAATCAAATGGCCATTCTCGCAGGGCAGCTCAGCATGGACAATATCCGGTTTATAGCAGATCAGATTGAAGCACAGTTTATCGAAAATTTCACGTTCCTGCCCCACGGTTTTCTTCAGGAAAATGTTACCCAGTTAACCGAAAATCTGTTCGATACCGGCAGAATTCCGGATATCATGTCGAACCTGATCGGCATCTTCACAAACCTGTTTGCTGCTTTTATCGTAATTCCCTTTGCCACGTTCTTTTTCTTGAAAGACGGTAGTAAAATCCGCCGGGATCTATTGAAACTGGTTCCCAACAAATATTTTGAGACCACCTTGAGCCTGATCGATAAGGTAGAGACAAGACTTGGCATTTATTTTCGCAGTGTATTGCTGCAAAGTTTTCTCGTGGCGTTATTTTCATGGATCTTTCTGTCTATCGCCGGCTTGTCCAATTCAGCTTCGGTTGGTGTTACCATCGGGGTAGCCAATACCATCCCCTATTTCGGGCCCATCATCGGCTATTTGCTCTCCATTGTCGTTTCCATTATTGAGACGGGAGATTTTTCACTTATTCTCCCCTGTATTTTGGCTGTATTCCTGGTTCAGGTACTGGACAACGCGGTATTTCAACCCCTCATTTTCTCAAAATCGGCCGATATGCATCCGGTCGCGATCCTCTTTATTATCCTGATTGGAGCACAAACGGCCGGAATTATTGGCATGCTGGTGGCCATTCCGATTGCCACCACCATCAAAATTATGTACAATCAGATCAGCTGGAGCTTTAATAATTATTATGTGTACCGGGCCGATTCCGTCCAGCCGCATCCGCCTCAGCCACAAATACCCGAACAGGCTCCCCTGGAGTGAGCTGGTTCATATTTTAGCCCTTCGCCTTGCATACAACCAAAATTCTTGGTGATAAATGCGGGTTAGGGTAACATCACTTGAGTGCATTCCTTATCTTATCGCCACTCCAAAAACAGACATGTTAATGAATTGGGTGTAAAAAATATCGTAGTATTTGCATCGGGATCCGGTTCCAATTTCCAGGCTATCATTGACGCTGTTGAAGCCAACAGCATCGATGCCCGCATCACCGGGCTGATAACCAACAATAGTAATATCCAGGCCATAGACAGGGCATCAAATGCCGGTATACCCTCTCGGGTTATCCTGCCATCACAATATTCAGATTCTACCGCATTCGGTTTAGCTATCCTCGATGTCCTGGAAGAGTGGAAACCCGACCTTATTGTACTTGCCGGTTATATGATAAAAGTACCAACCAATGTAACCCGCCGGTATCGCGGCAGAATCATCAATATACATCCGGCCCTTTTACCTAAGTATGGCGGCAAGGGATATTACGGGGAACGGGTGCACCGGGCGGTGCTGGAAGCCGGCGAACAGGAATCGGGCTGTACGGTTCATTACGTCGATGAGGACTATGACCGCGGGCCGATCATTGATCAGAAAAAAGTACCGGTATTGCCCGGGGACACCCCGCAAACACTTGCCGAACGTGTTTTACATGAGGAACATCAATTACTTCCACAAGTCATTCAACAACTTTTATCAAAACTGTGAGAAACTGCAATCCCCCGGGAACTATTCTGTTGTACGGCATTGGAAAAACACCCTGTATTTCTTACCAGGAAATTGGAAATGCGGGTCAACTCACGACAGACAACCCGACAACCTGAACCATTAAAAAAAACGACAATCCCTTGGCACTAAAACCGCTTGAAAAGCTACCCGAAACTCCTGTTAAAATAAACCGCGCACTTTTATCCGTATCCGACAAATCCGGACTGATTCCATTGGTGAAGGTTCTGGACGGACTGGGCGTAGAACTGATCTCCACCGGGGGAACCGCAAAAGCAATACGTGATGCGGGTTACCGGGTAAAAGATGTAACGGACATAACCGGTTTTCCCGAGTGCCTGGATGGGCGGGTAAAAACGCTGCATCCGGCGATTCATGGCGGATTGCTGGCCCGGACAAGCCATCAGCCGGACCTGTCGGAACTGGACAAACTACAGATTAACCCTATCGAACTGGTGGTTGTCAATCTCTATCCGTTCAGGGAAACCGTAGCCAGACCGGGTGTCACCCCGGAGATCGCTACTGAAAATATCGATATCGGCGGGCCAACCATGATCCGTGCAGCTGCGAAGAATTTTGCCCATGTCTGTGTTGCCTCCTCTCCGTCGCAATACGGAAAACTGGCCGATGAATTGAAGAATAATGGAACCATCTCATTTGAGCTTCGCCGGCAGCTTGCCAAAGAGGCCTTTCGCCATACGGCCGCCTACGACGCTGCGATCTCCAACTACTTTAATGTATTGACTGATGACGAGCTGCCCGATCAGATGACAATCAGCCTTCCCAAAAGCGGATCATTACGTTACGGGGAAAATCCGCATCAACCGGCGGCCGTCTATGGAAACCAGGCCTCATGGTATCACTGTTTCCATGGCAAAGAACTCAGTTATAACAATTACCTGGATATTGATGCTGCACTGAACCTGATGGCCGATTTCAGCGATTCCCTCCCAACCGTTGCCATTTTCAAACATACCGTACCTTGTGGAGTGGCGAGTGATCCGGATTCCCTTGCAAAAGCGTATCGAAAAGCCTTTTCAACCGATACGGTGTCTCCATTCGGCGGAATCATCATCGCCAATGAGCCGATTGGTCTTAAAACGGCTGAGGCCATTGATGAAATTTTTACCGAAATCCTGCTGGCCCCGTCGTTCAGTGACAAAGCTCTTGAACTGTTGAAGAAAAAGAAGAATCGAAGACTGGTTGAAATCAAACAATTCCCCGTGGATCCTTCTGAGCTTCAATACCGGTCCATAACAGGCGGAGCACTGGTTCAGAAATCCGACAGGGGTGTTTTCGATCCCGATTCATTTGAGACTGTTACCCGCCGAAAGGCCGGGGTCAGTGAATGGGATGATCTGTTATTTGCCTGGAAGGTGGTGAAACATATTAAATCAAACGGAATCGTCTATGCAAAGAACAGACAAACAGTCGGGATCGGGACGGGTCAGACGAGCAGAATTGACAGCTCGGAGATCGCCATCCGAAAAGCAAATAAAGAAGGACTCAGCCTGGAAGGTTCAGCTATCGCTTCTGATGCATTTTTCCCCTTTGCCGATGGTGTTGAGGCTGCCGCAGAAGCCGGTGTAACCGCTGTGATTCAACCGGGAGGGAGCATCAGGGATGATGAAGTCATAGCAGCTGCAGACAAGCTCGGTTTGGCGATGGTATTCACCGGCCACAGACATTTCAAACATTGAATTTTAAATGACAAATTGATACATCTTCCATTCGCAAATCGAAAGACAAAATCGTATTTTCCTTTAATATTGCCCTAAAAAATTTAGTTAATAAAATAAGCTATGCCAACGACGGAAACCCCGGTTAAACAAAAATCTACTGAAAATTCCAATTCTCAAGCGAAAGCAGGACTTTTCGATTTCCTATATACAGATATAGCTATTGATCTGGGTACAGCTAATACGCTCATATATGCCAGAAACAAAGGAATTGTGATGAATGAACCCTCTATAGTTGCACTCAACAATCAGGGGCAGCCTGTCGCTACCGGTAGAGAAGCGCAGTTGATGCACGAGAAAACCCATAAAAACATCCGGACTGTACGTCCTCTGAGAGACGGGGTCATTGCCGATTTTGAAGTTGCTGAACTGATGATTCGGGGAATGATTAAAAATGTCAAGAAAAAATGGTATTCAACCACCCGGCAAATGGTTGTTTGTGTTCCCAGCGGCATTACCGAAGTGGAACGGCGCGCCGTGCGCGACAGCGCTGAGCATGCCGGGGCCAAAGAGGTTTACCTGGTTGATGAACCGATGGCAGCGGCCATCGGAATCGGTTTGAATGTACATGAACCGATTGGAAATATGATTGTGGATATTGGCGGTGGTACTACCGAGATTGCTGTCATTGCACTTTCGGGCATTGTCTATGCCCAATCGGTACGCCTGGGTGGCGATGAACTCAATGACGATATCATCAACTACTTCCGGCGTAACCACAACCTGCTGATTGGAGAGCGGACTGCCGAGAAGATCAAATGTGAAATCGGCTCAGCCGCTCCCCTTGATGAAGAACTGGAGATGATCACCAAAGGCCGGGACCTGGTAAACGGTGTACCCAGAACCCGGCAGGTTACATCCAAGGATGTACGGGAGGCCATTTCGGAATCGGTAAACACCATCGTGGAATCAATTACAAAATCTCTGGAACAAACCCCGCCGGAACTCTCGGCCGATATTCTCGATCGTGGAATTATGCTTACCGGCGGAGGTGCTCTGCTCCGAAATCTCGATAAGCTGATTACCGAAACGACGGATTTGCCCGTGCATATTGCAGAAGACCCCCTTACGGCAGTTGTTCGCGGCACCGGGGCAATCCTTGAAGACCTCGAATACTACAGGAGTGTAATCTCCTGATAACGACCCATGTTTGAATGCGATTACGATTACCCCGCATCACAGATGCGAAAGATTACATTATTACCACACTGATTCTGATTTTAGCGACATCCCTGATGATTTCGCGACATGACGGAGGTCTGCAAAACGTGCGGAAAGTATCGGTAACCGTGCTCAGTTACCTGGAACAACCGCTCTCCAATATCAGGGTATACAGGCAGGCGCTGAATACCAACACCTATTTGCAGCGGCAAAATGTACTGCTGCAGGATGAACTGAGCCGGCTGAGATCCGTGGAGCAGCAGAACAGAATTCTGCGCGAGCTGCTCAATTTTCGCACCGAGTCCGATTACCCGCTTGTCCCGGTTATGATCGTTTCCAAAGAGTTGACAAGTGTAAATAATGCTCTAACCGTCAGTGCCGGCTCCAACGACGAGGTAAAAGATGGTATGCCGGTTGTAAACTCAGATGGATTGATTGGCATTGTCATACTCACCACCGGCAATTATTCACAGGTTATGCCATTTACGCACTCCATGTTTAAAGTCAGTGCCCGGATTCAGGACAGCAGGGCTTTCGGGATTGTCTCGTGGGAAGGTACAAATTACGATGAACTTGTTATGCGGCACGTCCCTCAAACCATTCAAGTTGAACCCGGTCAATATGTTGAAACCTCCGGATTCAGTAATCAGTACCCGCCAAACATACCGATCGGTGAAATCACCAGAATTGAACCCGGGGATGGAGTGGAGACCCAGATCATTTACCTTCGCCCGTTTGTAAATCTGAACACCGTCGCTGAGGGCTTTATCCTCCGATTTCAACCCGATACTGAAATACAGGAATTAATGGAGCGGCAACAGGAGTTGTTTTGATGCGATCCGGGCAAATAAGGGATGTTTTTATTGGAATCATCTTTTTGGCTGTTCAGGTAATCCTGTTCAGGCATTTACAAATTTATGGAGCTGAGAGCGACCTGGTCTTGATTTATCTGCTCTGGATCTGTACGAAAAAAGACAGAACGGAAGCCCTGGTTTATGCAGCATTTTTCGGTTTTTTGCAGGATGCCATGACCGATATGTGGGGCTTGCATATATTCTCCAAAACACTTTTAATATTTGTAGCACATAATTATATAAATAAAGTCTCCGAAAATCGTTTTATCTTATGGCAGATCTTTTTGATTCTGCTGGGGGCGGCTTTCCTTCACAATCTGATCCTGATTTCACTCAGCAGATTTGTGGAACTATATTCCAGCTCCATCATCATTTGGCCCATGTTAACCATAGGCAGCATGTATACGGCTATAATCGGAAGTTTTCTTTATTTGGTAAGAACTGAATAAAACAATGTCACCTTCAAGACAACGGGATATAAAATCAACCGCACGCATCCTCCAGGTAGTCATTCTACTGGTGTGGCTGGTTATGTTCGGAAGGCTGATTCAGCTTCAAATCATCGATTACGAAAAATATGCCCCGATGAGCAGGGAAAATTTCGTCCGCCAGGATTTCGTCAATCCGGCCAGAGGCCTGATCCTCGACAGAAACGGGGTCAACATCGTTGAAAACGAACCGATTTATTCCATCACGATCAATCCGGTCAGTTTCAAAATGGCCAATGTGCCATTACTGGCAAGCCTCCTGCATACCACCGAAGAGGATGTACTGCAGCGGATCAGAGAAGCACAACAATATTCCTGGTTTCGTACCTCAAGACTGTACACGGAGGTGAGTTTTGATGTCTTCTCTAACATCCAGGAAAATATCTGGCAATTGCCCGGAATAGGCCATCAGATTGAGAGTAAAAGACATTATCCGCTGCCGCTAACGGCCTCTCATACCCTTGGATATCTCAGAGAAGCATCCCGGGAAGAGTATCTGAGTTCAGATCGGATCCGGCTGGGGGATAAAATCGGTAAAAGTGGCGTAGAGATGGTTTATGAAGAGTATTTACGCGGTGAATTGGGCGCCGAATACAACCGGGTCAATGCATACGGACAGAGGCTTGGCCATTATAACAACAAGGAGTTCAATGTCCCTCCAGTCAAGGGATTGGATATCATTACCACACTCGATGCAGATCTGCAGATTCTGAGCGAGAAACTCATGGAGGGGAAGAAAGGCGGAATCGTTGCCATGGATCCGAACACCGGAGAGATTCTTTCCATGGTCAGTGCACCACAGTACGATCTCAGCCGCCTGGCCGGCAGGCTCGACAGTGAATACTGGCGATCCATCAATATGAACGAAGAGACACCCCTCTTCAACAGGGCCATCTCCTCACGGCAGCCTCCCGGCTCTACATTTAAACCTTTTATGGGCCTTATCGGCCTTCATCTGGGACTGATCACAAAGGATACGAAGATCTACAACAGCGGCGCCTATTTCCGGGGCCGTGCCTACCGGGACCTGGCCGATCCGGGTGAATACGATCTTAAGGAAGCGATCGGCAAGTCGAGTAATACTTACTTTTTCTGGATGATGGATCAAATAGCCAGTCAGAGATATTTCAATCAATGGAGCAAGCTCGCCAAAGATTTCGGGTTGGGGAGAAGAAATTATATCGATCTGCCTTTTGAAACCGCTGGAATTATGCCCGACAGTACATATATGAATACCAATTTCGGCGAAAGACGCTGGGGTACCGGTGATTTGATGAGCCTTGGTGTAGGCCAGGGAATGGTTTCGGTGTCCCCGCTTCAAATGGCTGTCGCCACTTCGGTAATCGCCAACGGCGGGTACAGGGTTCAGCCGCATATTGTACGGGGAATCATAGAGAAAGATGGTACAATCAGTTATACCGATCCCAATCGCGAAAGGCTGGATTGGATCCGGAATGATCACCTGGAACTTGTACAAGAAGGGATGCGTGGGGTTGTAACCAGCGGCAGCGGTCGCTGGTATTCCGATTTGGGTGAAATAGCTGTGGCCGGTAAAACCGGTACTTCCCAAAATCCGCATGGCCAAAATCATGGCTGGTATATCGCTTATGCGCCATATGATGACCCGCAAATTGCGGTAGCTGTACTGGTGGAAAATGCCGGTTTCGGATCCATTTCAGCAACCCCGATTGCCTCATTGGTAATTGAACTATATCTGAAAGGTGAAATTGAAAGACAGCATGTTTACGATTATGTCTTGAATTTCAGGCCCAGGGAAGATCCGCCTGAAGAAATTGAAACCGGGGAAAGTGACGTCGATGAAGTGCTTCCCGAAACGGAGGGGCTGCCATGAATGCTTTCAAAGAACTTGACTGGCCCCTGGTTTTTATCTGGGCAGCGCTATCTGCATTCGGCCTGGTGGCTATTTACAGCGCTACACAAGGGCCTGTATCCGAATTTCTGCCCATTTATATCCAGGAAAACTTTTCAAGGCAGGTTACCTGGGTGGCCATTTCCATCGTTGTCATAGCAGCGGTACAGTTCACATCCCCACGAACATTCCAGGGAGCCTCATACCTGCTTTATGCATTTGCCACTCTTTTGATGATCATTACCGTCTTTTTTGGAGTGGAAGTCAGTGGTTCCCAAAGCTGGTTGCGTCTCGGCCCGTTAAATTTTCAGACAGCGGAATTGATGAAACTGGCCACAATACTCGCTGCAGCTAATTACCTTACCAGCAGACGTGATATTTCGGCTGAAAATCTAAAAACTGCCTTTGTAACCCTGCTCTTTTTTGCTGTGCCGGTTGCATTACTGATACTGCAAAACGAAGCCGGTGTTGCTATTATCTTCATAGCCCTTTTGCCGTTTATGCTTTTCTGGTCGGGATTGCCTCACGGTATTTCACTGCTGATGATTTCCCCGGCTCTGATTGCCTATTTTACCGTGATAAACTGGCAGTTTGGTATGGCTGCTGCCGTTATCTTTGCCATTGCAATCTTCTTCATTCAGAGGCGACACTGGATAACTGCCTCCTCGGTATTGGTAGGATTACTGACTGTAATCGGTACAGAAGTTGCCCTTCACCAGGTACTGCAACCCCATCAGACAGCCAGAATCGAAGCATTTGTCAATCCCTCCGTTGACCCGCAAGGTACCGGCTGGAATATCCTTCAGGCGACAACGGCAATTGGATCCGGTGGTTTAACCGGAAAAGGTTTTATGGAAGGCACCCAGACCCAGCTCAGATTTCTGCCGGAACAATGGACGGATTTTATCTTCTGCGTTGTAGGTGAAGAGTTCGGATTCATGGGAGCTGGCGCCATTATGATTCTATTTCTGCTGCTCTTTCTGAGGCTGATCAATATGGCCAGCAATCATAAACATCCGTTCGCCCAGCTTGTCATGGTCAGTGTGGCAGCTGTATTCTTTATACATTTCAGTATCAATATCGCCAGTGCTACCGCCATTATGCCGGTTATCGGCCTGCCATTGCCTTTTATCAGTTATGGTGGCTCCGCATTCCTGACCAACTCAATATTACTGGCCATCTGTCTGAATTTCGACTTTTACAAGCGTTCGTTCAGTATTTACAGCTGATATTTTTTATCCGTTTTCAGATTAAAGCTTCTGCGGTGGTGATCCGTATAACCATACTCTTGCAGGCCCCGGTAATGTATTTTCGTCGGGTACCCCACATTCGTATTCCACCCGTAAAAAGGATACTCCTGATGTAATTTTTTCATAAGCGTGTCGCGGTGAACCTTGGCCAGGATCGATGCAGCGGCAATGGATGCGGATCTGTCGTCTCCTTTTACGATACACTGATGTGGGATGAGAGTAGTCGTAAAACGATTGCCATCAACCAGCAGGTAATCGGGGGCACCTCCCGCCTCCATGCATCGTACCATCGCTGTAATCGAGGCTTTCAGTATATTCAGTCGGTCGATCTCATCCGGCCCGCAAAGCTGAACTGTCCAGAAAAGCGACTCGTTCCTGATTTTTTTCGCAAGGCGAATTCTTTCAGTTTCACTGAGAGTTTTACTGTCTTTATACCTGCTGTTTTCTTTATGCGGCGACAATATCACACCGGCGGCAACAACCGGCCCCGACAAGCAACCACGGCCGACTTCATCAAGCCCCATGATTCGTTCAAAATTTTGAGACCACAGGTTAGATTCAATTTCCAGGCGGTTGATGAGGTGACTCATATTTGGTTTATTCGTTTATACCTTGCATACCTATTGGAAAGGATACAACCGGGCACTGACGTTATGGCACTTTCTCCGGATGTATGTCATTGGCAAACATCCAGGCAGGAATTTATGGGGTTCAATAAAATTTCTTTCCATTCGCATGCAATGATTGTCCGTTCTTTCGGGTTATTTATATAGTTTCTGTATCTGAAAAAAAATGAGTCTATGAAATTTCGATATCTTCAGTGGGATGATAGGTACAACCGGGGAAAAGGTAAAACACCTTTTGATACACTTTGGGAACTTTTCCAGGAACTGCTCACGATTTCCGGCGGGGATGTACCCCAGGCCTTACGCTGGCTGACAGAGCTGGATGAGGAATACGGCATTACCGATCAGTTTGATGAAAATTATGGGATTGGTGAATTTATCGAAGAGATGGAAAACCGGGGATATCTTGAATTTGATGCTGAGCAATCGGCTTTGATTCCAACCGGAAAAACATCCAGAAGTATCCGGAGAAAATCGCTCGAGGAAATTTTTTCACAGCTCAATAAAGGCAGTATCGGAGGCCATAAAACCCCACATTCGGGTAAAGGCCTTGAACGTCAGCCTGAAACCAGAAGCTGGCATCCGGGCGATGATATCAGTCAGATCGACAGTGTCGGGACTATGATGAATATGCTCAGGCACAGTAATATCGATCAGTTCGACTTGCATGAGGAAGATCTGGAAGTGTATGATACGGATCATTACACATCTGCGTCCACGGTGTTGCTGATAGACCTGAGTCACTCCATGGTTCTCTATGGGGAGGATCGTATTACTCCTGCCAAGAAAGTGGCGATGGCTCTTTCCGAACTGATCATGACCAACTACACCAACGACTCGCTGGATATAATTGCATTTGGCAATGAAGCCTGGAAAATTGAGGTAAAAGACCTGCCTTTTCTGAAAGTGGGGCCCTATCATACCAATACACTTCATGCGCTGCAGATGGCCCGCCACATCCTTCAAAGGCGCAAGTTCACCAACAGGCAGATTTTCATGATCACCGATGGCAAACCCTCATGTATGCATGAGGGCGGGAAGCTCTATAAAAACAGTTTTGGGCTTGACCGAAAAATTGTAAACAAGGTGCTGGATGAGGCCGTTAAGTGTCGCCGGGATCAGATCGATATTACCACATTCATGATTGCGCGGGATCCTTATCTCCAGAATTTTGTGCAGGAGTTTACCGAAGCGAACAAAGGTCGGGCCTATTTTGCTTCTTTGAATAATCTGGGTGGTTATATTTTTCATGATTACATCAAAAACAGGGTACGAAATGTGAGGTAAACACCCTGTTTTATCGCCTTTTACATGCGTACATTTAGCCTGATTTATCACTAACCATCTGTGCAATGTATAAGAAAAGTCTGTCCGCGGCTATTCATCTTTTAACCGCTTCCGGGATAGTCCTGGGATTTTGGGCAATGATATTGATCCTGGAAAATGAGGCTGCCAATGCCATGAGGGTGCTTGCCGCTGCCGTCATTATCGATTTGATTGACGGCACCTTTGCGCGGCGGGTTGATGTAAAGAAACACGTCCCATCTATCGACGGAGCATTGATTGACAACCTGGTGGATTACACGACCTGGGTATTTATACCGATTTTTTGGGCATGGAGTTTTCTCGATATCTCTTTTTTAATCTGTTCGATTGTCCTGTTAACCAGTTTGTTTGGGTTTAGCCATATTCAGGCCAAAACCAGCGACAACTATTTCCGTGGTTTTCCCTCCTATTGGAATTTCCTGGTTTTCTATTTTTTTCTCTTCGACTTTGATCCCCTTATCTCGTCATTAATCCTTGTTTTTTGTGCCATACTGGTATTTATGCCGGTCAAGTTCATTTATCCTTCCCGCACCAAATCTTGGCAAAGGACAACGTTATTGCTGTCATTCCCATTTTTTATCATGATTCTCACCATGTTATACCTGTTTGAGAATACCCCGTTATGGCTGGCGGTTTCCTCGCTGTACTACCCGGCCTATTATGTGATTTTGTCCTTTGTATTGACACGCGGAAAATAGTGTCGGGGCGCATCTTTTGATCGCGAAGCGAAACGTTATTCACAAAATGAAATGCAGATACGAAGAGAGGCTGACGATTGATTTTCAGAGCATCGCTTCTGTATGTGGTTCCTGTTCGTCGGATAAAAGCGTTTCCCTTTCGGGATTCCTTCAGATTACATCTCGCGATGGTGAGCACCCTTGCGATCGGCTAACACTTTTCCCGAATACTTCGGAAGCGTGTTCGGGATTTGCACTCTCAAGATTCTGCGCCCGGCTGGGCGCAAATGGAAAAAGCCACACCGGAAAAATTACCGGTGTGGCTTTAAAACTGTACTTCTGTAATCAGGTTGTGATGAACTTAAATGCCGAGATGTCTCATCACAGCATCTGTGATATCGTATTCATTGCGGAGCTCTTCTTTTACATAAAGAATGATCACATCATTTGTCGAAGTGGTTGTATTCAACACGTAATCAATGCCTTTTTCCCGGGCAACGCTATCAATGGCATTCTGAATTTGCTCCAGTAACGGTTCCATCAGTTCTGCCTGTCGTTGCTGAATCTCCCGTCTGATTTGCTCCTGCTGCTGCTGGAGTTCAAACTGCATTTGGCCAAGCCGCTCTTCTTCCTGTTCACGAGCTGAGTTAGAGATTACACCAATTTTTTGCTGATAATTTTCAACTTCAACCTGAAAATCCCTTTCACGTTCGGCAAGTTCATTTCTTTTCCGTTCTATGAAGTTTTGGAGTCGTTGTTCAACTGCCCTCATCTCCGGCATTCTTTCAAGAACTGCTCTCGGCTCCACAAAACCGATCTTCATATCCTGTGCCTGAACACTATTTGCCTGGAGTGAAAATGCCAGGATAAAAGTAATAAAACCGAGTATAGTTGCTTTCTTCATCATAATATCTGTTTCGTAGTTTAGTTTGATGTAAGTTTTTCAATTACCCTGTCTGTGATATCAATACCGCGATCGGATGTATAGAAAACCACCATGTCGCCCTGGCTAGTCTGCTTGTTTAACACATATTCCAGGTCCAGTTCCCTGGCAACCTCTTCCATTGCATTTTCAACACGTTCCATGATTGGGCTTAATAATTCGTTCTGCCTGTTTTGAATCTGATTTTGAATGCGCCGTTCCAGGTTTTCCAGATCCTCTTCCATCTCCATCAGCCTCTGTTCTTCCCGCTGACGTTCCTGGTCGGAAATGGTACCGGCCTCCACTCTTTCTTCGTATTCACCAACAGCCTCTATCCACACAGAATACTCTTCAGTGAACTCTTCCTGCATCTGCTGAACATACTGCTCGAGGCTTCTCTGCACCTGTTCCGTTTCCGGCAGGGCATCCATGACCCGTTCCGGATTCATGATACCAACCTTGAGTTGTGCTGCCGCTATGAGTGGAAATGTTGTAATCAGTACTGTTACTATTATTTTTTTGAGCATAAATATTTATTTGAGCCTGTTGAATATAAAACGTGCTAAGTTAAATAATTTTTAAATCAATTTGTTAATTCATCTGCCTGGATTCCCAATTCCAGCATCACTTCCTCGGTTAAATTCCATTCGGATCTGGCAAATAGAAATTTTACATCCTGTGCCCGGTCGAAAACAAAATCAAAATCCTCCCTGTCGGCAACGCGATTCACCGCATCAAATACCTGTCGTTGAACGGGTTCCAGTAATTCCCGCTGCCGTTGAAAATATTCACCTTCCGGGCCGAATTTCTCCTCCAGGTATCTTTCCCGGTCATCTATAAGTGCATCAATTTCCGCACGGCGTTGTTCGCGTACATCATCAGTATAAAGAACTTCCCTGGCTTCATATTCTTCTTTCAATCGAGCTATTTCCCGGTCCATCTCACGAAGCTCATCCCTCCAGGATTCACTCAGAAGATTTAAACGCTGTTCGATCCCGGTATATTCCGGCATCTGTTCAACGATCCTATCTGAATCAATAAACCCGATTTTTTGATTCTGAGCGATCACTTCAGCTTCTAATACAAACGATAACAGAACCAATATGGTACTGACGGTTCGCATTTTTTTTAGAATGGTGCTCCTATATTAAAGAGGAATTCCCATTCACCCGCCGCCAGACCTGGCCCACGCAATGATGCCGGCGTACCGTCCATTCTGTAACCATAACTCAAGTCAACAAGGCCGAGTATTGGCAGATAGAGTCGTGCACCAAATCCGGCAGCTCGTTTCAGATCGAATGGATCAAAGGTTCGAACATCCGCATAGGTATTACCCGCATCAATAAATGCATAAGGAATCAACTGGATCTGCTCGGATGTAATGGCCGGATATCGCAATTCCAAGGTATACTTGGATAAGATTCGACCACCAATCAGATTTCTGTTATCATCCAAAGGTGATATCACACCGGTTGTTCCACCCGGATATCCTCTCATGTCAACGTTGTCGTTAATAAAACTTTGCCGCTGTTGAATTTCTGTTCCTCCCAGGAAGAATCTCTGGAAATTACTCCGTTCACCGGAACCGAAATAGCCCATATATCCGTAATCGACACTTCCCGACAGGGTTAGCCTGCCAATAAGGGAAACGTGTGATTGATAGGCAGATCTCAGCTTGTAATACTGACCGAAATTTGGAAGCGGGGGTGCTATTTCACCGCTTATCTCCATTTTGGACCCTCTCGTTGGGGATATGAAATTATCCAAAGAGTTTCTTTCTATTCGGTGTCTAATACTAAGAATATTGGTACTTCCATCCTGGAAAATACCTTCGAATCCGGCAACATTATAGAGCTGATAGGAGAGGGAAGTCCGCTGAGAGAAATAATCATCCGGCCATCGAAGCTGCCGGCCAACACTCACTGTGGATGAAAAGAGTTCATTTCGTTGTCGTGCCTGGCCTGTCTGTTGCCGCCTGAAATTCATGATATCGTACGACATACTCAGCCCGAGCGACGTCGGCCTGCCTCGCAGCCATGGTTCCTGGAATGAAAAACTGTAACTCTGGAATCCCCGGCCAGTTACCTGTACTCCCAGTGAGAGGCGCTGGCCATCGCCCGACGGGATGGGATTCCATCCTCCGCTCTCAAATGCACGCTGGATGGAAAAGTTATTGAAATTCACTCTGGCAGCCAGGATTACACCAATTTGACGTCCTCCAAATCCACCGGAAAATTCAAAATTGTCTGTGCTCTGGGATTCATCAAGCCTGTAATTGATATCAACGGTTCGGTTTTCCGGATCCGGGTCGAGATCCGGTTCAATTCCCTCCGGATTGAAATATCCAAGCGTACTCAATTCCCGAATGGACCGGATGATTGCCGAGCGGCTATAGGTTTGTCCGGGCACCGTCCGCAATGTTCGGCGAACCACATCGTCGTGCGTTTTGGTATTACCGGAAAATGTTACGTCACGAATGGTCGCAATATCCCTTTCGATAATATCAAAATGCAGATCGAGTCTGTCTTCTTCAACCACCTGTATTTCAGGGTGTACTTCGAAGAAAAGGTACCCGATGTTCTGATAGAGACTGGTAATATCGCCGTCATCCCGGCGCATATAGAGGTTCTCTTCAAATTTCTTTTCATTGAAAACATCTCCTTCCCAGAAGCCAAGCGACTGAGTCAATTGCTCATCCGTATAGACGGTATTGCCTTCCCAGGTTATATTCCGGACCCTGTATTGCGGGCCTTCATCTATTTTAAAATCGATCATGACACCTTCGCGTCCACTTCTCCAGTCATCCACATAAACGGTATCCTGCAATACCCGAATGTCCCTGTAACCGTTCTCGCGATAAAAAGCTTTCAGATTTTCCAGCCCCAAGTTCAAATCCTCTTCAGTATAGACGTGCCGCCTGAATATTCTCCACCATCTGTCCTGTTTTATTTCACCGAATTCACTTCTCAGCTTCCTGTCACTGAATTGTTCATTGCCGTCAAACCGAATCCGGCGCACCTTAATTCGTTCACCCGGATCAATTTTAAAGGTCAGATTCACCCTGTTCCTGAGATCGTCCGTATGATCTTCAATCACTTCAATTTCGGTTCCCCAATACCCCTTCTCGGTATAATACCGTTTTATGGTATTTAAGGCCTGGGATTTGACCGAATTGGTTACTGCAAAACCTGATAACAGGTTCAGCCGGTCATTTAAATCCCTGCGATGTGAACGTCGAATTCCTTCCAGTTCATACCGTCCCAGCCTTGGCTGCTCCTGGACATACATTTTTATCCGGACCGCATTGCCGCTGATAACTTCATGGCAAATTTCGACATCCGAAAAGAGACTTGTCCGGTAAATCTGCCGGATCGCTTCCGGTATTTCCTCCCCCGGGATTGTTATGGTACGTCCTTCCGAAAGACCGCTTGTACTTTTCAGCTGAGTCTCGCGGGCCGTACGCAACCCTTCGATGACCACATCCTGAATTTCGTACTGTTGGGGCGATCTTTGAGTAGGGTCTGTTATTTCTATTTCACACCTGTTCTCCTGGGCAGAAACCTTTTCTGCGAACAGAGGTGTGAGTGCGATTAAAAATCCGATGATATAATTAACTGATCGAGGCACGCGATTAAAATCAGTAATAAGTTAAGAGGTAATATGATTGATAATTTTGTTTGTAAAGGAACCCGTATGACCTTTATCAATTTTCCCGTACCTACGTTCACGAAGCTGGAAGGATAATATTGCCTGATAAAGTTCATCTCTTCTGAATTCCGGCCAAAAAGTATTCGTTATAAATAACTCCGAATAAGCCAATTGCCATAACAGGAAATTACTGAGCCTGTATTCACCGCTTGTACGTATGATCAGGTCGGGATCCGGGATCCTGGCAGTGGAAAGATGTTCATCGATTAACTTATCGTCGATCTCTTCGGGATCGAGTTCGCCATTCTTTATTTTTTCACCCATTTTCTTGACTGCCTCGGTGATATCCCACCTGCCCGAGTAGCTCAACGCCAGGCAAAGCTGCATCCTGTCGTTGTCTTTGGTCAGCTGGATGGCATCGAGCAGTTCTTCCTGGCATCGATTGGGAAACCTCTCGATCTGACCGATCGTTGAGAGTTTTATGTTATTTTCATGCAGTTTATCTGCCTCTGTTCGCAAGGTATGGACAAGGAGTTTGATCAGGGCATTGACTTCATTGCTCGGCCGGCCCCAGTTTTCTGTGGAGAATGCATATAATGTTAAATATTTAACCCCCAGCTGAGCACAAGCCTCGGTAATATCCCTGACAGAATCGACTCCGGCCTTATGTCCATAAACCCGGACATTGCCCTTTCCTTTCGCCCACCTGCCATTCCCATCCATAATAATGGCTATGTGCTCAGGAATAGTCCCACACTCGGAAATCTCCTTCTGCTTCAGCCTGTCGGCTTTGGTTTGCTCTTTATTTGTTAATGAATACGATTCCAATCTGATCCGGAATTTATATGGTTCAAGCCTTGCAAATTAGATTTTTGACAGTCCTTTATCAAGTTAAAATTACTTCTTCATTTTACGCAATGTTCTGCTCAACTCGATCATCTCACAGAGTGCTAACGCAGCTTCAGCCCCTTTGTTTCCCTCATCCTTGCTTGACCGTTGCATGGCCTGTTCAACGTTATCTGTGGTTAATACTCCGAATGCAACCGGACGGTTGTATTCGAGATTCAGATCCATAATTCCGCGGTTAACCGCATCACATACATATTCAAAATGCGGGGTATCTCCGCGGATTACAGCACCGATTGCAACGACTCCGTCCATTTCAAGGTGCTCCAACAGCTGTTTGCAAGCAAGCGGAAGTTCATAGGATCCCGGACACCTGACAAGGATGATGTTCTCCTCCGGAATACCCTTGCTGCGCAGGGCTGCCTCAGCCCCCTCTACCATCTCATCCGTGATCATGGAATTCCACCGTGCTGCGGCAATTCCCACCCTTATGCTCTTCCAATCTGCACTGCCTGTAACCTCTTCCTTCATATTCCCATGTCCATTTGCAATTTCTTTCTCTGCCGGGTCATCCGGTCAATGCCGGCAACGTATTTTTCACTTAGTGTCACAATGCCAAAATAAGGATCGTATTCCCTGCCGTTACCGTGGAAATCACTCCCGCCGGTAATCAACAAATCCCGGGCTTGAGCCAGGCTTATAAATTTTTTTTGCTCCTCAAAACTATGACCGGGATGCATACATTCAATTCCATCAAGCCCATAGTCCAGATACTCTTCAACTTCATCCATTGTGTAGAGAGGGCCCGGATGCGCAAGGGAGGAAGCGCCACCGGCTTCAGAAATTTTCTCTATCACTTCTTCCAGTCCGGCGTATGAAATTTTGATTTTTTCAATCAGCGGCAAACCAAGATACCGAATAAATGCTTCGGCTATGGATGCAACCACTTTCTTTTTGATCATGATCTGCGCCACATGCGGCCGCCCTACATTAGTACTTTTTGCCTGTGCTTTAACTTCATCAATGGTAATATCAATACCCTGTTTACTTCTCAGGTGATCCAGTATCTGCTCCATCCTGTTGAGCCGGGCCATGCGTTGTTTTTTGAGAAACTGTATGAATTCATTCTTATACGGGTCGAAATTGTATCCGAGAACATGTATTTCCTTGCCAGCGTAATGGGCGGTGATTTCTACACCGGGTATCAACCTTACAGAATGTTCCTCGGCGGATTTTCTTGCCTCCAGGTACCCATCAATTGAATCGTGGTCTGTAATGGCAATCGTATTGAGCGACTTGGACCTGGCCAGCTCCACAATTTCGCCGGGAGCACATGTACCATCAGATGCCGTAGTATGAATATGTAAATCAGCTTTTCCCAAATTCAGTTGCTTAAAACCTCTTTATATCTGTCTTGATTTGATAATATGGATAAGCTTTCAGTAATGACAAGGTCCAGCGGCAACGATTCCTGTATTTTTTCCGTCCCCCCTCTTGTCCCGGAGATCCACTCCAGCTTTAATGCATTTTCCAATTGTTCCCGGTTTTCCGCCAGGCTCAATTTTTTCTGTTCATTTACCAATTCCTCAAGCTCTCGGAGCAACTCTCTTGCTTTATCCGATTCAGAAAAATGTTCTTCCGATTTTTTTAATTCTTTGATATAGCGGTCAGCGGAAGTTTCGAAATTAAAATCTTCCTCTTGCAGATATTCAACAAATAGTTGGTACATATTATCCGGAAATTCACTCTCCTGGTCCACCGAATGATCGGAAATATAGTCACTGATAAAAAAGAAGGCCAGGTTTTTCTGTTGAATGGTGGTTTCGAGCAGTGAGGCAGAAGGTGTTTCAATTGTTATATCCGGCTCTATACCGGCTCCTTCGTAGACTTTCCGCCCGTTTCTTGTTTCAAACTCCCGCCTTTGGCCTTCCGGCAGCAGTTGATCCGCGCTGCCGTTATCGCGGGTATAATCGATGGACTGAATGCTTCGGCCGCTGGGTGTATAATACCTGGATACGGTGAGCCGCAAGGAGGTATTGTAAGAAAGCGGCCGTATGGTTTGAACCAGCCCTTTGCCAAAACTGGTTTCACCCAGGATCACTGCCCTGTCAAGATCCTGAAGTGCCCCGGCAACCACTTCCGATGCACTGGCACTTCCACTGTTCAACAGGATCACCATAGGTAAATCCTCAAATAGTGGCGGTTCTTCGGTATAATATGAATTGCTCTGATCTCTCAGCCTTCCCCGCGTCTCTACAACAAGTTCACCGGGATCGATAAATTTATCAACGACATGAACCGCCTCATTCAACAGTCCGCCCGGATTGTTTCTGAGATCCAGTATCAATCCGTTCATACCGCTTTCTTCCCTGAATTTGATCAGCTGATCGCGTAATTCCTCGGCAGTATTTTGCCCGAAACGCGTCAGTTGAATGTAGCCGACATCCGAATTTTCGCCTATCAGTTCAGAATAAGCAATATTTTTTACCTCAATCCGCTCTCTTTCCAATTCAAATTCAATGGGTTGATCAATTCCCCTTCTTTCAATTTTCAGGGAAATCGAAGTACCGATATCGCCGATTGTGAGCTGTTGAACCTCTTCCGGGTCCATCCCTACCGTTGATACACCATCGATTTCCAGGATAATATCCCCGGGCCGAATACCTGCTCTTGAAGCCGGATACCCATCATAAGGCGCAATTACGACGATTCTCTCGCCCCTGTAACCGGCGTCAAGGCCGATTCCACCATACGTGCCGGTCGAGAGAATCTCCATCTGTTGCTGCTGTCCTTCATCTACAAATGTGGTGTAGGGATCAAGGGCATCCAGCATGGAATTTATCCCGTTTTTCATCAGTGCTTCAGGAGGTAGTTCATCCACATAAAGCGTGGCGATTTCCTTGTACACATCACTGAAAATCGTCAGCTGTTTTTTGATCTGGAAGTAGATATCGCCTGATTTAATCGCTGCCGTAAGGACAGAAAATACCACTAGTAAAGATACTACAAGAATCAGGCGACTACGTCTCATAATTGCTAAATCACTGCTGCTTATTGTGTGGTTCTGATCTCCAACGTTTGTCCGGCATAAATTCGTGTGCCTCTGAGATCATTTAACCTTTGAATATCCGCAACAGATACACCAAAACTTCGAGCGATATCTGTAAGTGTATCGTTACGCTGAACGGTGTACGTAACGGTTTCACCGTTCGATTCCCGGTCAGATTCAGATGACGAAACAAGGCTGTGGTTGTATATATTCTGTCCCTGTCGCTGCAAGCGCTGCAACTCCTCTTTTTGACTAAATGTCAGGTTATCCATCTGTCTGTAAAAATCGACCCTGTTGTTAGGGACATGAACAGTTAATCGCTGACCCCCGCGGATGATGTTTCCAATACCGTTCCAGGCTCTGATCTGCCAGGCTCTCACATCGAACCACTCAGCGATATGTCCGATGGTATCCCCGCTTTTCACAGTGTAAGTGACTGCCGTGGTATTGGCAGGGGCCTGCGCCTGAGGCTGCTGCTGTGCCCGCTGCCTTGTAGCGGGGGCTGCGGAAGGTGAATTGGATGGCCGGTCGGCAGCTATGCGTTCCATGGATCCACCCTGAATAGGCACGACAATTGTCTGCCCCGGATGAATGGTCGTACTCAGATTCTCATTGGTCGAAAAGAGTGCATTGACGGATGTTCCGTATTGACGGGCAATCTGACCCAGATTTTCACCACGGCTGACGGTATGCATGGCCACATCCTGGGAGCGTTCTTCCCGGGGAATCTCCTCGTAGGCGGCTAAAAAGTCATCCCTGATACCGGTTGGAATTTTCAACGGATAAGACTCCCCAGGAGGTGTTGCCCAACGCAACAGTTCAGGATTATACTCCTTGAGTTCCTGGGTTGTAAGACCGGCGGCTTCTGCCAGTTTATCCAGCGGCATCAATCCGGCAACCTCGACCACATCGAAACTCCATGGTTCCCCTCCGTAGTTTCTTTGAAAGCCAAACTCCTCGGGATTCATTGCAATCATTGTAGCCGCGATATAACCCGGCACATAACCACGGGTCTCCCGCGGCAGGTAGGGAAAGGCTGCCCAATAATCCTCGACACCGCCGGCAGCGTTAATCGCCCTTCTCAATCCTCGCGGACTAATGTTATAATTGGCCAGGGCCAGGTGCCAGTCACCCCAGATGTTGTGCAAATCTTTCAGGTGTCGCGCAGCGGCACGCGTAGATTTCACAGGGTCACGTCTTTCATCAATCCACCAGTTCACTTCCAGCCCGTACATTGCACCCGTTGCCCTTATAAACTGCCAGAGGCCGACAGCTGCCGCCCAGCTTCTTGCAGTAGGGACCAGTCCGCTTTCAATCATCGAAAGGTGTACCAGTTCGGTTGGTGTCCCTTCTTCCTCAAAAATTTCAATCATCATCGGAAAATACTTTTCCGACCTTTCCAGCCACCGGTCCATGACCTCCGGCCTTCGCAAAGTGTAATAAACAAGATGACGGCTTACCTGTTGATTTTGAACCAGTGGAACCTGGGTATTTTCGAACGATACATTCTCGGGCATAGAATATTCTTCAGCCATCCAGTCATCCATTTCGGAAAAAAGTTCTTCCTGGATGGCAAATATTTCTCCTTCCACCTCATTTATTGGGCCGGTGATGCCATAAAACTCTTTGTATTCCGAGATAACCGAACGATAGAGTTCCCTGAACCGGCTGCTGCTCTGGATTTCCGGATAGTCGTCCATAAGAGCCTGAAGGTTTGAGATCGCATCATTGATATAATTTTCAGCCGTTGCCGGGTCATCATTCGACTGGGCTTCAATTGCTGATAAATGAATTCGATAAGTATTTGTTATCCGTTCAAGGATTTCACGTTCATTCAGTTCCAGTGTCTGGATTTCCTGAATCTGTTCTTCTCCTGCCTCAACGTCCAGGCCAAGCGGATTGGCATATGGCAATAGTTTTTTCTGGATTGGAATCTCATCCAGATTGTTACCATTATCCTGGGCAAAAGCAGGTACAGTTAGTATGCAGAAGATGAGTAGGAGCCGTATCATTTTTTTCATGTCTATAGAATTAGATAGTATATCGACTAAATTAATGATTCAATCTGTTTTATGGAAAGAAGTGATAAATTTTTTGCATTAAAAAATTTATACCCAAAAAAGCCCTTTGATTAGCTGTTTTGGGCGGTCCAGCCCTGAACCATGGGCCATCTGCGGCCAATTCCGAATGATTTTGAAGACAGTTTGATGATTGGCGGTGCCTGATATCGCTTAAATTCACTGAAATCTGTCATTTTGATGACTTTCTTGACGATGGCCTTCTCGTAGGCTCCTTCAGCTACGATTTTTTCCACATCCTGCTGCAATTCTATGTATCTCCACAGGATATCATCCAGTATTTCATAGTCAGGAAGTGAATCCGTATCCTTTTGGCCGGGACGCAGCTCCGCACTAGGCGGTTTTTCAATAATTTTGCGGGGAATCATCTCTTTTTGATAATATTCCCTGTTCAGCCATTCACAAAATTGGAATACCTCGGTTTTATAGAGATCTCCGATCGGATTCAACCCCCCATTCATATCTCCATAAAGAGTCGCATAACCGACTGCCAGTTCCGATTTATTACCGGTTGCAAACAATATCGGCCCGAATTTGTTGGAATAGGCCATCAGCAGGGCGCCCCGTATTCTGCTTTGCAGGTTTTCTTCCGCCACCCCAAAGTCCGTTTGACTGAACAATGGCTCCAGGGTTTTTAAATAGGTTTCGTATAACTCCTTTACCGGGATTTGGTGAAGCCTGATCCCCAGGTTTTCAGCCAGTTTCACCGCATCATCTACGCTGCCTTTACTGGAAAATTCACTCGGCATGGAGAGTGCAGTCACATGTTCTTTGCCCAGGGCTTCCACAGCCAACACGGAGACCAATGCAGAGTCAACGCCCCCGCTCAGCCCGAAAACCGCCTTGTCTGAAATTCCGGTCTTATCCAGATAATCCCTGATTCCACACTTGATGGCTCCCAGCATACGGGAAAACTTGTCTGTCGAAATGTTTTTCAAAGGCACCAGGGATTCAACCGCACCGGTCTCCGGATCCCAATTTATGTCCACAAAACCGGGCTTGAATGGTTCTGTAATTGCTGTCAGGTTTCCTTTGGCATCCAAAACAAGGGAATCGCCATCGAACACTACATCGGTGTGAGCCCCGGCCTGGTTGCTGTAAAATACCGGCAGGGATAACTCTTTGGCATGTTTTTGCAGCATCTGGAGGCGATTCTGATGTTTGGATTTAGTAAAGGGGGAAGCTGAAATGTTAATGATAACCCTGGCGCCCCGGGATTTCAATTCCGCTGCCGGATTGACCTCATAATGATGGTACTGCACCTCATTTTGGTTGTACCAGATATCTTCACATATCGTCACCCCGAGTTTCACTCCTTTATACTCCAGGCACCTGAACTCTTTATTGGGTTCAAAATAACGCAGATCGTCGAATATATCGTAGGTGGGCAGGAGGGTCTTGTTGGCTTGTCCAAGAACCCCCCCCTGACTGCATAAAATGGCAGAATTAAAGATTTTTCTGCCAAGGCCAGACAGGTTTTTTGTAAGGCTTCCAAACAACAAAGCTGTACTTCCGGTCTGTTTGATTATTTTTTTGTTAGCCTCGTAACAGGCCTCCCTGAATGCTTCATTTTCCAGTAAATCCTGCACCGGATAGCCGGTCAGAACCATTTCCGGAAGAATCAGCAAATCTACCTGTTGTTTTTCGGCAAGCTTAAGTGCCTCGAAAATCCGCTCCACATTACCCTTTATATCGCCAATGGTTGGATTCAGCTGCTCTACGCGTACGATCATAATTCAGTATGAGGTAAATACTCTTTCACCGGCCACCCAGGTTTCCAGAACCTCAATCTGCCAGATTTCCGATTCATCGACTTCAAAAAAGTCCTGGTCGATCACAATAAAGTCGGCCCATTTTCCGGGTTCAAGGGTTCCGAGCACGTCTTCCTGGTGTGCGGCATAGGCACCATCAATGGTGAATGCCCGCAGCGCTTCAAACCTACTCAGTGCCTGATCCGGGTACCATCCTTCCGGTGGATTGCCATCGAAATCCTGCCGCTTAACGGCCGAATAAAGCCCATAAAACGGATTTACCCGTTCTACCGGGAAATCGGATCCGGCTGCAATGAGGGTACCCTGATCCAGAAATGTTTGCCAGGCATACGCCCCTTTGATTCGATCCCGGCCAACCCTGTCTTCTGCCATATTCATATCGCTCGTGGCATGTGTCGGCTGCATGGATGCAATTATATCAAGTTCGGTAAAGCGCGGAATATCGTCGGGATGCACCACCTGGGCATGTTCAATCCGGTGCCTCAGGCCCTGCTCACCCAGCTCATTCCTTGCGTGTTCAAAAGCGTCCAGGACCTGACGGTTGGCCGCATCCCCAATGGCATGTATATTCATTTGAAAACCGTTGGATACCCCTTTATAGACCATCTCGTTGAGCTCATCCTGTTCGTAAAACAGGAGCCCGTCATTTCCGGGTTCATCTTCATAATCCTCCAGCAGGGCTGCACCCCTGCTGCCAAGTGCTCCATCGGCAGAAATTTTCACACTTCGGAGGGCAAGCATATCGTCAGCATAACTTTCAACAGGCCCGTCTGCAGCCAGTTTGTCAAACGTCTCACCGGTTCCGCCAATCATGGCATAAATCCGTGTTTTCAGGCGGCCTTCATCGGCAAATTTTGTGTACAATTCCCAGTCTTCTACGTCTATCCGGGCATCATGCACACTTGTTATTCCATAGGATACCATTTTCTCCATGGCCAGTTCCAGGGCTCGTTCCCGCTCCTCTGCGGTTCGCCCGGGTATCTCATCCCGGATATATCGCATAGCCGTATCAATGAAAACACCTGTTGCCTCTCCATCATCATCCCTGATGATCCGGCCGCCCCGGGGATCGGAAGTCTCATCCGTTATTCCGGCCAGCTCCATCGCTTTTGAATTTGCCCAGCCGGCATGCCCGTCAACCCTGGTCAGCCATACAGGGCGATCGGCAACCACTTCATCCAGATCGGTAGCCGTCGGAAATTCATTTTCTTCCCAAAGAACCTGGTTCCATCCGCGCCCCCGGATCCATTCCGCATCGGGGTTCTGCCGGGCGTGCTCCCCGATTTTTTCCAGGGTCTCCTGCAGCGATTCAATACCGGCTACGTTCACATCCATCTCCTGGAAACCCAGTCCTATTACATGTGCATGGGCGTCAATAAGTCCGGGCAGCACCGTAAAACCGTTACCCGGTTGATGCTCGGCGTCGGGAAAGTCAACAGCCATCTCGGCAAGTGTACCCAAATCCAGTACCCTGCCTCCCTGTATGGCAATCGCTTCAAACTCCACCAGCTCATTATTCTGGATCGTGTATCCGTTTATATCATGAAGAATAAATACTTCCTCTTCTTCTGCACAACTCCACAGTACCATCAGGCTAAAAGTTACAATGACAAAAAATCTCATACAGATCGGGTTCTTCATTTCTGAAATCTACCGAATATACAAATTATCTTTTCTGATCATTCACCAGTCCGCTCCACCGGTTAGCCTCGTGTAGTTGTCGGTTCAACGGTTCATTGGTTATCCGGGCCGACTGGCAGAAGGTTTTCCCGATAAAAAATTACTGTTTGATGCATTCAGAATCACACTACCAAACGAATTAAGGATTCGCGACATTAACCTCTTTGCGGATCCCGGCTGCGCACATGTAACACCCCTGATGTGCCTGTTGAGAAATCGACAATTTTCTCTTCCAATATCTGCGGATACAACTCCATGTTTTTCAACTTATCAAACGGAACAAACTTCAAATCCAGCAGAATTTGATCATCTTCAGCACGTTCCGGATCCCGGCCCAGTTTTAGCTCCCCGCCGGTGAGACTGCATAAAAAATAGATTTCCAAGGCATGCCAGGGCGGTTCGATAAATTCATGAACCATAACCATTCTGCCGGGTTTCACTTCAAGTCCTGTCTCTTCCCTGAATTCTCTTTCAAGGGCTGATTCCAGGAGTTCACCCGCCTTTACAGCCCCGCCGGGGGGCATCCAGACCGGCTGCTCCCGTGTTGGCACATTGAGCCTGGCCAATAAGAGCCGGTCGTTCTCGAACAAAAGGCCGCTCGCCCTGACCCTCAAAATGTCTCTGTATGGGTCTGCGTTCAAAATCAGACTGTTTCCTGTGTCTGCCCGGCCTTCATCTTGTGTCCTTCCGCAGACAGGCTCTTTTCGAGAGCTGCTTTGATAAAATCGGCGAACAGTGGATGTGGCTTGTTCACTGTACTCTTCAATTCAGGATGAAATTGCACTCCCACAAACCAGGGATGATCCCCGATTTCGATGATCTCCACCAGGTCCTTATCAGGATTAATCCCCGCGAATATCAAACCGTGTTCCTGCAGGTGTTCCCGCAGGTTGTTGTTCACTTCATAACGATGCCTGTGTCTCTCTTCAATCAACTCCTTGCCATAGGCCCGGTAAGAATTCGTACCCGGCAGTAATCTGCAGTCGTACGTTCCAAGCCGCATCGTTCCCCCGGTCTCCTGGAGGTTCTCCTGGTCGGGCATCAGGTCAATGATCGGATAGCCGGACATCCTGAATTCGGTACTGTCTGCATCATCTTCACCACAAACATTTTTGGCGTATTCGATAACAGCACATTGCATTCCCAGGCAGATCCCGAAAAACGGGATTCCTTGTTCACGGGCATATCGAACTGCATTAAGTTTACCCCCGATCCCCCTGTCGCCAAAACCGGGAGCGACCAGGATTCCACTTACACCTTTCAGTCTTTGTCCTGCATTCTCTTCTGTGAGATAATCGGACTGAATCCATTCGATGGTCACCTTGCTGTTATTGACTGCCCCGCCATGAATCAATGCCTCCACAATCGATTTGTAGGCGTCATGGTGTTCCACATATTTACCGACAAGGCCGATTCTGACTTTATGTTGCGGATTCTTCAACTTATCTACAAACTCAGACCACTTTTCCAGATCTGCATCCTGCGTCTCCAGCTTGAGTTTTTCAGTCACCCGGTCGTCAAGCCCTTCTCTTTGCATTAAAAGCGGTACCTCATAAATGCTCTCGGCATCGAGTGAAGCGATCACATCTTCCAGGTCAACATTACAGAATTGAGCTATTTTCCTCCTCAGTGATTCATCAAGCGGATATTCAGACCGGCATACGAGTATATCGGGGCTCAATCCGCTTTCCGACAGTGTTTTCACTGAATGCTGGGTAGGCTTTGTCTTCAATTCACCGGCAGCAGCCAGGTAAGGCACAAGGGTCAGGTGTATGGAGAGGGTATTTTGCCTTCCCACATCATACCTCATCTGCCTCATCGCTTCAATGTACGGGAGGCTCTCAATATCACCGACCGTACCACCGATTTCTATAATTACAACATCGTATTTGCCCGACTCGCCCAATTCAAGCACATGCGACTTGATTTCATCTGTGATATGCGGGATCACCTGAACGGTTTTGCCCAAATACGCCCCCTGTCGCTCCTTGGTGATGACATCAAAGTAGATACGGCCGGTTGTGACATTATTGGCCTGTGAGGTCGGAATATCGAGAAACCGCTCATAATGACCCAGATCCAGATCGGTCTCGGCCCCATCGTCGGTGACGTAGACTTCCCCGTGCTCGTAGGGATTCATGGTACCCGGATCCACATTGATATAGGGGTCCAGTTTTTGGATGGTGACGTTTAATCCACGCGCTACCAAAAGGCGGCCCAATGATGCGCATATTATACCTTTACCCAGTGATGATGTTACCCCACCGGTAACGAAAATATATTTGGTTGACATGTAGCCAGAGGACTTGATTGATGGATAAGTAAAAATAGCAGGTTCCTGAATAGCATTCAAACCAGATCGGCAAACTTATTTTATCCTGTCTCAGTATTGTCCGAACTTTTCTGAAAGTGATGCCAAAATGGTTCTTTGTAGCAAATAAAGCGGCTTTTTTTCTCTTTTACTGAAAACAAAAAATACCATCACGTTTTGATAAATACATGCTCCCGAAGTACATAAAAGGCAATGATTCATTCACAACCGGCAAATGTTCAGACAGTACTGATCCTGCCTGGTGAGAGTAACCCGGGCTAGTAATTACATCCTGTTAAAATATCGGGCATTAACAATATCATTTGTGAGAGCTGCGGAATTTATAATCCCGTTTACCCAGTTCCCTGATGGCAATCTCACGCAGCCGGTCGGGGTGGTCGGAAAAAATCCCACTAACCCCGGCCCCGATCATTTTTTTCATCCAGAATTTGCTGTTGACCGTATAGATGAAGATCGGGATTCCATTCTCCTGCAATTCTCTTCTCCATCTGGTTTTAAGCTCCCTCCATTTACAGTTGAATGAATCGCTCAGGTACTGTTTTGTTAATGCAAACGGAGTGCTGTTCACCGGTGCCTTTTTGTCATACAACAAACCGGTTGAAAATTCGGGAGCCAACTTTTTTATCCGGCCTACAGCCTCATAGGAAAAGCTTGAAAGTAGTACATGCTGCTCCATTTGATACTTGCGTACAAGCTCTACAACTTTTTCCTCCACTCCGCCATTGATATGCTGTCCTACAGCCTCCCGTTTGATCTCAATATTGATTGCAATCCTGTCTTTTGCCCACTGTAAAACCTCTTCTAGAGCCGGCATACGTTCTCCCGCATACTTTTTGGCAAACCAGGAACCGGCATCCAGCTTTTGCAACTCTGCCAGGGTATATCTGTTTACTTCACCGGTACCGTCGGTTTTACGATCAACTTCGGGATCATGGGTCACAACCGGGATGCCATCTTTGGTGATAAGTACGTCCAGTTCAATCATGTCTGCTTTCATTTCATAAGCCATATAAAAAGCAGCCATGGTGTTTTCGGGACTGTAGGCACTTGCTCCCCTGTGTGCGATTACAACAAAATCCTTTGCACTTTGATGATAGAGAGCGGGAAGTTTACTTTGGTAATTGTAGTTCACATCAAAGCTTTCATTTTGTATGATAGAACTCGATCAATTCACTGATCTGCTTTCTCTGAAGATAAATCAGCCCCACATTGATGGTGAAAACGACCACCAGGATTATAAATATGGTATCGCTCAGGTTGGTGATATCGAAATAGAAGGAGTAGCCGAAAAACAGGATTGCCAGTACATTGAAAATCAGCATGTACCATTTATTGCGATCCTTTTTGTGAAGAAGATTTATTTTTTCAGATGGTTCGAGGTTATCATCCTCACCCTTCAAATGAACCTTTTCATAGCTCTTCAATCGATTCAGGTCCTCACTTGAATACGTCATTAATCAGGAATTAATTCTGGGATTGAATTACCCGTCTGATTGCTTTGTTAATGAGTGAATCGAATACGCTGTTCCGGCTGAAAAACTGGAAACAGAGATAAACACCGACCATGGCAGTTGCACTGCCAATAATGCTAAAAAACGTGGAGAGCCACATCGGTTGAATAAGTCCTAAAATTGCGATGGTCACAATACCGAGGCCCAGCACAATCTGCAAAGAGATTCCCACGAGCTGGAAGAGATTTTCCGTTGTGAAAAACAGTCTGAACTCAGCAAAACGGGAATTACCCTCTTTGTTCCCTGCAGCCAGGATCAATTTATCCATCAACTCTTTTTTTTCTTTTGGATCGTCTAGCATGATCGTACCTTTTTTCAGGTTTTAAGAAGAAGAACTCTTATTCTCCATTATACAAATGAAAGAGTATTTTTCTAAAAAAATGTCACATTCTAACACATATATCTACGGCAGAAACCCGCTCATAGAACAGCTTGAAAGTGAACCCGCCAAAATTGAAAAAATTTTTCTCAGGGATAATTTGAGTGGCCGGGTTTTAGACAAAATCAAGGATTCTGCTTCCCAAAACCGTATTCCAGTCTCTTTTGTTCCCGGCAATAAACTTTTTGAAATGGTAGGGAATGTAAATGATCAGGGAGTTGTGGCACTCATTAGCCCGGTATCGTACATCGATTTCCACGAATGGTTAGAAAATATTAATGTTGATTCCGGCACGGCTGTCCTGCTGCTCGATGAAATTGAAGACCCGCACAACTTCGGGGCGATTCTCCGATCGGCAGCAGCTGCCGGAATTTCGGCTGTGCTGGTTCCCAAACACCGGCAGTCGCCGGTTAATGCCGCTGTTTTCAAGACCTCGGCAGGTACGGCCGGACGCATTCCTATTGTAAGGGTTGGCAACCTGAACCAGGCCATCCTCGAATTAAAAGAGCAACAATTCTGGATTGCCGGACTAGATCAGGCCGCAGAGGCAACAATCTGGGAGATGGATGCCACGGTCCCGCTGGCATTTGTCGTGGGAAGTGAAGACCAGGGTATCCGTAAAAAAACGGCCGAACACTGCGATTTCATCTATACGATACCGATGATGAACAGAGTGGAATCATTGAATGCATCCGTCAGCGCGGCGCTGGTGTGTTACGAATGGCGGAGAAGAAAACGATTGAATAACGAATAATGAATAATGAATGTTGAATGTTGACATGGAGTGTTGGATGTTAATTGTTCAGTTAAATGGTCAAATTTGTGAGACAAGCTTGTTTGAAGGTTAGTGGGGGCTACTTTCTAATCATACAACAAATACGCTTGCCGTTGTCCTTTAAAGGGTTCGGTATTGAAGTCCCAGTATATATTTGATCCATTTATGAACTGATCGATCTCTTTTGTTCCGGCCAGCCTGTAGAGAAAATCATTGGTTTCCGCATCCGGGCTATGACGCATCAGAAAGGCCATGATCCGCAGCCCTGCATCTACCGGATCCAGATAGTCATAATCAGTTACACGTATTCTGATCCCTGTACATTCCTCCCCTTCATGTTTTGGATTCAGGGCTTTCCCGGGAATCGACTCCGGTGTGAATTGAACTTTTTCAATCTCGATTCCAAGCAGATCCGCCTGTAACTGCTCCAGGTCAAACTCATCAAACTCCGTCCCCGGTGAGCCCAACAACAGAAACGGATTGTCGGTCCCTCTGCCCTCCGATAACGTGGTCCCTTCAATAAAACAGGTGCCAAGGTAAACATAGGCGTGTTCAAACGTCGGCAAGTTTGGAGATGGCGGGAACCACTCCAGCCCTGTTTCCGGCCATAACATTTCCCTCTGCCAACCTTTCATTTCGATCACCCTGTAGTCGGGAGGATATTCAAAATCGATCCAATTCTCGCCGATCACCATTCCACCAAGTTCACCCAGGGTCATTCCATGAGCCACAGGAATCGGGTACATACCGACAAACGACTCAAATTCCGGCTCAAGAATCCAGCCTGAGATGTACTCACCGCCTATCGGGTTTGGCCGGTCGAGGACCCATACCGGCACATCATGTTCAGCGGCGGCTTCCAAAACCAGCCCGAGAGTGGCATTATAGGTATAAAACCGGGCTCCCACATCCTGCATGTCGAACAGAAGAATATCTACCTCATAAAGCATCTCTTCGGTTGGTTTTCGGGTTTCACCGTACAGGGAAAACACCGGCAGGCCGGTGGCCTGGTCCACGCCGTCTTCGATTCTTTCACCAGCGCCGGCTTCACCCCGAAACCCGTGTTCCGGAGCAAACAGTGCGGTTACATTCACTTCCCGTGCAAGTAGCGTATCGAGCATATGGGTTTCACCGATACGGGCAGTCGGGTTCATCACCAGGCCAACCCTGAGTTCCTCAAGCTCATCCAAATGGTATTCAATCAATACTTCAGCTCCTGTCATAACAGGTTGATTCTGTCTGTCAACAGCAGCATCACACTGCATGAATATAAATCCTGAAACAACTGCGATAAATACCAATATCACTTTATGAAACATGAATTCTACCGGACATTTAACTTTCTTGTTGGGTGAATGAATCTGATGATATTGAATTTTATAAACAATTACGTAACCGGGTTAAACGGAAGTTATCTGAATTGGGGCAAATGAAACAATATGACAGATTGATAATGGATTTTTTTCACCAATCGTATTTTTTTTTCCGATATACTTATCTCATATTCCTAATAAATTAAATGGCCTGTATTTGCTACGGCATCATTCTTATCACTGAAATGATCAAAGGGTTTATGGTTCGATCGAATGGATCATTCTCTGATTTGAACAGCCATCATATTGCAATTTCCACGTACTAATTAACAATAGCTTAGCGACCCTAAACGGAAAATGAGTTATGTTTGAGTGTGGTTTTTCCCATGTAAAGAATCAAAAGTCGAGTTCCCGGTTATAGAAAATCTAAATTAAAGGAGGCCCGGATAATCAGTCTCAGTGAACCGAATGTTTAATTAAAAAATTAATCAAGTGTATTTATATCACTGCGATTCTTCCTATCTTGCATGATTGTGTTTCTCAATAACAAGGAGGCTTTGAAAGTCCATGAAACTATTTGTTAAGATACTGGCCGGTATACTTATCTTTTTCATTTTGCTGATCGTCGCCCTGAACATCTATTTTACCGACGACCGGCTGAAAAATATGATCCTTCCCCAGGTAAACGAAGCCTTGAACCGTGAAGTTCAGGTTGACCGGATGTCACTGACCTTTTTCCGGACGTTCCCGAGATTCGGCCTGGAAATGAACGGGTTCATGCTCCCCGACGATCACGGGGACCCGGTTGCTGAATTTGAATCCCTCACCGCTGGTGTACGCCTGTTTCCGTTGTTCCGTGATGAAATTTCCATCTCTCAACTTGAGGCTATTAAACCGAATATCTACTACAAAGTCTATGCAGATTCCACCACCAATATCGACTTTCTGCTCGATGAAGAAGTCGATACGGAAGAGGCTGAAGCCGGATACACGATTCAGATCCCATTGTTTGTCATCCGCGACGCAGGTATTTATTACTCGGACGAAACATCCGATACCCGTGTGGATATGGAGGGACTGGATGCCGATATTGGGTTATCTTTTGCCGACCTGATAGAAAGTTCAGTTGATGCAAACCTGCGATCACTATCAGCCAGCCTGAACGGCACCCAATATGTCACCAATCTCTCACTCAGCCTTCAGCAAAAGTCGGTGATTGATATGGCAGAGGAACTGCTCACCCTGACCGAAGGTACATTCTCGATCCGGGGCCTTGCATTGAACCTCAGCGGGTCTGTTGGCAAATGGAGTAGCGATGCACCTGAGCTGGATCTGCAGTTCAGTTCCACATCCGATAATTTCGGTGAACTTCTCGGGCTTGCTCCACCTGATTTTGATGAATACCTGCATGGACTGGAAACCAGCGGGACCCTGGTATTGGAGGGAACTGTATCCGGGTCGCTTGTGGAAGGTCAGCTGCCATTATTTGATCTGACTGCCGAGGTTACCGATGGGTTTTTGAAGAACCCCGATCTGCAGGAACCGGTCCGGGATATCAACTTTTCGCTTCATGCCGGCAATGAAAATATATCGCTCAACCGGCTTACAGCTACAGCCGCAGGTAACAGGATAGAAGCCTCCGGCAATCTGGACCGGCCGTTTGATGAGGACGCTCCATTTTCTTTTAGGATCCAAGGAGATATTGACCTGGAAACGATAAGCCAGTTTTACCCGATCGACCAGGCCGGAGTGGAAACACTGACGGGGCTGCTGGCCATCGATGCCGATGCTGCCGGTAATCTGCAAAACCCTGAAGCAGTGAATTTTAACGGAACCATGACCCTCCGAAACGGAATTTTCAAATATGTGGATGTCCCCCGCCCGATTGAACAAATCGAAGCAGATATCACTGCAGACCAAAATCGCATCACCATTAATACCGCTTCCTTCAGTGCATCGAACAATCGCTTCTCGATGTCGGGATCGGTCACCGAACCTCTTGCCGAGATGCCTTCATTTGATATTGATGCCGACCTCGATTTCGATCTGGCTACCATCAAGGATTTCTATCCCATCGACGAGGATACCCTGATGCTCAGGGGACAATTCAAGGCAGGAGTCAAATTACGCGGACAGGCCGATCAAATTGCAAGAGCCCTTCAGGAGAGCAACATCGAGCTCAGAAACGGCTACATCGATCACCGCCTGGTTGCCAATCCGCTTGAAGACATCACCTTTATTGCAACTACCAGAAACACACGGCTGAATATCAGTGAGTCGAGATTCAGGACTGGCGAGAATTCCCTGTCAATGCGAGGCACGGTTGACCATTTTATGGATGAGGATCCCCTGTTCGACCTGACCATTGACGGAAATGCCACCCTCGCCGATGTTTCTGCCTATTACTCCCTGGAACCCTGGATCAGTGAACTGACCGGCATGGCTGTGATGAACCTGAATGCCAAAGGTCCGGCAGGTGTACCGACTGAAATCGCCCTGAACGGATCACTCCGGTTAGAAGATGTCAATGCGCGCGGCGACTCCCTCTCACTGCCGGTTACCGGCCTGAGGGGAGAACTTACCGTACGGCCCGATGCCATGACACTCGAAAGTTTTTTCATGAAATATGGAACCTCGGATTTTTCCCTGCAGGGCAGGCTTCAAAATTACCTCGGATTTCTGCAGGAACATGAATCCGAAGCCACCATGCCTTCCATTTCAGGAACTTATCACAGCCAGATGCTCAATTTGGACGAGATGTTCGACTGGGATGAGGAAGATGAAGAACCCATTCCCATTGAACTCCCGAATATTACCAGCACGGTGAACGCACAGATTGATACACTGATGCTCTTTGGGGTTCCCATTTATAACATTGCAGGCAGAGGCTATACCAATTCTGAGCGGATCGTTATTGATGAAGCGACTGCAGAGATGTTTAATGGTACGGCCAATGGACGGTTGGTCTGGAATGTACCCCAACCCGACTATACCAATATCACGTTCGTGGGACAATTGAGCGATCTGCAGGCTAACGCTTTTTTCAGAGAGTTTCCGATTCTGGGTGAAAACAGCCGTTTTGAGCAGCACGTAACAGGTGGCTTCAGTGCGAATGTCGACTATTATACCGAATTGGATGAATTTATCGACCCGGACATTACCAAAACAGTTGCCGAGGGTTCTTTCGGGATGAGCCGGGCACGCCTGCAAGGCCATCCGGTACAGGAGAGGCTGGCCGACTGGCTGCGGGCGGGTGAATTGAGAAGCCTGGCCCTGGACGAGTGGGAAGCCAGCTTTACAATTAATGAATCGGTCTTAACACTCCAGGATTTTCGCCTGACGAGTGAACGTATCGGAATAGAGCTCAGTGGCACCCAGCATCTGGTATCGGATGAGATAGACTTCACCGCCCAGCTGCTGCTTCCGCCCAGGTTCAGGAGTGGCATTGCATCAGTCATCTCCAGCAGGGCTGTGGATGCGATGACGCGTGAAGACGGCATCATTGTCGTGCCGATCAGAATGACCGGCACAATGGGCAGCCCGCAAATCTCCCCGCGCCAAAGCATCATCGAAGATTTGCTGCGGGATACCGGCCGGGATGTACTGAGACGGTTATTTGACCGGAATTGAATATCGAATATTGAACAACGAATAACGAATTTCGAAGGGATTGAATTGGATATTTGAAACCGGATTACCGACATTCGGAGTTCAATATTCATTATTCGATATTCATTCGTATCTTCGGCCGGCCACATGAATTGAACCTGCAATATGCAACAGACTGATAACTACTTTGTCTGGGATACCGATCCCATCATTTACTCCATACCCCAATGGGAGCTGCCGTTGCCGATCTATACCTGGGGACTTGTAATCGGTGCCTTATTGATCTACCTGGCGTGGCAGAAATACATTCCTTCCGATGAGAAACAGCGTGCATCTGTTCCTGCATGGAAACCTTGGGCACTGATTTTTGGCGGAATCATTGCCGGACAATTGCCTTTTTTGCTGATCGGCGGCCCAACTATCGATTCCATCGGCCCCATCGAACCGCGCTGGTACGGGTTGATGTTTGCTTGTGCTTTTATATTCGGGTACCTGCTCGGCGCCAAACTTCTGCGAGACGGTGGCCGGACCCAGGATGAAATTGACCTGCTTTTAATCTACATACTTATTGCGACAGTGGTGGGCGCACGCCTTGGTCATGTGATCTTTTATGATCTGGAGTTCTACTTGCGCAACCCGCAGTTGATTCCGGCTATCTGGAGAGGCGGACTGGCATCGCATGGCGCTGCTGTGGCGATCATCCTGGCCATGTGGCTCTATGTTAAAAGAACCCCGAGAATGACTTTTTTCTGGCTTGCCGACAGAGTGGTGCCTGCTGTTGCCGTCGGTGGCATGTTCATACGTATCGGCAACTTTTTCAACTCCGAAATCCTGGGACATGCCACCGAAGTGCCCTGGGCAGTCATTTTTGCCAATATCGACATGGTTCCGCGTCATCCCTCCATGCTTTACGAGTCGCTTTCGACCATCGTGGTCCTGGCTGTCCTGATGGCGATTTATTACAAGTACGACAAGAAACCTCCTGAAGGATCTCTTTTCGGGAGCTTCCTGGTGCTACTGTTTACCGGCCGCTTCCTGATTGAATTTACAAAACTGCACCACGCCGACTTTGAAGCGGCATGGACTTTCAACATGGGGCAGTGGCTTTCTCTGCCGCTCGTTGCATTCGGAGCCTGGCTTTTGATCAAAAAAGTGAAGTGGAAGGCAAGGAAAATTGAAAAATAGATCCAGCAGCCGTTTTACCCGGTTTCACAGCATCATCAAATTGCATATAACTTTATAACTTACTTAAGTATTTAAAACTGAAACTGCAGGCTGGTGCTCAGGCCCATCTGGTTATCCGCCACCTCATCAAATTGTGAAATCAGGTTAATTTTAAAGCTTATCAGATCAGTTGCATAATGAGTGAAACCCAGGATGAACTGGTTATTTCGCCGGTCTCGTTCCTGAAATCCCAAGTGATCCCATCGAGCCAGAATCTGAGTCTGTTCGTTGAGTTTGTAACCGCCTGTTATATAATAACTGATAATCTGTTCTTCAGGGCCTGCTATATAATTGGTTACCTCGAGATCTCCGGCCAGCACTTCTGCGGCAAATATCCAGGTATCGTTCTCATAGCGTACATCCGCACCATAGATATACCGGTTGCCTGCCAACTGAATGTTGGTTGTTCCGCTTGTAGTGCCAAAACTTTCACCAAAGGCAAAATTACCTCCAATTCTGAGGTTGTCATCACCCTGTAATTCCATGTTGTAAGCAAGGCGTGTGGTATAAAAAAACCGGTTATCCACATTGGTGGTCACACCGGTACCGTTGTACATACCCACATTGTAATAAAACTGATCGATATCACCGTAAAAACTCACCCCGATTTCCCTCGGTTTGAAGTAAGTCCCTACAAGTCGTGCCCTTGAGATAAAATCGGTTAATCCCGGATTCGGAATGAATTCAGCACTTATTATCGGTTTTTGGGCGCCTGCACGTATGCGAAAACGTTCACTGTAGTTATAGCCGATATACGCATCCAGCAGATTCGGTTCCCGCGCAAAGTTAAACTGAAATTGATAGTCAAAATCCTGATCGAGATTCCCGGAAAATGTAAGCCGCGCATTCCCGGCCTGAAAAGTGCGGCCGCCGTTAAAATTATTGTCTTCAAAGGAAAATCTGCCGTACGCCTGAAGCAAACCCGATACGCTGAAGACATCGTGCTTAACCAGTGACAATAACCGGGAATCCGGATCCTCAGACTCCGTTTGTGAAACTGCCGTTTCCGTTATCAAGAATGTAGAAAATACCAGAACCGTAATGAGGGACAGAAAACCGATTTTTCTCATAATATTGACCCGTTATAATTAGTTAGCTGATTTTTTTGCATTCAGAAGTTATCCAAAATCAACCAATCTTCATAAATCTACACCTGATGTTCAGTTATTAAATTCCGTTTCCAATGGAATGAAACTGAAAATCTTTTACCTTTGATCCTTCATAATGAATAATGTATTGGGATTGAATTTTATGGAAGAGCTCTCATTCCGATGGTTCTCAATTTACTACCTGGCACTTGGCACCCTTCTGATGACCGGCGGCGGGTATATCCTTGTCAGGCTTCAGGCTGTTGCCTCTTATATCGAAAGCGTTGCCGCACTGGAAAAGCCGCCTTCCATGTGGGTCAGTATCATCAAGTACCTGTTCTTTTTTACCATTCCCTGCCTGTTCCTCTCTTTTTTCCCGTTTTCCTGGCCTGAACTGGTCTTCTCATTCTGGTGCCTGATTATCGTTTACACTACCGGACAACTCCTGGTTTACTGGAAACAGTCAGCCAGTGCCATCAGAAATAACCGCGACCAGCTCCCCCGCAAAATCCGTTTTGTGGCATTTAATATGATGTCACTCGGTTTCATTATGTTTTTACTGTTTTATTATTTGCAAACAAGGATGGGCTGATATTCATGCCGGAGATGAGTTAATTGAGTTGCGAAACATGAAAGTACACAAAGTACATACGGGTGAACAAACGCACCAAGGCAGGTTATTCACTGCATTCGCCCAGGCACAATGCGATTCGATGGGATCTTTCTCCGTATAAGGCCAGCGCCCTTGGGGATGTGGGAAAAATGTATCAGGAAACCATCAGGAAGAATCTTCCAAAACCGGGATACCGGTTCGCAATGAATCCGGCGGATTGGCCCGGGAATTTGGGTTTTTACTACCCTCATTCGTAATATACCCCTTCAAACACCCATTAATCTATAACATTCACCATGCTGGCACCCGACCGTACGTTCGATCTCTTACCAGCTCTGCTCTTTTTGCTGATATTGTCCGCTGCTTGTGAAACAGATACGGATACTGAACCCAGGCCCGAATCTGAAATTGAATTGGAATCTGAAATTGAACCGGAACCGGAACACTACGATCTGGTCATTATCAACGGAGTGATTTATGACGGCACCGGTGAACCGGGCGTGGAAACCGACATCGGTATACGGGGCGACCGGATCGTAAGGGTGGGTGAGATTGGCAACAGCCATGGAGCTGATGATGTCATAGACGCGGAAGGCAAAGCTGTCGCCCCCGGATTTATCAACATGCTGAGCTGGGGTGCCGAACCGCTGATCAACGATGGCCGATCGATGAGCGGCATCAAGCAGGGGGTGACGCTGGAATTGTTTGGCGAGGGGTGGTCGATGGGGCCGCTGAGCGAAGCAATGAGAGTGAATCGGTGGGGAGAAGACCCGGAAAATCACCGGTGGCGTACACTGGGTGAATTCCTGGAATGGCTCGAAGAACGGGGTGTATCAACCAACATTGGCTCCTTTGTTGGCGGGACTACATTACGCATTCATGAAGTAGGCCATGCTGACCGGCCGCCGACGGAAGCAGAGATGGCAAACATGAAGGATCTTGTGCGTGAAGCCATGGAGGAAGGGGCTATGGGTCTCGGAACATCGCTGATCTATGCGCCGGCATTTTATGCGAGTACCGACGAGTTGATCGAATTGTCGAAAGTAGTGGGAAAATACGATGGAATGTACATCTCACACATCCGCAGTGAGGGTAACCGATTAGTGGAATCGGTCGAAGAGCTGATAGAGATCGGTCGCCAGGCCGGAGTGCATGCCGAGATCCATCACCTGAAAGCAGCCGGACAAAACAACTGGCACAAGCTAGACGATGTGATCGAGTTGGTGGAGCAAGCCCGGGCCGGTGGCCAGCCGGTCACCGCCAATATGTACACCTACAACGCGGCCGCCACCAGCCTGGCCGCCATCTTTCCACCGTGGACCCAGGCTGGCGGCCATGCCCGCTGGATCTCGCGGCTCGAGGACCCCGAAACCCGCGAGCAGATCATTGAAGAGATGCTCACTCCGTCGGATGACTGGGAAAATTTCTACCTGATGGCGGGCGGCGGTGAGAATATCATCCTGACCGGATTCAGAACAGCCGGACTCCAACCCTATACCGGAATGAGTCTGCGGGAAGTGACTTCCGAAATCCTTGATATAGATTCTGATTCAGAGATCACCCGCGAAGATGAGGTCCGCACTGCGGTGGAACTGACCGTGAAAGACGACAGCCGGATTGGCGCAATCTATTTTCTGATGAGCGAGGAAAATGTGCAGCGGCAGATACAGCTTCCCTGGGTCAGCTTCGGGTCAGACGGCGGTACGTTTGCCGCTGAAGGCTCCGTGCTCAACCGAATGATGCATCCGCGGGCATGGGGGAATTTTGCCAGGCTTTTGGGGCGATACGTCCGGGAGCAACAGCTCATCCCGCTGGAAGAAGCCATTCACCGGATGACCGGCTTTCCCGCCACAAACCTGAAACTGACCGACCGCGGATTCCTGAAAGAGGGGCATTTTGCCGACATCGTCATCTTTGATCCTAAAACCGTGGAAGACCATGCCACCTACGAAGAGCCTCATCAGTATGCAAAGGGCGTATATCATGTATGGGTGAACGGGGTGCAAGTGCTTGATGACGGCAAGCATACGGGGAAAACGCCCGGGAGATTTATCAGGGGCCCGGGGGTTGGAAATTAAAGTAATTGGTGAATTCAAGGAATTCAAGGAATTAAAGAGTTTAATAAGTTCAATAATTTCAAGAAATTAGAGAATTCAAGGAATTGGAGAAATTTTTATTAATGGGGATTCTTTGACGATAAACACGTGCGGGAGTCGTAATCCTCTTAATCTTCATAATCCACCAAATCCCCTAAAAATCCCTTAATCCACCCTTTAAAATGGAACACTCGCCCTCACCCGGTAATACAGATCGTAGTTCCGTTCAAAAAGTTCGTTATGAGGCTGGGCTATGCCGACGGAGTGTATGAACCGCAATGGCCCCAAGCCTACGATATTTTTGATTTCAGCGCCGAATCCCAAACGGCGGTCTGTAATATCGGCAGACTCCGAGACGGTCACATCCCGGACAGCACCTGCATCAGCGAAGAGTGCCACAGAAGTAGGCCCGAAGCGCAGGAATCCAAGAATGGATGTTTGTAACGACGGCAGAAACGGCACCCGGTATTCTGCAGAACCGAAAGCCACCTGACGCCCTGCAATCAGCTCCCGATATCCCCTTACCCGTTCGGCCTGAATCGATTGCAATGTCTCAATACCTGGGGCAACCGGCAGGCCAATATTATCAAGCCTGGAAAACCCGATAAAATTCTGGGGAAGCGGATCTCCCAACTGAGCCTGTAACCTGCCAGAGAGAAAGAGCCGGTGCAGGCCGGGCAGTTCGACGATGGTATAAGCGCTGGCATCGACAGTCAGAAATGCAGTATCCGCCCCGAATACTCTTTCCGCACCCCTCAGGCTCAACTGGACACCATAGCCATCCACCGGATGGATGATATTGCGATAATACGGCCTCTCTTCTTTCAGAATCCAGGAAAGACGCAGATCCATTTGCCGGCCTATTTCGGGATCAGGGAGCGTGACCGGCAAATCAGCATCTCTCAATGTGAAATAATCAATCGAAACATAACGCAGGCCCGATGTAAACCAGCTCCGCCGGTAAGAGCGTTCAAACCGATCGATCGGCCAGCGCATGGACAGGTCTGCACCGGCAAGCTGATCAAACAGCAGACTGCTGCCATAAAAGCGTGCCAGGCCCGGCGTCCTGAATGCGCTGAAAGTAAGAGTGGGGTAGAGCTGATTATTGATATAGGCCAATATTCCGTAGCTGTTGGACAGATCTCCAAATGAAAACAGGCCTGCCGCTGAGATCAGGTGCTTCCCCAACGGTTCTGTCCAGCTGGTCATGCCAAACAGGCCGTAATCGTCCGGCCCGATATAGTAGGGTAAAGCCAGGGAAACGGTGTGGGTCAGATTGCGCCATGAATTATAATCATAGCGGCTCTCAATCAAATTTTCGTCCGGCCTGACCTGCCAGGGAATCAGGTTTGGTGGTTCGTGCCGCCGCCAGGTGGCATACTCTGCGGGAACTTCCGGATTAATGGCTTCGCGAATCATTCCGGCATCTATCAGATAGATCTGCTCACGACGCTTGGTCTCGGTTGCCTTGACCACCAGTTTTTCGGTTTCCAGGGTGTCTGAAGCAGCCAGCCAGTCGAGGGCTTCCGCCCCGTTAAACAGGTTTGTCACCCTCCAGGTCGAATCGGCTTCAAGGTCTGTCATAAATACATTCGGTACGTCATCTCTGAGAGAAGTAAAAGCAATTTTATTGCCATCCGGACTGATCAGTGGCATCCGGTTGTCATCGGTTCCTTCGTCGAGAATTCGTTCACGGCCGGTTTGAATATCCAGCACAACCAGATACCGGCTCCCATCTTTATCAAACCGCTGGAAGACCAGTTCGTTTCGCGGTTTGTTCCAGGCCAGAGTAATGACCTGGATATCCCCTTCATGATAGGTGACATACCGTTCCTGACCGGTTTCCAGATTATGAACCACCACATTTGCCGTTCCGCCTTCATTGACTATATAAGCCAGTTCAGTGCCATCAGGGCTGAATACCGGTGAGATTGCCCGCCTGCTATGTGTCAGACGGGTCTCTTCATAGCTCTCCATTTCCAGGATGAAAATATCGTTCAACAGAGAACTCCGCTCGCCCCTCACGTTTCTAGTGTATGCCATTTTATCACCATCCGGACTCCAGTCAAGGTCATGCCTGATATTGCCTTCGGCAGCTATTTCCCTATCACGCGTCGAATCATTTTTTATGATATACAGCCGTCTGACCGGACGCTGCAGGGAAGGGAGATACAGGGCCGCAATGTGTGACTGGTCAGGACTGTATTTCACATCATAGAAGTACTGGCCGGGCAGGTTTTCCGGCTTGGATTGGAGGGAATCCACCCGGTCCATTTGAGACGCCAGCGTATTGTAGTAGATGTTCATATGTTTACGCCATTCCTCGAAGAAATCGGAATGTGATTTATCAATGGTTTTGCGGAAGGCGCTGTCAAAATCGTGGTACTTCAGAATCCCAAATGCCGTTTCACGCTGACTGAGCATCTCTGCCAGTGTGCTATCTCCATATGTTTCGGTAAAATAACGTAACTGAGAATTGCCGGATGCATACATCAGCCTTCGGTTGATCAGGGATTGGCCGTCATCATACCTGGGCCGGCTATCGAAAATGGAGGTACGCAGCCACCGGTCCCCGCGCTGGGAATCCCATTTTTCTGTCTGATACTGGGCCAATCCCTCGGCCCAAAAACTGGGCGTGGGATTCCCGATGGCATAATTCAACAAGCCCAAATGGGTTCTGGTAGCCTCGAAGTGGAAAATATGAGCCAGTTCATGGGCAAGCACTTTTCTGAGCCACTTTTCAGACCCGGTCCATTTCTCGGCATATTCATTCACACCCACCCAAATATTGGTATAGCCATTGCCAATCGGTACGGCAAAACCGTTGTCGATTTCATCTTCATCCGACAGATAGATGCGTATTTTTTCACTGAATTCCACATCCAGGTTCCTGGACAATGCCCGGTAACTCTCTTCGGCAATCGCCGCCACCAGGGCTTCAATACCTGAAATCCGGTCTGGATACATAATTTTGAAATGCTCGGTCTCTGCCACCTTCCAGTTCAAATACGGGTGATTGCGCCCGCTAAAAGTGTTAAAACCTTGTGCCACCAGATCTGCCGATACCAAGCAAAGAAACGCGATGAAGAGGACTCTTTTCATAGGTGATGATTAACTTGAGATACCGGTATTGCCTGTTAACAATACAGCTTTGATAAAATATGCAGAATATATGATTCAATGAATATTTAATTAATAGAAAACAGACCTCTTTTTTCTGATGAGTGCCTCTATCACCTGAGAGACGGTTCAGTTATGTCAAATTGATGATGGAAAATGTTGTATGTCAAATTTGGTGAAGGTTCAACTTTCATCTTGAATTTCTATGTAGTAACCTTGGATCATTCCATCAAGCATTATCACCTGCATTAATAAACACCTGATTAAATGTCATCCTGGACCCTCAAATCGATACCGCCGCACGACTGGTTTATCTGTCTGGACATCGACCCCTATTTCGATCATGAACATGACCCGGTTGAGATTGTTGAGAAAGGCTACACGCGGACAATTCCGCTTGAAGAGCGGGATATTGTTGCCACCATGTTTTTCAACGGAGATCCGGAAAATCCAGAGTTTCATATCCAGACAGAGGAAGATTTCTCAAAAAGTGAAATTCACCAGGCAAACAAGGTTTTTGCCAGAATTCTGGGGGCCGATCTGGATCTGAGGCCTTTTTATGATCAGGCCGTCAAAGACCCGGTACTGGGTCCCAGGATGACTGAATTTTACGGGTTGAAACGGATGAGCCGGGCAACGCTGCTGGAGGATATCATGAATCGCATCATCCAGATGCGGCTGTCACATAAACCGACTGCAAAGAAAATGGCTTTTAAAGTCAGGGAGAGATACGGTACTCACCTGATGCACAATGGCAAAACACTTCCGACCTGGCCGCGTCCGTTCCAAATTGCCAGGGCCGATCCGGCACAGATCCGAAAACTGGGGCCAACACGGCGCAAAGGTGAATTCATTACCGGGCTGGCTCAGGATATCCTTGCCGGGGAGTTAGATATGGAATGGCTGGATCAACATGCGGACCCGGCTGTTTTTTACGAGACCATATCCAGGGTCCGCGGTATTGGACCGACCTCTGCCCAGGATCTGATGCTCTTCAGACCGAGAACCGATGCGGTGTTCCCAAGCAATATCCAAAAGGGGAAAGAAAAAGGCCTGCGCCGCTGGATCATTCTCAGTTATGGCGGGGACCCTGACCGGACGACAGAAGCCGAGTTCAAAGAAATGATCAAAAACTGGAAAGGGTTCGAAGCTGCAGGAATCGAGTTTCTGTTTGTAAATTACATCATCGAGTCAAAGAAAGATCGGGATTAAAGGATTAACAGGATTGAGGGGATCACGTTTTCCTGATCATGAGGATAATAGTATTCTTCAGCGAAAAGGTTGAAATATATGTGCAGTTATTTTTCTTAAAAGTAATTTCGTGACTTCAACAATTAGAGTTATTAATTTCTGATTTTTACACAGTCTCATCGATCTGCCTTATAGATCTGCACCCCTTGCCTGATGTTGGAAGGACCTCAAGAGTGTATCATTAAGCTTGCGACTGGTGTGTAGATTGAAACTGTTATTTTCCCTTGTATCTACTGTTTCGATTGTAAACACGTTTGTATTGCAGGCTTTTGCCGCCAAAATTTAGCAACAAACCAATATCAAAATTTAAAATAGTCAGATAGTTGAATGCCTGGGCAAGGTGAGCATTTTCATATTCCAATACCGCTTTTAGTTCCACCATAACCTTATTTTCAACGATGAAATCTGCTTTGCGAAAACCAATCTGTTTCTCCTTGTAGTAAATCGGAATCGACACTTCGCTGGCGGCATCCATGCCTTTATCCATGAATTCAAGGTTCATTGCCCTGTGATAAATTTTTTCCTGAAATCCATTTCCCAGCTCTTGATGTACACGAAAAGCACAAGAAATTATATCGTAGGTAAGCTCTTCATATTTCATAATATCAACTTTGAACTCACTCAAACTTGGGTTGAATTCTCTTTTATTAATATGATCTCTCAAAACTCAAAACCTTACAAAAAAACATCACCTAGTGTTGTAACCACTAACATCGTTAATGCCAATAATCCCGGTTAGCAATAAGTAATGTCCCTAACCCGCATTTTTCACCAAGAAATTTTTCCATCAGCAAGGCGAATAAAATAGCAGTGGAAATGTCCTGTACAGCAGTCGGGGCATTAAGCACGCTATTTTAGCTTTAACACAGCTGAGGGGACTATTTCGCTACGCGTACATCTTTTCCCCTCGGAGTGAAATGCAGGTTAACCCTCTTTCATAGGGGATTTTTTACTGACGATGACATAATTTTATTGTCCTTTTTAACTGGTTATGACACTATTGTAGTTATCGATTAATTAGTTTTGGTAATCTGGCCCCTCTGGCAGAAAGTATTTCCAGTAACAAATTAGTGTTAACCAATAGTATCATAACGAATGTAGTTATGACTGCTTGATATATTCAGAATCACTATACGAATTACGTAATCGCGACACTGGTTTCCTGTAATCATTTATGGATGAGAATAAAATTTATATTTATTGGCATTAGCCTCTATCAACAATAAATTATTGGACAAAGTCCACAACCAACGAATAATTTACCAACGTACATAAATTACAGGCTTCAGGTCACTAGTCACCGGAAAAAAACGTAATCCTTTCAATCCTCGTAATCCCTCTAATCCCCTAAAAAAAAGCCCCACCCCGCTGAACGGGATGAGGCTTGGGAAATCATATAGTATTGACTACATGGAAAGGGTCGGGCTGCTTACATCATGCCGCCCATGCCTCCCATTCCGCCCGGCATTCCACCGCCCGGCATTCCACCGCCCGGGCCATCATCGTCATCATCTTTCTTGGATGGTTTGTCGACGACAACAGCTTCGGTCGTGAGCATCAGAGATGCGACAGAAGCGGCGTTTTCAAGAGCGGATCGTGCAACCTTGGTCGGATCGATGACACCAGCCTTGATCAGGTCTTCGTATTTCTCTGTGCGTGCGTTGAATCCGAAAGCATCTTTGCCTTCGAGAACTTTCTGCACAACGATGGATCCTTCCACACCGGCGTTGTTTGCGATCGCTCTCAACGGAGACTGCAATGCACGGCGGATAATGCTGAACCCAACTTCCTGATCGGGAGTATCTCCTTTCAGTTTATCGAGGCTTTTCAGCGCCCTCAGGTAGGCAACGCCACCACCGGCTACGATGCCTTCTTCAACGGCAGCGCGGGTAGCATGCAATGCATCTTCCACCCGGGCTTTCTTCTCTTTCATCTCAACTTCAGATGCAGCACCGACATAGATTACTGCAACACCACCACTGAGCTTGGCAAGACGCTCCTGCAGCTTTTCACGGTCGTAATCGGACGTGGTGGTTTCGATCTGAGTTCGGATCTGGTTGATGCGGGCCTTGATGTCTGAGTCTTTGCCCTTTCCGCCAACCAGGGTTGTATTGTCTTTATCAACCGTAAGGCTGTCAACTTCACCGAGAAAGTCGAGTGTTGCATTTTCAAGCTTGTAACCACGCTCTTCGCTGATTACGGTTCCGCCGGTGAGAATTGCAATATCCTCAAGCATCGCTTTTCGGCGGTCGCCAAAGCCAGGAGCCTTGACAGCGGCCACTTTGAGTGACCCGCGCAGCTTGTTTACTACCAGCGTTGCAAGAGCTTCTCCTTCCACATCTTCAGCGATGATCAGAAGCGGGCGGTTAGACTGAATGACTTTTTCAAGGATGGGCAGGAGATCCTTCATATTGGAAATCTTCTTGTCGAAGATCAGAATATAGGGCTCTTCCATTACCACATCCATTTTCTCACTGTTGGTTACAAAGTAAGGCGAGAGATATCCGCGGTCGAACTGCATACCTTCCACTGTATCGAGGTATGTTTCGGTGCTCTTGGCCTCTTCAACTGTGATAACTCCATCCTTGCCAACTTTTTCAAAAGCATCAGCAATTCTGGTTCCAATTTCTTCATCACCATTTGAAGACACGGTTGCCACCTGCTTGATGCTTTCAGGATTGTCCTGAACATTCTTGCTGATCTTTTTTAATTCAGCAACAATGGCAGTAACGGCGCTATCAATACCCCGTTTCAATTCCATCGGATTCGCCCCGGCAGTAACGTTTTTCAATCCGTTGGTGATAATGGATTGTGCCAGAACAGTAGCGGTAGAGGTTCCATCACCGGCATTATCGGCCGTTCTGGAGGCAACTTCGCGTACCATCTGGGCACCCATATTTTCGACCTTATCCGCCAGTTCGATTTCTTTGGCTACGGTAACACCATCTTTAGTGACTGTAGGCGCCCCGAAAGATTTTTCAATCACAACATTACGCCCGCGTGGACCCAATGTTACTCTTACGGCATTCGCCAGTTTATCCACGCCTCGTTTCAGCGAGTCGCGGGCTTCGGTATCATAATGAATTAGTTTAGCAGACATAGTGCTTTACTCTTTTTTTTAATTCAGGTTAATTTGTTGAAAAATGATCACTTATGAAACGATTCCGAGAATATCGGCTTCACGCATAATCAGGTACTCTTCACCATCCAGTGTGATCTCGGTTCCGGAATATTTGCCATATAGAATATGGTCACCTTCTTTGACAGACATGTCAATTTTAGTTCCATTTTCTACTTTTCCGGGACCGGCAGCAACAACAGTTCCACGTTGTGGCTTCTCTTTTGCTGTATCCGGAATAATGATTCCGGAACTGGTTGTCTCTTCTACATCGTCCGGACGAACCAGGACTCGATCACTTAAAGGTTTAATATTAGCCATAAATGACTCCTTCAATATTTAGGTTTCTGTTTTTTGTTTTTATAAAATTTTCCAGGAAAAAAGTACAGGGCATCCATACACTTCAATCATACACAGACCCTCTTCGATTGAACTTTTATGCAAGTACCATACCAAACTCAACAAAAGCACCAAAGAAATAGAAATGCGGTGTTTTTTTAAAAATTTGCTCGCTATTACCGTAAATCGTCCCCGTGTATCGTCGAAATTTCAGGAAAGCGTGCCATCTTGTTCCAACGATGCTGTCAACTTTTCATATATCCCCGGCTCCCAGGCTTCTGCCCGTTTGTCATAATCAAATTCCGGCTCGCCGGGAAGAGGATCAATCGGCTTCAGAGAATTGCTTAATTTTTTTCTTCTCTGCTGGAAAGCCGTTCGGACGACCTTTTTCAGGTTTTTATCGGAGCATTTCAGATCAGGCCGGTCGAATTTCAATAGCACAACACTGCTGGTTACATTCGGCGGGGGATAAAATGAATTTCTAGACACATCAAAAACTATTTCCGGAGAACTCATCAACTGCACCTGAACACTGAGTATACCGTACTCCTTGGTGCTGGTCCGGGCAACCAATCTTTGTGCTACTTCTTTCTGCATCATCAGGGTAGCACTTTTCAGCCGGTTCCGCTGGCTGAGTATCCCAAACAGAATCTGTGAGGTGATAAAATAGGGCAGATTGCCAACCACATGAACATCAGATGCCTCATATCCGGCCAGCAGTTCATCCCACGATACTTTCAATATATCGGCATGGATTACATCGAGGCCGGGAAAATTTTCTTTCAGGTATTCCACCGACCGGCCGTCGAGCTCAACCGCCCGGATATTCCTGTAACGATTGATCAATTCCTTCGTAAGCATGCCTGTGCCGGGGCCGATTTCTACGATCAGATCATCCATCCCGGCCGGAATCGTATCGGCAATCTTTCTAATGACATTGCCATCCTGCAGAAAATGTTGTCCCAGGCTTTTCTTAGGTCTTATTCGATTCATGCTCTTTTTTGCACATCCGATGGTTTTATTTAGATTTAACTTAGCTAAATTGTACATCAGCAACTAACTCCTTTTTCGTTATTACTACCGTATGGAACTTAAACCACTTGATACTGAACAAATAGGCATCAAAACCCTAGAAAAAAGGGTAATGAAGTCGAATTCAGAAACTTCACTGAAAATCGGCCTGCCTAAGGAGATCTCCGTTGATGAGCGTAGACTCTCGCTTACTCCCGGAGGGGTATCGATACTCCGCGCCAATAATCATGAAGTCTATATTGAGAAAGAAGCCGGTATTGATGCCCATTTTACTGACCAGGAGTATAGCGATGCAGGCGCTGAAATATTATACAGCGCCGAGGATTTGTACAAAAAATCGGAATTGATTGTCAAAGTGGCCCCACCCTCCGAAGAGGAACAAACATGGATGCAACCGAATCAGACTCTGATATCTGCCCTGCATCTGGGCAATATGGAAGTAGATTTTCTGAAGATCCTGTTGGAAAAAGGTGTTACCAGCATCGGGTACGAATACATCATGGGTGATGACAGCGAATTTCCAATTGTACGCATGATGCACGAGATTACCGGGTCAATGGCTGTTCAGATTGCTTCTCATTACATGGAAAACAACAGTAATGGGCAAGGGGTAATGCTTGGTGGTATATCCGGTATTCCACCGGCTACTGTTGTGATCCTGGGTGCCGGAATCATCGGGGAATACGCTGCAAGGACTGCCCTGGGTTATGGGGCCCAGGTTTTTGTGATGGACAATGACCTGGCGCAGCTCAGACGGCTGGAAAATGCGCTCGACAGACGGGTAATTACCGCCACTGCAAACCACCAGTACCTGTCTTCTGCAATTGGTTATGCCGATGTGGTCATCGGCGCCGCTATGACTGAAGGGGAACGAGCCCCATGCCTGGTGACGGAGCCGATGGTGGCAAACATGAAAGACAGAAGTGTGATTGTGGATACCGTTATCGACCAGGGTGGATGTGTGGCAACAAGTGTACCGACCAGCCATTCAGACCCGGTGTTCACCAAACACGGCGTTATCCATTACTGTGTCCCTAATATCCCTTCCAATGTGGCAAGAACTGCAACTCACGCATTGAATAACGTTATGGTTCCGTATTTGCTGGCCATTGGAGATGCCGGGGGTATCAGGGAGTGTCTCTGGAGCAATACCGCTCTGCGCAATGGAACCTATGTTTATAAAAAGCATCTGACAAAAAAGACACTGGCTTCTCAATTCCATATGCCTTATCGGGAAATTGAGATGTTAATAGCCTCACAGATTTGATTCGTGATTTTTTTGAATCCGGATGCCAATTACCCATACCTGCAAACGTCATCATACATTCTGCAAACAAGTAAATAAACTGTGTCTTCCGAACTGAATGAAAAAAATTACCGGCGCATAGCACTGATCAACTGGTCACTGACCGTCCCTTTACTGCTGCTCTTCGCCTGGCCTTACTATTTTATCTGTGAACTGGCAACCATAGACCGGTATATCAGCTATCCCGGATCCATTCTTTTTGCCCTTCCATTCATGATCACGATCCTGCATGGGCATGTCACAATGGCCCTGGGGACCCTGCACCGCCATCATTACTACAACTGGCTCAACGATTACCCACTCACCTGGGGTCTTCTGTTTCATGAATTATTAATCAGCACCCGATTCCGCCTGGCGCTGTTAACTCTCAGTTTTTTGATTCTTTTTGCAGCCTACATTATGAGTTAATACACTAGCCAACTTATCCCGAATCGCCTTTTGTTGGTTGCTATTGACCGCCAAAAGCAAATTGCAGCCTGTTCTTGCTGATTAATCGAGCAACCGAAAGTATGTCTTTTCATACCCGCTGAATAAATCATAAGAACAAAAAAGCCCGCTGTAGTAACAGCAGGCTTCTTTTACAGCATTTTCAGATTTGAATCATGCTCAGACCGCTTCCATTCCCTTAATCTCTTCGACGACGGATGGATCGAGCAACGTGGAAGTATCACCGATATTCTCCAGATCGTTGGCTGCAATCTTTCGCAGGATCCGTCTCATGATTTTACCTGACCTTGTCTTGGGCAGTCCGGGAACCACCTGGATTTTATCCGGCTTTGCTATCGGCCCGATGATTTTCGTCACCAGGTCATTCAGCTCTTTTTTAAAAGCCGCCATATCGTCAGGTTTCTTCTCACAAATCATAAATGCATAAACCCCCTGTCCTTTTATATCGTGAGGGTACCCGACCACAGCCGTTTCAATTACATTGTCGTGTTCATCGAGTGCATTTTCAATCTCTGCAGTACCAAGCCT
>SKRC01000174.1 GCA_007118695.1 Balneolaceae bacterium | reverse complement strand
AGAGCGCCATGAAACCTCCATAGGATCCCCCATAGGATCCCACTCTGTCCAGATCAAGTCCACCTACGTTCTCCTGCAGCCAGTCGAGGCCGTCAATGGTATCGAATGTTTCATATTTACCCATCCAATCCGTCACATCTTCCCTGAACTTCCGGCCATAACCGGTGCTGTGCCGAAAATCCACCTCTACAACCACGTAACCATGCATATTTAAATACTGATGGAACATGTATTCTCTCCAATAGTTGTTCGACCACCCCTTGTATACATTTTGCAGTGAGCCTGCACCGTGAAAGAACACAACAACCGGATGTTCCACACTACTATCAAAATCCGGCGGATAGAGGACCGACATGGACAATTCAGTCTCTCCGTCCCGGCCGGTAAAGCGAATATAATCCTCCTTTTGCCACTCAATATCCTTAAAGCGCTCCGGTACACTGTTTGTCAGCCTGATCTCCCTTTCAGGACGTTCCAGGTTAATTCGGTAGAGATCATAAGGTTCATTGAAATAAGTTTTTGCATAGACAAGATACTTTTTGTCAGCGCTGAGATTGAACTCGTAGCGGTAAGCAGTGCGATCCGTGAGCTGCCGGACATTTTCATTTCGAATATTTAATGTATAGATATGCCGAACTCCCAGGTCCTCTTCGGATGAGGCATACACGAATGTATATGGATCCAGCCACGTAACCCAGGGTATATCAAAATCACCATGGGTATGTTGCTTCAGATCTGAACCATCCGGATTGACCGTATAAATATGATTCCAATTGTCTTTCTCCGATTGAAACATCAGGATATCCAGTTCCGGATTGAATTCTATATGGGTACCGTAAAGCCACCCATCGGTTGAATCTTCAAAAACAACATTCATTTCTCCCTCTTCCAAATCATACACTTTGATTTGCCTCTGCTTCAATGCCGGATCGGCGTAGTCAATGGCAAGGTACCTTCCGGAGGCGCTTGCAGAAGAGGAAAAACGGTTTCGATCGCTTATCAACGTATCTATGTCGCCGGTGTGTAAATCAACTACAGCAAAAGTCGTTTTCGGAATCCCCCTGGAGGACGTTCCCGGCCTTACGAATTCTCCGAGATAATCAGGGAAATAAATCGTACGGGAATGGGAATGGTCTGTTTCCAGCAGCAACATTCTGTTGTTGCCTATCCACCGCTCCAGGTTAAATGAGGCATTGTTGCCGGAACGGGTGGTTACTTGCCTGAGAGACGGTTTATCCACACTGGTGATCCAGATTCCACCATTTTTTTGGAAGGCCACCTTGGATCCGTCCGGAGACCACGACAGATTGGAAATTCCCGCTTTTGGCTCGACCAACACTTTTTCTTCGCTGAACCGGGTGTCAGACAACATTAGATTCCCTTCTTTTGTATATACAACTTTTAAGAGGTCCGGACTCAACTCATATCGTATTATTGCATCATCGGGGGCCTTTTCCACATTTCTGCCACCCAGGTTTACCTGATATGTACTGGTATCAATGTAGGAGGAATCGTTCCAGGAGAAGTAGATTTTATCCCTGTCAGCTGAAAAATTGGTGAAGGCCGGCCTGACTCCCGGCAGGTATGGTTCAAAGAACAGATCCTTCAGTTTCAGGGTATCCAGCCCCGACTGGGCATAAACACCACTGAACGAAATAATAAACAGAGATATCAGCAGAGTAACTTTTCGTATCATATAAAAAGTTTCAATAGTCGGTTTAATATTTTTGATAAACATAAGCAGTTTAATCCAAAAAGTCGTTACGCTTTATTGCCGGCCGGACCTTTCGGGTCCCTTCACACTGGCCAGGAGCTTTGAACCACTAGCCAGCCTGGGGCGGTTTATTTACGCAGGATGGCGTCAAACTAAATCAGTCAATCATATCCCTGAAAGACTGATCTGTATCCGGTGTTTTTTCTGTAAACAGGCTGACCAGCCAGGTGACCACCATTCCGGCCAAGAACCCCGGTATCAATTCATATAACTGTTCTCTCAGAAATGGAGTCAGATACCAGCCAACGGTGACCATCGTACCTGCCAGCATCCCTGCTATGACCCCTTCACGGGTTGTGCCCTTCCAATAGAGGGCGAGAATCGAGGTTGGCCCTATTGAAGCGCCCAATCCGGCCCAGGCAAAAAGTACAAGCCAGAATACAAGCTCCTCTGCAATGAATCCCAACAGCAGCGAAAGTACAACCAGAATCAGAACCACGATCCGGCTGTACAAAACCAGCATTTTTTGTGGGATCTTTTTGCCTTTCATCCAAAGTTTGTCGTAAAGGTCCCGCACCACGCTGGAGGCTGCCACAAGCAACTGAGAATCGGCAGTGCTCATGATGGCTGCAAAGATCGATGCCAAAACAATGCCAAACAATATCGGGTGAAGATGCAGTTCGGCAAGAACCGGAAACAGGTTTTCGGTATCCTCGGCGGGAAGCATGGCCGTTTCAGGAAAATAGATTCGGCCGGCCAGCCCGATAAAAACAGCCCCCCAGGCCATCATTACATTCCAAACGGTTCCGACAACTGCCACATATTTCAATTGTTTTGAATCATCTATCGACATATACCGGGCAAGTATATGGGGATTGCCTGGTGAGCCGAGGCCGATTCCCAGAAATCCGATAGCCGCTCCGATCGATATGGCAAACGGATCCACGTACATAAGATCCATTTGTTTGAGCTGGCTTAAAACTTCAGCCAGTCCGCCGGCATTGTAAATTGTCAAAAACGGCAATATCACAAGGGCAAGAATCATCAGAATACCCTGAAGTGTATCCGTCAGGCTTACTGCCAGAAAACCGCCCAGAATGGTGTACAGAACTACGATGATGGCAGTGACAAGAATCCCGGTATTCATCTCCATTCCAAATCCGGATGCAAATGCTTTACCGCCGGCCACAAACTGGGCTGAGACATAACCGATCATAAATACCAGAAAGATGATTACAATCACCGTTCTCAAAACCCCGCTGCGGTCGTCAAACCGTTCAGCGTAGAAATCCGGTACGGTGATACAATTTCTGGCTTCTGTAAAATTTCTGAGACGACGGGCGTAATAGAGAAACAGGAACAGTTCAACGACAATATAGCCGGCCACAGCCCATATCGCCGATGGACCCTGTGCATAAGCCATGCCGGTAACACCCAGCAGAAGCCAGGCGCTGCGGCCGGATACTACAGCAGAAAGAGCTACCACAAACCGGTTCATGACTCTTCCCCCGATAAAATATTCACTCAGCCCCTGGGATGAGAACCTGGATGAATACACACCGATCACGATCAGAATCACCAGGTATCCGATAAAAGCTCCGACCGCGTAAACGTCAACAGTAACGGCAACGGTTTGCGTCTCTTCCATAGATTAACGGGTAATCTTTGCAAGCCATAACGACAGGCCGATGATTAGAGCCGGCAATACAAACATGACTAAATAAAAAGATACCATTACAACTGAAGCTGGTTGAAAGTTACCGGTTGATCTTCTTCCAGGCATTCCGATGTCGGCAGAATCCAACCCCCTCAATATCCTGACAACCTCTTCTGGAGTTAACTTAATCTGATTTCAGATCAAAGGTTATTTTACAAAACTTTTTGAAACTCTTTTTCGTCTAATTCGTGTATTAACTTAGATGACTTCTTGGTTAAGGGCTGATTGAAAAAGATCAGCAAAACAGTTCTTCATTTGTGATATCCCCAAACACGTATCCAAATGTAGAGAGGCAAATAGCCTTAAAAGCCTTCACCCTGGCCGGTGAAGGCTTTTTATTTTTGTATTTGTATGTATTTATGGGAAGATACCCATCGATTCATAAATCCTTCCTACTTTTTCGATGCTGTTGATGAAAGCGGCTGTCCGAAGATCCACATCATGTTTTTTCCTCAATTCATTGATTTCATTGTATGAATTAATCATTGTTTCGGCCAGCCCGGAATCCACAAGCTCATATTCACCGGCACCCTGTGCCAGGTACCCCATCTCCTCGTCCGTAAATTTGCGATCCGAAATATTTTCAATCACATTCAGTATTTTCCTGTAACTGGTCTCTTCAAACCGCTTGCCTAATCTGCCAAATCTGACATGCGACAAATTTTTCAGCCATTCGAAGTATGATACGGTCACACCCCCTGCATTTAGATAATTATCCGGAATGATTAAGGCTCCTCGTTTTTTCAGGATCTCATGAGCTTCCGAAGTGGTCGGCCCATTCGCTGCCTCTCCAATAATTTTGGCTTTTATATTGTGGGCATTGGATTCGTTTAACTGATTTTCAAGTGCCGCCGGAATAAGAATATCACACTCAGCTTCCAGAACCTGATACCGGCCTTCCAGTTCCCGGGTCCCGTCAAATCCGATGATCGTTCCCTTATCTTTGCGGTATTCGACCAGTTTTTCCAGGTCGATGCCGTTTTCATCATAAATCGATCCTTCCAGCTCCGCAACACCGACCAGCCTGGCTCCGGCTTCACTCATGTATTTGGCGGCATGATAGCCGACATTTCCAAGGCCCTGGACAACAAACGTTTTCCCCTCAATGCCCGATTCCAGCCCAAGCATTTCCATGTCTTGCTTATTCTGACAGGCTTCTGCGATACCAAAATAAACCCCTCTGCCTGTTGCTTCTTTTCTCCCCCGGATGCCGCCCTGTGAGATAGGTTTGCCGGTAACACAACCTTCTGCATTTAATTCAGGATTTAGCTGGCGGTATGTATCCATGATCCAGGCCATCTCCACCTCGCCCGTTCCATAATCAGGAGCCGGTACATCGGAGCCGGGCCCGATAAAATTCTTTCTGATCAGTTCGTAGGTGTAGCGGCGTGTAATCCGTTCAATCTCTGATTTGCTGTACTTCGATTTATCAATCCGGATACCCCCTTTTGCCCCTCCAAACGGGACATTTACCACCGCACATTTATAGGTCATCAGAGCGGCAAGGGCCATGGTTTCATCTTCATTGACAGTCATTGCATAGCGAATGCCGCCTTTGGCAGGAAGTTTATGATGGCTGTGCTCAACCCTCCATCCTTCAATAACCTCAATAGAACCATCATCTTTTTCGAGGGGGAAGGTAACATGAAGCACATCATTACATATCTTCATTTGAGCCAGTAACCCTTTATCAAAATTGGTGTATTCCGCTGCCTTGTCAAATGCTTTATTTACTTGTGCAAAGAATTTATAATCGACTGACATAATTGACCTTCCTGATTAAGTTATATTTGATTCTCGTCATTTCTTGCATTGAACGTCGCAATTTCGGCCTGTTTTTACAAGTTCAAGCCGGTTTTTCTTCCAGTTTTGATTGATGAACAATACTCCAGTGTTCGGGTGTTCCATTCAATCTAACAACAGCCAGCCTGTTACCGGTCATCTGATATTGTTCCGGCAATTGAATCACCTTTTCCAGTTCAGTGCGTTTGTTTGCCGGCAGGCTGCCGTACACCAGACTTACATGCGGATTAAATGCCTTGTTCCCCGGATCGCTCATGGTTTTTTCCAGTTTTGCATGCAGGGCAGTCAAGGCCTGAGAAGGTTCAACTTTCAAATAAAATGCCTGGTATTGGCTGCTGCCACTATCAGTTCCGGTCACATGCAACCGGAGGAGTTTCTGCCCTTCAGCGATTTTTTCGGTTGCTCTAATGATTTGTTGTTCATCTAACTGATCAGACGGCCGTAGAAGGGTAAGGTGAGGGACAAAAAATGGTGAATCTGTTTTATCCCTGAGGAGTTTCATCCAGTTTTTGATTTCCCTGCTGCTCTTGTCAGATAAAAGCAGCCAGACAACATATCCATATATCGGTGGCAGTTTCAGTTTCATAACCGATAATTGAGATTTTGAACCAAACTGTTCACCAGCCATTTTAGATAAGAAGCACGCGGCAACCGTTCATCAGACATCATTTTTCTGATCATGACCACTCTCAATTCAATGCAACAAGATTACACCATGCAGCAACACTTCCACCGCCTATGGCGTATTTATTTCTGTGCAATCCCGGCACTGCGCTTCTCTTGTGGATGCACATTAAAAATGTTGCAAAGGAACAAAAATGCGATTGTACCGATTGCAGCGTATATCAAGGCGGCAAAGAGATTCAATAATATAGCTGATATGCCAATTATCAGGGAACCGATAACACCCCCGATCAGATTACCGGTCAGGCTCATACCGCGTTTTCCCATTATCAGTTCCATAATATATCCGATAATCAAACCGATTGAGATCAACCAATAAATAGTTACACCGTTCAATTCTTCCATCTGAATGAAGTTTCTTTAACTGTATATTTTAATTTGACCGTGAAGTTAAAGAAATTTACGATTGATTGCTCCTGAGAATGTGAACTTCTGCACATGCAAAAATCCATCACCCCGCCATATAGAAAAATCATCCACATCGATATGGATGCCTTTTATGCATCTGTAGAGCAGCGTGATTTCCCGGAATATACAGGCAAGCCCCTGGTTGTTGGGGGGTCGCCGCAAGGCAGGGGAGTGGTCGCTGCCGCCAGCTACGAGGCGAGACGCTATGGGATTCATTCGGCAATGCCTGCTGCACGTGCCGTTAAGCTCTGCCCGGATCTGATTTTTTTAAAACCACGTTTTGAAGTTTACAGGGAAGTTTCGCATCAAATTCGTGACATTTTTTACGACTACACATCACTCGTGGAACCATTGTCCCTGGATGAAGCGTATCTGGATGTCACCGAAAACCATAAAGAGATCCCATCCGCTACTCACATTGCCCGTGAAATCAAAAAAAGAATTAAAAAAGAAACACGACTGACAGCTTCGGCAGGAATATCATTCAATAAGTTTTTGGCTAAAATCGCTTCCGACCTCGACAAGCCCGATGGACTTTATTTGATTCCACCGGAGAAAGCTGAAAAGTTTCTGGAACAACTTGAAATCGGTGATTTTTACGGTGTTGGCAAGGCCACCCGGAAAAAAATGGAAGCTCTTGGCATACGAAGCGGTAAAGATCTGAAAGAATGGGATGAACTCGATCTGGTGAAGCACTTTGGCAAATCGGGTCATCACTATTACCGGATTGTCAGGGGTTTGGACAACCGTGAAGTTATAGCCCATCGGTTACGCAAATCCATTGGCAAGGAGCGTACATTTTCCGAGGATGTGTCCGACATGGAATGGATCCGGGATTTTTTAAAAGAACTTTCAGGAAAAGTCGCCGCCAGCATGAAGAAATTAAGTGCGGCCGGTAAAACCATCACCCTGAAAGCCCGTTACAAAAATTTTGAAACGATCACCCGCAGCATCACGCTGCCCTATTTCACCAACGATCCCGATCAAATTGCCGAAATTGCGATACGGCTTCTCGATGAAACCGAAGCCGGCACCCGGAAAGTCCGGCTTTTGGGTATCACCCTCTCTTCCCTGAACCTGGAAGAGGCTTCTCTGGGCGAACAGCTGGAAATACCATTTCATGAGCCATGATAGGGGGCGGAATTAATGAAAATTTAAGAAATGAAAGAATTCAAGAAGTGATGGAATTCAAGGAGTGAAAAAATTCAAGGAATGAAAAAATTAAATGTGCGAGATTCGTGCTCCCTACCTGATCCCGAGCATCGGAATTTCACTCCTTGCACCTGCTCCTCGTACCTTGCACCTTGCTTTCAATCTACCGCATTGTACTTCTTCAATATGTCGAGAACCTCATCAACCGGCAGTGCTTCCAGTGTACGGCCGTGCTGACCAGTCATGGTTTCGGCCATAAACAGGGAATTCAGGATCGCCTCTTCGGCTGCCTCAACTGCACCGAGAAAAAGAGGCGTCATGGCTTCATTTTTCAGTTCTGTGATATTTCGGGAGAGGCCTTCCTCATCCACATCACGACGTACATCAGGATGAGTTGAAAATGCGATTACATAATCGCCGCTTCCGTTTGATGCAAAACCGCCGACCCTGGCTATTCCCAAAAAGGCACGCTTTGCCAGCCTTTCCAGGTTCCGTGGTGTAAGAGGTGCGTCTGTCGCCACTATGATCATGATGGACCCATCCACGTCGTACGGAACTTCTCCGGCCATGAAGTGCCTTCCAAGTTCTTCTCCGACCGGTGCACCGTTGATCGTTAAAATACCTCCGAAGTTCGACTGGACCAGTACGCCCACCTTATACCCGCCTTTGTCGGACGGCAACACTCTCGATGCAGTACCGATCCCGCCTTTGAACCCGAGGGCACTGGTTCCGGTACCGGCACCCACATTGCCTTCCCTTACAGGGCCGCCTCGCGCCGATTCAATCGCCTCGTAGACATCTTCAATCATCACAATACGTTCGCGGATGTCGTTCAGCCAGCCGTCATTGGTTTCACCTACCACCGGGTTCACAGATCGCACCTCTTCATTGCCCGGCCTGTGTAAAACGAAATCCGTAATGGCATTCGCAACCGTATGGATACTCAAAGTGTTTGTGAGCCCGATCGGGGTTTCAAGCTCTCCCAGTTCCTGAACCTGTGTAAATCCCAGGGCTTTACCAAACCCATTGCCCACATATACCGCAGCCGGCACACGCTCCCGAAACAAATTCCCGTCGTGAGGCAGAATAACCGTGACACCTGTGCGGATATTCCCCCGCTCAACAATGGTTTTGTGGCCTACCTTTACACCCTCAATATCAGTAATAGCGTTCAGAGAACCCGGCGTCAGAATTCCGGTGTTAATTCCCAGTGCTCTCGCCCGCATTAATTCATGGTCTTCCATTGACTGGCCCTTGGCTAATTCCAAATGAATTGCGAATGTCATCAGTAAAAAAGTCAGGAGATATTCCACCGTAACTTTATATCTCATATGCATAATATATGTTTGTCCGTTAAGATTTATACCCATTGTTCTTAAATATAAATTGAAATATGAAAGCTGCACTAGTGTTGCAACCATTAAATTCGTTTAGTATCAACGAACCTAACAGCAGCAGGTCATCCCTCCCGACGGCGGGATGTCGCAAAAACCGCCACCTGAATCCCCCTTCAAAGTGGCGTTTTGTGTATCTGAAGTTTCAATCATAATTATTGAGTGCAATGTTTACAATGAATCCCGAAAATTTTACTGCCTGACATACAACTAATTATCTCCTTTCTGCGTCTTATATCCAGACAACAGAAAATCCGGCTTTTTCCTTGTGGATGAACTATACCAGGATATGGACGACACACAATTGATCGAACAATTCCGTAGTGGCAATACGGAAGCATTTAATCATCTGGTAACCCGATGGCAGAAACCGATACACCGGTTCGCCTTCCGTTATTTTGCCGACAGAGAAGAAGCAGCAGATATCACTCAAAAAACATTTATCAAAGCGTATCAGAATCTGGATTCCCTTAAGGATTCAGACAAATTTTCTTCCTGGATTTACCGGATTGCCAGCAATTTATGTATTGATGAAACCAGGCAAAACGGCAAACGAAAAAAAATCAATTCCCTGGAAAGCTGGATAGAAGGTTCGGAAGTGGCTGCAGTCAACACCCCGGAGACCAAACTTGAAAAAAATGAATTGGGAAAACTGATGCAGAAAGCGTTGCTGGCAATTCCTGATGATCAGCGAACTGTGATCATTCTGAAGGAATATGAAGGACTGAAATTCCGTGAAATTGCACACATACTGCAGGAATCCGAAAATACAGTAAAATCACGAATGTATTACGGTTTGAACGCACTGCGAAAGATTTTTAAAAAATGGAATATCGAAAAAGAGGCCCTCTATCATGAATAAAAATGAAGCCCGAGCCCTCTTCATGGATTATCTCTATGACGAGTTGGACGAAAATAAACAATATGAACTGGAAACTTTTCTCGCTGAGCATCCCGACCTGAGAGATGAACTAGGAGAATTGCAGGAGACCCGGAGTATGATCCGGAATATACCACTCGAGCAACCGGCTCACCGGCTGCTGATTGTCAGCCCGGGTGGTGGAAGGTTTAGAGCCTGGTACAGGGATGCCAAAGACATCCTTCTGCCACAATCGGCTGTCGGGCGGTCTGCGCTGGCAATGGCAGCCATTTTATTGATCACATTTCTATTCGCCTCTCTTGCCAGGGTTCAGATGACTGCCACCGATGGAAGCTTGGCAATTGCATTCGGAACCGGCCAGATTGCTGTTGAGCAGGGGATCGATGAAGAGACGCTCAATGAGATAATGTCCAGGATGCGCCAGGAAAACCTGTTGCTTGTCTCCACTTTGATGGAAGAGGCACAACAACAAAATGAAGCACAACTGATCGATGCTGTATCAGTCATTTTGGAATACATGGAAGCACAACGCCGCCAGGACCTTCGGCTTGTAGGAAAAGGCCTCGCAGAGCTTGAAGAGGAGAATTATCACCGATACATTCAAACCAATGAAACCCTCGGTGAACTTCTCTATACCATTCATCAGCAACAATAAACATACAGGAAGCATCCAATGACATCATTTGCAAAACATCTCATCACATCCCTTCTGTTTCTGATCTTTTCAACTGCAATTTATGCTCAGCAGAACGAAATCGATCAGGAACGGTTGAACCGGGATATCAGGATCATGGAAAGTGCACTTGAGGAGCTGTTTCGTGAGGATAACGGAAACGGGGTCAAATTTTCCATGCCCGGATTCACCTTTGGAAGCCGGACGGGAGCCGGACATATCAGCGGCAGATATTTGCCGGGCTATGGCATTATTTTCACGGTCCCGGTTGCTTCCGGTAGGGCCATTGGAATTTTTTCCGGATCCTCAGCAAATGACCTTCATCCCGGGAATGAATCCGGTGATCTTGCTTTCGCATTTTCCGCGGATACAAATGAAGGTGAGGCTAAAATTACTGAAGAGGATATAAAAGCCCGTATCACAGATTTTTTTGTCAGCTACGCCCCATCCATCAGGCAGTTAGACGATAACGACAAGGTGATGGTCTTGTACGGTACCAAGCCAACCGTCAGAGGGTTTGTATCTCTTCAACCCGCAAAAATTACACTCGGTGACAGGCCTTCAGGACAGGTCATACTAAACAGAAATAATGAGCAAGATTCGGTAAACCATTCCGGACCTCCAGTGATTTCGATGGCTGTGTCTGTCAATGATCTGCAGGCCCTGCGCAGCGGCCGGATCAGTGAATCGTCTTTTATCGACAGAATAGAAACGGTAACCACAAAACGAAATGCAGACAACCGCTACCGGGACCTGGACGTCTTTTCCAACATTCTTGAAAGCGGCATGAAAGATACCGGTGATGAACTCTTCAGGATGCACCGCAAGCCAACTTATGTCTACCTGGAGAATTTTGGCGTTATCTACCAGATGGAACTCTCCCGGCCGGCTTTTCAATTCCTGGGCGATTGGAACAGAAATGTTAATTTTCAATTTCCTGAAACTGATTTTACGGATGCGATGGAATCCCTGCAATTCAATTTTAACAGGGATGATTTCCGGTTTGACCTTGACAGTATACGGGTGAATATTGGTTCAGATTTCTTTACGGAAGAAGACCGGGAAAAATTACGCGAAGAGCTGGAAGAAGCCCGGAAAAAGGTAGAAGAGGCCCGAAAGGAACTGAAAGAAAGACTGCCCGAATTACGCGAAAAACAGGAAGAGGCGCGGAAAAAAATAGAAGAACAGCAGATTAAGCTTCGCGAGCAATTTGAGAAACAGCGTGAACATGGCCTGGATCCCGAAGCCATCAGGGAATCACTTGATAATCAGATCCATACACTTAAAGAGCTGATGGTCGATTACGGACAGACACTTTCCACCCTTAAAAACGATCATTCCCTGTTAATTTCGATTAATCTGCGTACACCCGGAAGCAGTGATCTGCCAAATCGTATTGACCTGAGAATCTCCAAGTCAGACCTTGAACAAAAGCAGAGGGGTTCCATAAGCCGGGATCAGGCACTGGAACGGGTAGTGGTAACTCCCCTCGATTATCGTCGATGAACCTCATCCGAGGCCGGCAGGCTCGCAACGATTCAGATAGGATAAACACTCTTCAGACAAAAAAGAGGGGTGGAAGGTACTCGCAGCACTCGTCAGATGAAAGTGGATTTTGATCGTTGTTATTTGGAATTTCCCGGTTATGGATCCACTTACACACGGGCTGGTCGGAGCGGCGGCTACTCAATCATTTGCAGATAAGAAAAAAATACGTCCGGCAGCATTCACCGGATTTGTATCAGCCATGCTGGCTGACCTGGATTTTTTCATCCATAACCCGGCGGATCCGCTTCTGAATATTGAACTTCACCGGCAATTCACTCATTCCCTTATATTTATCCCGGTTGGCGGCCTTATCGCTGCCGGTCTGCTGTGGTGGATCATGCGCCAGTATATATCATTCAGAGAGCTCTACCTCTACAGCGTGGTCTCATACGCAACAGCGGGAATCATGGACTCCTTTACCAGTTATGGAACCATGCTGCTCTGGCCCTTTCTGGACACCCGGTTCGCCTGGAATCTCATTTCAGTGGTTGACCCGGTTTTCACTGCAGGTGTACTCATTCTTGTCGGCCTGTCGTTTTACTATCGCCACCGGCCACACGCATGGATATGCTGGGCCTGGATCATCATATATCTCTTGTTCGGGCTTGTTCAACGGGAACGTGCCACAGCAACAGCCTATGAGCTTGCAAATGAACGCAATCATCTGGTCGAGCGCATGGTTGTTAAACCCACGATCGGCAATCTATTGCTTTGGCGCAGCACATATGAATATGATGAGGCCTTCCATGCAGACGGCATCCGCCTTGGTTTGTTCTCTGATACAAAGGTCTACAGGGGTGAATCAGCATCCCGTGTCTATCCCGAAGAGGCCTATGATGACTATATGGCAACCATCATGTATTACGATATAATGCGTTTTTCAAGGCTATCCGAGGATTATTTGATTCGACACCCCGACAAACCCAATGTAATTGGTGATGCCCGGTATTCCATGCTGCCCACGTCCATGACCCCACTTTGGGGAATTGAAATCGACACTGACAAACCCGATGACCACGTCTCATTTCACTATTTCAGGGATGCAAGTCCGGAAGTTCGTCAAACGTTACTGCAGATGCTGCTGGCCAGGGATTGATTCAGTTCCCGGGTGGGTACAAACACAAATCAAAGTTTAAAAACAGCCTCCTTTTTCAGTGCTTTTTCCAGTCGTAGCATATACTCATTACCCGGAATTTCCACACATCCGAATTGAGCCAGATGATCGGTGTAATACTGAGTATCCCACAGTTCAAATCCGTTTTGTTGCAATATTTGATGGCAGTACCAAAGTGCCACTTTATCTGCTTCTTTATCATGTTTGAACATCGACTCTCCAAAAAAAGCACTGCCAATAGCTACTCCGTATAGCGCACCTGCCAATGTCCCGTCATCCTTCAACATTTCCACCGAGTGAGCAAATCCCATTTCGTACAACAGTACAAATGAGTCAATAATCAGATCAGAAATCCAGGTTGATTCCCGGCTGGCGCACGCTTCCATCACAGTTCTAAACCGTCTGTTAATTTCCGGTTTATAACGTTCCTGTCTGATTATCCTCTGCACATTTCCGGAGATCTTGAATTTGTCCAGGGGAATGATACCCCGCCTGCGGGCTGTATACCATTGATATCCCGGATCATCTCGCGATTCACTCATCGGAAAGATACCTTTTGCATAGCCCGATAACAGGTGTTCGGGAGGAATAATTTTTTTTGGATTCTTTTCCATATCTATTCAACGTTCCTTAACCCACATTTCTTGGTGATAAATGCGGGTTAATCCAAAACAGTCGCCCTGTTTGTTTAACCACAAAAAAATGCCCCTCCGGGTTAACGAAGGGACATCTATCGCTGCTCAAATAAAGCTACGATAATACGTTCAGTGTTTATCGCTCCAATAGAACTTCATCAATACTGTGGATTACTCCATTGGAAGCATCAATGTCTCCATCTGCAACATCAATTCCGAAGTTTTCTTCAACTTCATCAGAAGTTGCTTCACCCTGGAAAAGGTGATTAATCAGGACATTTTGAAGCTGTTGAGGATTTTGCCTCATTTCTTCTATTTCACCACTGATCGGTTCGAATGCCTCGTCAGTGGGCGCCAGAATGGTGAAGGGTCCCTGTTGACTCAAAGTTTCAGTCAGCTGGGCTTCTTCTATCAATTCTGCAAAAATTGTGTGATCGTCACTAGCATTTACAACGGATACAACATCATCTCCGGCCATTTCCTGGGCTTCTGCGTCAAGCACACCCATTGTCAATGTTGATGCTATTGCAAAAATACCAGCGAGCAGGATATTACTTAGAATCTTCATTTATAGACTCCATTTTAAAGTTTAAGATTAACTCTAATTGATCTAACCAGCACAAAATAATATATGTTCCATGCTCAATTGCCATGTAACATTGTTTTTCACCTAAACATGTAATTTTACAATAAATTACAATTTAATTTTTCCATACTCTTGTCAGGTAAAATAAAATAGAAAGGAATGGATTCAATACTTGTCCGTCAAATGTGTAGAATAGAGGATAGCAAGTCTACACACCGTTTTTTTTGACTTCGTATATGACGTAGGGCGGAATATTGAGCATCTCACGCTCCGTTTCAAGATTGCCAAACACTCTGAGTAATGGTTTTTTAAGATGTCCACTGGTTTGATATGCCAAAAACTTTCCACCCGCTCGTAAAATGGTTTTGGTCGACTCCAATACCTTCATTTTCCGCACCGGCTTCAGAAAAGAGAACGGGATTCCGGAGAGCACATAATCCACTTTTCCGATATCATCGGGAGACATAATATCAATGACATCGCCGGCCAGGATATTGAATACTTCAGCCCGTGGATCGGCAATCGACTCCCGCAGATGTCTTGCAAAATCCTCGTTCGACTCAATCATAATCAACCGTGAATCCGGGGTCATGTGATCGAGCAGATACCGGGAAAAAACCCCGTCCCCCGGCCCATATTCCACAATGAGAATATCTTTTGAAAAATCTATATGATTGCAAACTTTGACCACACAGCGTGTCGATGTCGGGGTAATGGATGCTACATCACGATCTTTGATAAAGTTCTTTATAAATTTAAGTGTTCCCATAATTGTTGTTGGTACCTCAGAGTTCCTCTTCTAATTTTGCAATCTGGTCACGAATGCGGGCAGCTTCTTCAAACTCCATGTTTTTAGCAGCATACAACATCGATTCACGCAGATATTCGATTAATTTTTCCTTGCTTTCAAATGTTACTTCCTTCATTGCGGGATTAGCTTTGTAGGTAACCCCTTCTTCGGCCACTTTAACAACCTCAAGATACTCATTTTCTTTGGATTCCGTATCCATATCAAAACCCCTGGTTGAGATCAGTGATGGGTCAACCAACGGTTTAAGGTCTTTAATGACCGTTGCCGGCTCGATTCCATGTTCTTCATTGTATTTTTGTTGCAATGTACGACGGCGATTGGTCTCATCCACTACTTTTTGAATACTGCGAGTCATTTTATTTGCATAAAGGATCGCCTTGCCATCAACATTTCGCGCTGCTCGTCCGACAATCTGAAACAAAGACGTTTCCGATCGCAAAAAGCCCTCTTTGTCAGCATCCAGTATCGCTACCAGACTCAATTCAGGGATATCGATCCCTTCCCTGAGAAGGTTTATTCCGACGAGTACATTGAAATCTCCACGCCGGAATTTGTACAAAACTTCAATTCGTTGCAGCGCATCAAGCTCACTGTGCATATAGGCAGCGCTGATACCCAGATTTTTAAGGTATTCACTTAACTCTTCGCTCAACCGTTTGGTCAAAGTAATACAGAGTACCCGGTCATTACTTGCAACCCGTTTCCGGATTTCATCAATCAGGTCATCTACCTGGTTATCAAGCGGCCTGACCTCGATTTCCGGTTCCATAAGACCGGTCGGCCTGATGATTTGCTCAACAACAACCCCTTCCGATTTATCCAGTTCATAGGATGCAGGGGTTGCACTTACAAAAATACACTGGTTGATCATCGACTCCCACTCCTCAAATGTAAGCGGACGGTTATCCATGGCCGAAGGAAGCCGGAATCCATGCTCTACAAGTTCAATCTTGCGGGAACGGTCCCCACCGTACATCGCCCCGATTTGGGGAACTGTCTGGTGGCTCTCGTCCACGACAAGCATAAAATCATCCGGGAAATAATCTATCAGACAGTACGGCCTCTCACCGGGCTTGCGCTGACTCAGGTATCGTGAATAGTTCTCAATCCCGGAACAGTACCCGATTTCCTGCATCATCTCAATATCAAAAAGTGTTCTCTGTTCCAGCCTCTTGGCCTCCAGCATTTTATCTTCTTCTTCCAAAACATCCAGCCTCCAGTACAACTCCTCCCGGATCTGTTCTATCGCTTCTTCCAGCCGGCCTTTCGTAGTCACGTAATGGGAGGCTGGATAAATACTGAAATGGTGAACTTCTTCGCTGATATTGCCCGTTTCCACATCAAATAGTTCCATCTTCTCAATCTCATCCCCCCAAAAACTGATGCGAAGAGCTTCATCGGAATAAGCCGGAAACAAATCAACTACATCGCCCCTGACACGAAATGAGCCTCTGCGAAACTCGAAATCATCCCTGCGGTAATGCAGATCCACCAGGTCATACAAAAGTGTATTTCTCGGTATCTCCTTTCCCGCTTCCAGGTTGATAATCAGGCGTTCATACTCCGAAGGAGAGCCAATGCCGTAAATACAACTCACCGATGAGACGATTATCACATCCCGGTTGCCCGACAGCAGGGAACTGGTTGCGCGCAGCCTCAGACGCTGAATCTCCTCATTGATTGACAAGTCTTTCTCAATATATTTATCCTGACTTGACAGGTATGCCTCAGGTTGGTAGTAATCGTAGTAGGAAATAAAAAATTCCACCCTGTTTTCCGGAAAAAAATCGCTCAACTCCCTGTATAATTGTGCAGCCAGGGTCTTGTTATGACTCATGACAAGAGTGGGCTTCTGTACATTTTCGATCACACCGGCCACGGTACGAGTCTTTCCGGACCCTGTAATGCCTAACAGGGTTTGGAATTTGTCACCCTGTTGGATCCCTTCCGTCAGTTCCATGATTGCATTCGGCTGATCACCGGCGGGAGGCCACGGGGAATGTAATTTGAATTCGGACATAACCTATAAAATATGGAGAATGACGGTGAACAAAAACTAAAACGATTTTTTCATTATTGTTCATCCTACATTTTTCACTGAATAAGGATACCTTTGCACAGTTCAGCAATCAAAAAGAAGCAAGAAAAACATGAATAACCAGGATCAACTTAAGACCCAACGCAAAAAGATCGACGAAATTGATGAAAAGATTCTTGATCTGCTAAAAGAAAGAAACAGTGTATCGCGGGATGTGGTCAAGAAGAAGATCGAAAGCCAGCTTCCCATCTTTGTGGCAACACGCGAACTGGAAAAAACCAGGGCCTTCCGCAAGAAAGCCGAATCCAGAAACCTGGACCCGGACTGGGCGGAAGATTTCCTGAGAATGATAATGGCATCTTCAAGAGCCAGCCAGTCCAACGAAACATTTCCACGGGCAACCAGGGACCCCAAACACATCCTGTTTGTCGGCGGGGAAGGCGGAATGGGTACCCTCTATCGCTCCATCGCCAACCGGTCCAACCACCATACCTACAGTATTGACAAGGGAAACTGGTATGAATTGGAAGCAATTGCACCCAAAATCGACATAGCCATTGTTACCGTTCCGATCAATGTGACAGAAAATGTCATTGAACGTCTTTCTGCCAAATTGAAGCCTGAAACCATTCTTGCCGATTTTACCAGCAACAAGGAAAAACCTTTGTCAGCAATGATAAAACATCATTCCGGACCGGTTTTAGGTCTTCACCCGATGCATGGCCCCGATGTCCCCAACCTTTCAAAACAGCTGATGGTTGTCTGTCCGGCCAGGGAAGCGGAAAAATCGCAATGGTTTATCGAACAGTGTAAACTCTGGGGGATGCGAATTGTCGAAGCCGAACCGGAAAAACATGACGATGTGATGCACCTGGTCCAGGGACTGAGGCATTACGTGGCATTGCTGCACGGTTCCTTTATGAAGGTGCACGATCTGAAACCGAAAGACATGCTCGACTATTCCAGTCCGATCTACCGGGCTGAACTGATGATGACCGGACGGATATTTGCCCAGGATGCCGAACTCTATGCGGATATCGTATTTGCAAATAAAGAAAGACGGGAACTGCTTCTCCGGTTTTTCAAACACCACCAGCAGCTCGCTCGGATGGTTGAAGCTGACGATAAAAAAGGGTTTGTCAAAGAGTTTGAAGAAGTGACTGATTTTTTTGGAAGTTTTGCCATTCAGGCACTTGAAGAGAGCGGATATCTGATCAACCGCCTGGCCGATCGATTCTCATAAGACAATTTAACATTTGACATTTAATATGGTGTAATATGGTGATTGAAACCAGCATAAAATCCAAGTGAATTTTCCGGGAAAAACTATTTTATGATTCTGTCCGTTAATGTTATACAAATACAATAAATTATAGTGAATAATAGCTATTTAGCAAATGAAACAAACCTTTACGCTACTATTTCTTCTTCTTTTTAGTTTTTCCCTGCTGATTTCCTGCGACAAAGCCCCTACTCCGGAACAAAATGGAGAGCTGCCGGACATCAGGGAACCGACCCTCAGCAACGGAACTGAAATAGACCAACGGGAAAAGCCTGAAGAACTTGACATAGAATTTGATCCCCGCAGCCTGTTTCTGCCGGTTGAAAATCCCGATGATATTGCTGAAAATTTAATGCATGAATCGGTTCTGGGAAATACCTACATCAAATTTAACGAACACTTGTGGAATCCTGAAAATCTGTATACGGATGATCAATTAACTCTCCAGCTGCCCGATGATATCGAAGTGGAAGCCACTGTATTGCGGGTTCAGCAACCCTTATCATCGATTACTTCTGTAACGGCCCAGTTTACGGATACGCCTGAAGGAACTCTGACACTGAATTACGAAAGCGGCAGAACTATTGGTGATATCAAACTGCAAGGTGAAGGCAGAAACTTCCAGATCCGATACGATTCCAATGCCGAATTACACTACCTGATGGAAGTCAACCCTTCAAAACTCGATACCCTGCCGGGCGCTGAACCCCTGGATGTGGAAGGCACGAGGTGATCTGTATCTGAAGTGCCGGACAGTCAGGTCGGCGGGGAAAGATGAAAGTTTACGCATACTCTTCGGAGACCGGCAGACTCCTTTTTTACGCCAGCCTGCCGCTTCAACGGGCACCCGGCCCGCAAGCAACTACTTTATACGTTGAAAACTGAGTTCCTAACTTTTCAGGGCCGGAATTTTATCTCCACCTTCTCCGTGGAATCCTTTTCCTTGTTTCTAACTATCAAAGCCTGTTCAATCCTGTTTGATATTTCAATAAAAGATTCAGCCGCCGCAGAAGATGGATCCGAACTCACGATTGGCGTGCCCTGGTCACTGGATTTCATTATTGGCTCCCGCAGGGGAATCTCACCCAAAAACGGCACTTCCAGTTTCGATGCCATATTTCTGGCTCCGTGTTTGCCAAAAATATAATACTTCTTCTCAGGCATATCATCCGGGACGAAATAAGACATGTTTTCAATTACCCCCAGAACAGGGACGTTCACCTTGTTAAACATGCTGACCCCTTTCCGAACATCATCAAGCGCCACATTTTGCGGAGTAGATACAATGACAGCACCCGTCAGCGGCACTGTCTGAACGATCGTCAGTTGAATGTCACCGGTTCCCGGCGGCAGATCGAGCACCATATAGTCGAGTTCACCCCATTGAACTTCCTGCATAAACTGTTTGACAGCACTTGTCACCATGGGGCCCCTCCAGATCATCGCCTGATCGGTGTCCACCAGGAACCCCATGGATACCAGGTGCACGCCATACTTCTCAATTGGAACCAGTTTTTTATCGGTCGTGATATTAGGCCGCTCTTTCACCGCAAACATCGTCGGAATACTCGGCCCGTAGATATCCGTATCCAGCAATCCGACGCGGGCCCCCGACCTGGCAAGGGCAACAGCAAGGTTCGCCGCTACCGTGGATTTGCCCACCCCGCCTTTTCCGGAAGCTACGGCAATAATATTTTTAACGCCCGGCAGAACAGGCTGGTGTTGCGGGGGCTGTTTCTGTTTATCCGCTTCGTTGCTGCGTTTTCTGGAGATATTAATACCGACTGTTATATCGACCACAGCATCTTTATCGATAAACTTTTTAACGGCTGCTTCGCAGTCTTGTTTAAGCCGGTTTGCCAGCTGATCGTTCTTTTCAGGCAGTTCCAGGGTAAAGGAGATATATTTATCCTGAACGATGATATCCTGTATCATTTCCAGGGTGACCAGATCGGCCCCTTCATCCGGGTGCATCACATGGGCCAGGGCTGTCTTAACCTGTTCTTTGTTGATTGACATACGTTTGATTTAATCTGTTAACAACGTTCCATATTTTCCGGCCGAAAGATACGAATTCAACACTCCAATCTTAAACACAACACCAGTCACAATCCGTTTCATTTGCAATCTGAGAAAACCGTAATTTTGGTTACCTTTTCGATAATCCTTTAAACACGAAAAAGTCTTACGATTCCAATATGGCCAAACGTACACCACTTTACGAAAAGCATCAGGAGTATGGGGCAAGAATGATTGATTTCGGTGGGTTCGACATGCCGGTTCAGTACAAAGGAATCAAACAGGAACACATGGCCGTGAGGGAAGCGGCTGGTTTGTTTGATGTCTCTCATATGGGAGAGTTTATAATCTCCGGGCCGGAAGCGCTCAAATGGATCCAGAAAATTACGATCAACGACGCCTCCAGCCTGAAGTCAGGAAAGGCACAGTACAGTGCCATGTGCTATGAGAACGGTGGAATAGTTGATGATTTGCTTGTTTACAGGCTTCAGGAAGACAGGTTCATGCTCGTGGTCAACGCATCCAACATAGAAAAAGACAGGGAATGGATTCTCTCACAGAATTCCTATGATGCAGATTTTGATGACCGATCCGATACCGTAGCCCTGCTTGCGCTCCAGGGCCCCAAATCCCCGGAGCTCCTGCAAAAACTGACGGATCTGAATCTCAATGAGATCAAATTCTACTCATTTGAAAAGGGAAGTGTTGCCGGCCAGGCTGATGTGATTGTATCGGCAACCGGCTATACAGGTGAGAAAGGATTTGAACTCTACATAGATACCGAAAAAGCAAATCCGTCTGTGATCTGGGATACCCTGTTTCAGCATGGCAAAGACTATGGCTTACAGGCAGCCGGGCTCGGAGCCCGCGATACTCTCCGGCTCGAGATGGGATTGGCGCTCTACGGAAATGACATCACAGCCGGAACTACCCCGCTGGAAGCACGGCTCGGGTGGCTGACCAAATTTGATAAAGGCCCGTTTATCGGCTCCGAAGCCCTGAAGAAGCAGAAAAAGGAAGGACTAAAACGAAAACTGATGGGCTTCAAAATTGAAGACTCCCGGCAAATTCCAAGAGCCGGTTATGACATCTGCAGCCCGGATGGAGAAAAAACCGGTTTTGTAACCAGTGGAACACAGTCAATTTCACTGGGTATAGGAATTGGAATGGGGTATCTGCCGATTGAGGATGCGATTGAAGGAAATACCATATACATTTCAATAAGAAAAAAATTGATTCCTGCGACTGTCACCAAACCACCATTTTTAAAGAAATAACAGCCCAATTTCCGAATTTACTAACCAATTGCGATATAAAATTATGTCTGATTTAAGCCAACTGGATGTCTTTTTTTCTGTACAAACCTTCCACGAAGAACAGCTCCGGGATAAAACAGTTGTCATCTCTGATGTGTTAAGGGCTACCTCAACCATCGTCACAGCCCTTGCCAATGGTGCCCAAAAAGTGATACCCGTGGGGGATATGGGTGAAGCCAGCCGGATTGCCCAAAGTGTGGATTCCGATAACTATCTGCTATGCGGGGAGAAGGATGGCATCAAAATTGATGGCTACGACCTGGGCAATTCCCCCCTGGAATACACTTCTGAAGCTATCTCAGGGAAATCGTTGATCTTCAACACCACCAATGGAACCAAAGCGATCAAGAAATCGATGTCGGCCGCAGAGTTGTTCATTGCCTCCTTTCATAACCTGGATGCTGTCGTTGATGCACTTCGGGAGACTGAAAACGAGATTGTGATCGTTTGTTCAGGGTGGAAAGGAAGACTTTCCCTGGAAGATCTTTTGTTGGCAGGAAATATTATCTTTAACCTTACCGGTGGTCAGCTTCAGCCCGATGCGAGGGATGGTGCCAAGGTAGCCTTTACGATATATGAAAAATTTGGGAATGACCTGGAATCTGTCATATTTCATTCAAATCATGCTGCTCGTCTGAAAGAACTGGTAGTTGACACGCAGGATATTTCGTATTGCTGTCAGATCAATATGACCCGGGTATTACCCGTTTTAAAAGAAGGTATCATCACAAACAGACATGTCAAAGAAACGAAATAGGGATGGAATCCTTAAAGGATTGACACATACCCGTAAAATGGAAATTGCAGGTATACTCGTCATGGCCATATCCGGCCTGTTGTTATTGAGTATTATCACGCATCATCCGAACGACTATGGAATTGTTAAATCGATTCCATCCAGTTCGATTTTTTCACCGGACCAGGGCCCGGCCCTGCAGGTAAATAACTGGCTCGGTATCATCGGCGCATATATTTCCTATATGTTTGTCAATGTCATGTTCGGGTATATGAGCGCCATCATGCCGATACTCATATTTTTGTTCGGATGGTTCGTATTCCGGGGCAAAAACCTTGACCGCCTCATTTGGCCGGCAGCATACGGCATCTGGGCGATGGTTCTGTTTTCCACAACCCTGGGGTGGTTTTATAATGAATTCGACCTGTACTCTTCCGCCTGGAGTGGGAGTTCGGGGGTTGCCATGGCGCAGATCCTCTTTAATGTAACCGGTGTGGGGTCCATCGCCATTTTGTCGGTACTGGTACTCATCACACTGCTGATCCTGTTAGATCGTGACCTGCAGAAAACCGTGGATGCTTTGAAAAACGGAATGGCTCGGCTGAAAGAACGCAGGGAAGCAAAAAGGCAGGAAAGTCAACGGAAAAAGGAAGAAAAAGCCCGCCAGAAGGAGAAAAAAGCTGCAGAAAAAGCAGCCCTGAACGAGCTTGAGGAAAAGAGAAAACAAGAACGGGATTCCGGGATCCATGAAATCGACAAACCCTCTTCGATCGACGAAATTGTTGAACGATCGCACAATGAGGACATTGAACGTGAAAACAGGAGAAAAGAAGCGGTTGAAGGCCTGAATCAAAAACCGAGAGCGATTCTTGATAAACAAAACACTTCAGCGGATCTTGATGCAGATGAAAACGATGTAGATATCACGGTCATTATCGGTGAAGGCGATGAAGAGGCCGAAGACAAAGCCCTCGACCGGCAAAATAAAGACAAGGCGAAAGAACTGCCGGTCATTAAATACAAATTTCCCACCATCGACCTGCTCGACTCACCTCCGAAAGAAGGCAACGAAGTGGATCTTGATGAGATCAAGGAAAATAAAAGAATCATCCTCGATAAGCTGAAACGGCACAAAATCGAAATTCTCAGCATCAACGCGATTGTGGGCCCTACAGTGACTTTATACGAACTGGAGCCGGCGCCGGATGTAAAGATCAGTAAAATACAAAGTTATGCCAATGACCTGAAAATGGCGACGGCCGCGCATGGTTTGCGGATTATTGCACCCATCCCCGGGCGCTCGGCGGTCGGCATTGAAGTCCCCAACAGCTCCAGGGAAACGGTCTATATCCGGTCTGTGATCAATACCAAGAAGTTTGTCGACACCGATTATGCCCTCCCCGTAGCATTTGGTAAAACCATTGAGAATGAAGTATTCATGATCGACCTGACCCGGATGCCGCACCTTCTGATGGCCGGGGCGACAGGGTCCGGTAAATCGGTCGGGATCAACACCATCATCACGTGCCTGCTGTATAAATGTCACCCCGATGATCTGAAGTTTGTCATGATCGACCCGAAAAAAATTGAACTCTCACTCTACAGAAACATTCAGAATCATTTTCTGGCGGTTCTGCCGGGTTCCGATGAACCGATCGTAACGGACACTTCAAGAGCCCTGGAGACACTGCAAAGCGTCTGTAAGGAGATGGATGAGCGCTATGAGCTTCTGAAAATGGCCATGGTGCGGGATATCAAATCGTATAATGAAAAATATGCCACCGGCGAACTCGATGATGAACTCGGCCACCGGCATCTGCCATATATTGTGGTGATCATCGATGAACTTGCCGACCTGATGATGACGGCCGGTAAACAGATCGAGGAACCGATCGCTCGGCTGGCCCAGCTTGCAAGAGCCATTGGTATTCACCTCGTGGTTGCAACCCAGCGTCCGTCTGTCAATGTGATTACCGGTACAATCAAAGCGAATTTTCCCGCCAGAATCGCCTATCAGGTGGCCTCAAAAGTTGACTCGAGGACCATCCTCGATGTGGGCGGTGCGGATCAGCTGGTTGGAAGGGGAGATCTGCTTTTTACCAACGGCGGCGGAATGACCCGGCTTCAAAATGCTTTTGTCTCTACGGAGGAAGTAGAACAAATAACCGCCTATGTTGGCAATCAAACCGGCTATAAGCAACCTTTTCTGCTCCCGGTCGTTCAAGATGAGACAAGCGATGTTCCAAACCCGCTAGACGACATCGATGAGTATTTCGAAGCGGCTGCAAAAGTGGTCATTTTGCACCAGCAGGGATCGGTTTCACTGTTGCAGCGTAAGTTGAAAATCGGGTATAACAGGGCAGGGCGGATCATCGATCAACTATTCAACGCCGGAATTGTAGGCCCCTACCAGGGCAGTTCCGCAAGAGATGTATTGGTGGAAAATGAAGAAGAATTGCAACAAATTATCAATGAACTCGACCTCAGTTAAAAGGGTGGTTATTTTCGGAATCTGCCTGATCTTTGCAGGCCTGCCGGCATTGCAGGCCCAGACACCGGTGTTTGACCAGCTCAAACAAAAATTTGAGGATGGCGAAATATTCAATGCGGTCTTTTCGCATGAATACCATGACTCCTATACCGATGAGAGAAGCCATAATGAAGGTGAAATATGGATTGGCAAGGAAAAATACAGGGTAGAAAGTGATGAACAGATCATGGTGGTTGATGGAGAGATATCAAGAGTTTACGATGGCATTCGAAACCGGCTTCTGATCAGCACGTATGATGAAGAGGAGGATGATTTCGCCCCCTCCAGGATGTTGCAGGGAGTGGATGACACCTACAGTGTGGAGGAGGAACAGGCCGGTTCTGAAACTGTCATTACACTCACGTCGGACGATCTGTTCGCCATCTTCACCCTTGTTGAAATTAACCTCGATGAGAACGGCAGCCCCGTGCTTATCCAGGCAACCGATCAGGTCGAGAATGTACTCATAACCCGTTTCGAAAATGGGCGCTTTTATGAAGCGGATCCTTCTATTTTTGAGATGGATATTCCTGAAGATGCAGAGGAGATCGACCTGAGACATTGAGACATT
>SKRC01000298.1 GCA_007118695.1 Balneolaceae bacterium | reverse complement strand
GGAGGCAGTATCCCCTCCCCGAAAAATCGGGACAGGCTGCGGGGAGACAATTGAAGTGCGTTCAGCACTTTAATTTGTGGGGTGTTCTGACGGCAGGGACGGGGACAGGGACGGGGACAGGTAGCAGTTCCATCTTCCCGATTAGACAGCCGTCGGGAGAGAAATTTGACATGCATTCAGTATTTCAAATTGTGGGGTGTTCTGTGAGCGTTGGGCCTGAACTTCATAACTTGTTTATCTCATAAATTCGGCAGACCTTTTTATTACTACGGAACTTAAAATCCGGTGAGTTTATTAGGTTGAAATTCAAATCCCTGAATTTAATTCCTCAAATCCCATGAAAAAACTGAATATACTTTTCATCGCTGCTCTGTCATTGCTGCTGATAACAGCCGGTTGCGGCGACAACGATCGTAGCGCAGAAGCGGATCAGGACGTCCCACACATAGTTTTTGTCACCGGTGATGAGGAATATCGATCCGAGGAAACCATGCCGATGCTGGCACGGATTCTCAAGAACCGGTATGGATTTGAGGTCACGGTCTGTTATGCCCTTACCGACGGGATCATCGACCCGAATCGGACAGACAACATCGAAGGGCTCGAGGCACTGGAAAATGCCGATATGATGGTGATGAATACCCGTTTCCGGAATCTGCCGGATGATCAGCTTCGGTACATCGTCGATTTTGCCGAATCGGGAAAACCAATGGCCGGGTTTCGCACGGCCACGCATGCCTTCTCCTACGGCGAGGATCATCCGAATCACCATATGGATTTTGAATGGCCACACGAAGTGTTCGGCCTGCCCTGGATTTCCCATCACGGCGGAGATAATTCAACCGATGTATTCATCAATGAAAATCAGGCAGATCACCCGATTCTGAGGGGAGTGGAACCGTTTCACGCCCGCAGCTGGCTCTATCATTCCGACACGCTGAAGGAGGATGCAGTGCCGCTTTTAATTGGCCGGGCAGTCCGCGGTGCCGAGCCGGGAGGAGAACATTTCGACGATCCGCATGAAATTGCATGGACACATACGTATGAAGGTGAACATGGAACCAGCCGGGTATTTTTTACCACTTTGGGGCACCCATTCGACTTTTTTAAAGAATCGATGCGCAGGCTGTCGATCAACGGTATTTTTTGGGCATTGGGTTTGGAAGATGAGATCCCGGAAAATGGCCTGAACGTCGACTATGTCGGGGAATTTGATCCGAATAATGCCGGTTTTGGCGATCAATACAAGCCAAACATGCGCCCGGAGGATATCCCGCTCAAAGTGGAAGAATAATGCCGGCAGCTATATTAATCAGTTCAGGTTTTCAGTGTTAATTCTAAATTGCAGAAATACAATGAAATCAATTACTTCTTTGCTGATTAATCGCGGAAATAATTTGGTAGTTTTAACTGCAGTACTTATCAGTCTATTTTGATACTCCTGAGGAGTTTGGCACTGTGGAGGTTAACCGCCGAGCCGACCTTATCCTGCTCAAGGCCAATCCGCTTGAGGATATCGCCAATGTACAACAGCGTGCCGGTGTGATGGTCCGCGGGGTATGGATGACGGAAGAAGAAAACCAGCAACGCCTTGAGGAAATCACTGAAGCCGTTCGTGCAGATTAAAAGCCATTAATCACCGTCCTCTGTAGTTTCTTCTTCCGGAATGAACGAAAACAGAAGGTTGCCAATCTGTTAAAGTATTAAAAAACTACCGGTTAAGATGGTTCTGTAAATAATAAAGCAGTATTTTTGCCTGTTGGTATTTTATAATCACTTTAAGTAACGAACGACTTGAAAAACGTATCACATTTTTTAGCCGTCCTGTTTCTGTTTTCCGCCTTTGCCGTTGCATGTGAAACGGATGATGGACATACAGATCGCGGAGAGCGAGCCACACCGATTGCCGGTTATGAACTTTCACCCATCGATTTGTCGAGAAGCGTACAGGTTTCATCAACAGTGGAGCCTGAAAACCGGGTCACGATTGCCAGCAGAATGAGCGGGCTGGTTACGTCACTGAACGTACGTGAAGGCGACCGGATCAGCCGGGGTGATCTGCTTCTGGAGCTGGATGTGGAAGAGCTGGAAGCAGAACTGGAGAGGACCCGGGCCGAACTGGAGCTGGCTCAAGCACAATACAATCGAAATGCGCAGCTGCTCGAACAACAGGCGATTTCTACCTCGGAGTACGAAGAATCCAGGGCAAACTATAAAATTGCCCAAAGCGATGTAAAGCTTCGGGAGACACGTTTAGGGTTTGGAAGCGTTCGTGCCCCTGAAGATCTCGTTATCCTGGAACGCCTTGTTGAGGAAGGAGACGCCGTCTCCAATAATGAACCGCTTTTTGTTGTGGCCGATCTGAACAGATTGGTGGTGCGTGTCGGAGTCTCTGAGCGGGATGTCGTTCACATCAACGAGGGAGATACGGCTGACCTACTTATCGATGCCTTTCCGGTTTTAACGTTTTCAGGTACCGTGCAACGCGTTTTTCCGTCGGCCGATTCCGACAGCCGTCTGATAACGGTCGAAGTATCCATGCGCGCTGAACAAAAAGATGTGGTCATCCGCCCCGGATTTCTGGCCAGGGTCAGGCTTGATGCCGACCGGCAACAGGGTGTGCTTGCTGTTCCGAGCGAATCACTGCTCGCATCAACCCGGGATCAGAAGTTTGTCTATATCATTAACAGTGATGACCGGCTCGAACAACGTGAAGTTATAACTGGAATCGAAAGGCGTAACTGGACGCAGATTCTTGACGGGCTCGAAGAAGGGGATGTGATTGTGGGTGGAAACCCCGGGAACCTGCGTGAAAATCTGCACGTGACGGTCAGCCGCTGGGTTGATGAAGGCTCCCCCGAAACATTTACGGAGCGATAGGACCATGGCGAATCAATCCAAACAACACACCAACGGTGTTCAAAAAGAAGGACTGGCGAGTCATGCCATCCGCCGGCCGATCGGTACGATGGCGATTACCGCCGTTGTCATTGTACTGGGGTTTTTCTTTTTCGACCGGTTGCCGGTAGATCTGCTCCCTGAAATCAACTACCCTCAAATCAGGGTGACAGTGAACTACCCGGGTACAGCTCCCGAAGTGATGGAGCAGCAGATTACCCGGGTGCTGGAATCCAATCTTGCGGCAACGGAGAATTTGATCCGCATTGCCAGCCGGGCATCAGAAGGCCGCACCAACGTAGAGCTCTTTTTTGACTACGGTACCGATATTGACGTGGCCCTGCAGGATGCGGCGCGTAACCTCGAGTTTGCACGGACTCAGATGCCGTCCGATATCGAGCCTCCAAGAATTTTTAAATATGACCCATCCCAGGATCCGGTGTATGTGGCCGGATTCAGCTCTACAATGCGTTCTCCTATTGAAGTACGTGACTGGATGGAACATGAACTGGCCCCTCAGCTTCTGGCTATCCACGGAGTTGGAGGCGCCCAGGTGGCCGGGGGGTTGCTGCGCGAGCTCCAGGTGATTGTGGATGTTGATCGCCTCAATTCGTACGGGCTTTCAATGAACGATGTTACCACGGCGCTGGAAGAGGAGAACCGTGACATCGCGGCAGGGCAGGTTACCTCCAACCGGTTTGACGTTATGGCTAAAACCGACGGCAGATTTACCTCTGTGGATGATATTGCAGATGTAAAGTTGCGCATCCCGGGAAGCAGCCGCACCATTTCGCTGGATGAAGTAGCTGAGGTAAAAGATACCCATCGTGAAGAACGCCTGTTTGTTCGCCTGAACGGGGAACCCTCCATGCAGCTCTCCATTACCAAATTGCCCGAGGCCAATACACTCGAGGTTATCGATGGCGTTAAGTCAGAACTCGACCGGCTGGAGGCCAGCGGATTTATACCGGCTGATATCCAGTATCAGACCACCACAGATCAATCTTTCTTTATCAACAGTTCAATTGGTGCAGTTAGCACGGCTGCCATTCTCGGCGGTGTTCTGGCGATGCTTGTGGTACTTCTTTTCCTGGGAAGCCTTCGTAAAAGTTTTGTCATCGGCCTCTCCATTCCGATCGCCATAATGGCTACCTTCGCCATGATGGGCATGGGTAATCTCACCCTCAATATCATGAGCCTGGGTGGACTGGCACTTGGCGTGGGTTTGCTGCTTGACAATGCCATCGTGATGCTCGAAAATATTTTTCGCCATAACGAAGAACTGAAAAAATCTGCCGATGAGTCCGCTCACGAAGGTGCCGCCGAGGTTTCCTCGGCCGTGGTTGCATCCACCATGACGAACCTGGCTGCCGTACTCCCATTTCTGCTGATTACCGGGCTGGCATCGATGTTGTTCAATGAACTGATTCTGACCATTGCTTTTGCGATCCTGGCCTCTCTGGCAGCGGCATTGACGCTTGTGCCGATGCTCGCCGCCTTGCTGACCAAGATCAAATACAAAAGCGGCCTGGAGGAGAGCCGTTTCAATAAAAAATTTAACTCCGGTCTGAAAAAATTGACCGGCCTGTATGCGTTTGTTTTGCGTAAGGTATTGCGTTTCCGGTGGGGCATTGCTGCAGGTGCATTTCTGCTGCTTGCCGGGGTATTATATCTGATGGACGATCTCGGTAACGAATTTCTTCCCCAGGTGGATGATGGTAATTACGGCGTTCGAATGAGCCTGCCGCCCGGAGCTCCCCCCGGCGTGACCAATGAGTATTCAAGGTGGATCGAAGATGCGATCGATGAAATGCCTCATGTGGAGAGTGTATTCGGGCTGATTGGCGGGCACCTATCTGAAGGTGTTATCAATGAGCGGCCCGGGACGGCCCGTTTCAGTGTAAACCTGGTCCCTGCTTCGCAAAGGCGCGATATGTCGCCCAATGAATGGGTCAATATGATGCAGGACAAACTTGATTCTCTGGCTATACCGGGTGCACGTGTGAATGCGAGTCCGCCAGGTATTTCCGGCATACGCACAAACCCTGCAGGTTCACAGATTTCCATCGGTATCGTGGGAGATAATATTGACGTGCTGGACGAGATCGGGCGTGACCTGCTCTTTGAGCTGGATGATATTCCCGGCCTGATCAATTTCGAGATAAGCCGTGATGATCGCAGTCCGCTTCTCCAGGTGGATTTGGACAGAGAACGTGCCACGGCACTTGGTCTGAAAATTGGCGATGTGGGTGATGCCGTCCGGACGGCTGTTCTCGGCCAGGTACCCACCCGATTTGCCACGGGCAGCGCCGAATACGACATCCGCGTGATGCTGCCGCGCGACAAGGTGAAAGATGATGAAGACCTGAGTCAGATCCTGATGTTCCGGCCCGGTGGAGGTGCGGTACCCCTGGCTGATGTGGCCTCATTCCGTCTTACCGACGGACCGGCACACATTGAACGTGAAAACCAGGTTCGGGTGATGCGGCTGGATGGGGAAGTAAATCCGAATATTACCGATGTGGGAACGGTAAACGATGAAATTCGCAAGCGTATGGCCGGTTATGATCTTCCGCAGGGGTACAGTCTCATTTTTGGCGGTGAAGAAGAAGCGATCCGGGAAACCAACCGGATTTTGTTTACAGTCACTCTGTTGGCCATATTTTTGGTATTTGTCGTGATGGCCGTACAGTATGAACGGCTTGCCAATCCGATCATCATTCTGACAGCCGTTCCACTTGCTCTGATTGGTGTGGGAGCGGCACTGCTTTTGACCGGCACCAACCTGAGTGCACCGGTACTTCTGGGGGTGATTCTGCTTGTTGGTATTGTCGTAAACAATGCGATTCTGCTTGTGGAGTATATCGAAATCGGCAAACGGGAGAAAAACCTTAAACCTTTTGAGGCCGTTGTGGATGCGGGATCCATCCGTTTCCGTCCCATCTTGATGACGACCCTTACCACGGTTTGCGGGATGCTTCCGCTTGCTATTGGTATGGGTGAAGGCTCCGAGTTAATGCGTCCTCTTGCCATCGCTGTAGTGGGCGGATTGCTTGTTTCGATGTTTCTTACCCTTTTTGTGGTGCCCAGTCTCTATCTTATCATCGATACCTTTAGCGAATGGCTCAAGCGAATTCTTACCGGTTCAGAAAAAACGGCGAATCTCGAGCCGGCAGTCGTAACCAACGGAGGGCCGCCTGAATACGCGGATCCACCCAAAGCCCCGAAAACCAAAGCGAAGCCCCGGCATCAGGAACCTGCCGAATAGCAAAAGTGAGAACCGGCGGCTGATCCGAAAAAACAGGGATGGGATTTCCCAGTGGAAATCGTATTATTTCTGTTTTACTGACTATCAACATAATCAGATGACAACTTGGGTGCAACGCAGCAAACTTCCACGATCAACCGCACGATAGGTTCTGTTGGTGCCATCGGCATCGGTATAGGAGCTATGGTTGGTGGTGGAATTCTGGCACTGGCCGGTGTGGCATTTGCAGTAAGCGGACCATCAGCAATTCTGGCTTTTGTTGTCAACGGCGTCATTGCCGCAGTAACTGCACTCAGTTTTGCCGAGATGGCATCGGCGAATCCCCAGTCGGGTGGCACCTATACGTATGCTAAAAAAGCACTTTCGCTTCAAGTGGCGTTCGGAGTAGGCTGGGTCGTCTGGTTTGCCTCCCTGGTTGCAGCGGTGCTCTATGCTCTCGGATTTGGGGCTTTCGCCATATTTGCTCTGCAGCAAATTCCTGCCGGTGGATATGAATGGCTGTTTGAACTTCAGGCCTTTCCTACCATACTGGCTCTCTGTGCCATAGGATTTTATACCTTTAAACTGACCCGGAGTCCGGGCAGTGACGGCAAATTCGTCAATATTGGCAAACTGGTTGTCTTCATCGTGCTTATTGCCGGTGGCCTGGCGGCCGTTTTCCAGACGCCTTTTTCTCATATCACCCGCAGCCTGGATCCTTTTTTTACGGGCGGATTTTCCGGTGTGATAGCAGCCATGGGCTATACGTTTATTGCATTTCAGGGGTTTGATTTGATTGCATCCGCCGCCGGAGAAATAAAAAATCCGGAAAAAACGATCCCGCGAGCGATGATCGGTACTCTTGTTATTGGGACGGCTATCTATCTTCCATTGCTTTTTGTCATGATGACTGTCGGGGTTCAACCGGGTGATTCTATTGCGGGGATGAGTGCCGAGAACCCTGAAACGGTGTTGGCAATTGCTGCCCAGAATTATCTTGGAGCCTTTGGGTTCTGGCTGGTTCTGATAGCAGGTATATTCTCGATGCTGTCGGCATTGCAAGCCAACCTTTTTGCGGCTTCTCGCATTGCATTGAAAATGGCCAGGGACCGGACACTGACACATCATTTGTCAAATGTTGACAGCAAGTATGGTACACCGGTACCGGCAATTTATGCAACATGCGGAATCGTGGCTTTGCTGGCGCTTATCCTGCCGGATGTTGCAGCAGCAGGTGCGGCTTCCAGTTTGATTTTTCTGATTACGTTTGCCCTGGGACATGTGATCATGATATTAATGCGAAACCGGGGATATAAAGATAGTAAAACGTTCAGAGCTCCGTTTTTTCCGGCACTTCCGATTGCCGGTTTTATCGCCTGTACGGCACTTGCATTGTTTCAGGCCATTGTTGTGCCGGCCGCTGGAATGATCTCCATTATTTGGCTTTTAATCGGAAGTGCACTTTTCGTCTCCTTTTTTGTTAAAAGAGCGGAGGTTATAGAAGCATCCGAACAAGCACTTGATCCTGATCTTGTCCGCCTCAGGGGGTTGAGTCCGCTTGTGCTGCTGCCGATTTCAAATCCGGCAAATGCCGAGTCAATGGTATTTGTGGCAAACGCACTCGCGCCACCCGTTGTCGGCCGGGTATTATTGCTCTCAATCGTTATCCCAAGTAAAGAAAAAGACGATCTCCAAAAGCGGTTAATCGACAGCCGTGATGTAACACAGTACGCATTACATGCTTCGTTTGAAGTAGGCTTGCGTCCGGACACACTCACAACCATAGCTGATCATCCGTGGGAGGAGATTGAACGCGTAGTCAAAGTACATAATTGCCGCAGTTTGATGTTGGGTTTGAGTGATTTGGATGATATTGAAACCAGTCAAAATCTTGAAAGACTTGTAAAACGGGTGAAATCCGACGTGGTGGTATTCCGGCAGCCATATACCGGCTGGAAGATTACGGAAGCCCGGAAAGTTCTTATACCGGTAGCCGGTTTTGGGAGCCACGATCCGCTTCGGGCACGAATAGCTGCCAGCCTTTGGCGTGCCTCCGAGCCTGAAATAACCTTTTTACAGATACTTTCCACAAAGACGCCGGAAGCCGTCCGACAGAAAAATCAGGTGCAACTGACCCGGTTTTCAGGCCGGATTATACCCGGTGATACCGAAGCACGTATCATTCTCAGCGATGATGTAAAAGAGACACTTATCCGGGAGGCTGAAAACCATGATCTTGTCATTATGGGGCTGGGAAAAGCAGGGCCTGATGAAAAAGCGTTTGGGGCTATTGCACTTGCCCTGGCCAGGGAAACGAATACAGCACTGATTTATATCAGTAAGAAATGAAGGCGGAAACGTCCCATACAGTTGTCGGGCCGATGAGCAAGCCATTTAGCTTTAACACATCCGAGGGAAAAAATTCGCCGGAATAACGGAACAAACAAGGAGATAAGAAATGTTTGTCCGAAGCTGGAAAAAAAGGTTAGTAGAAACGCCGAATGAGAGTAATTTACGTTCCTGAAGTACAAATGTGAGGTAACTCATGTGTCAGGGTAATAACAGTAACCCGCAGGGCAGTTAGTGATTTTGGGTCGATGAGCCTGCAGGCAGTAATTATGTGTCTCCGATTTTTTGATTTACGGTTGTCGTTAGTTTGATTCTCATTTTGGTTAAATGAGAAGTTCCAAAAATACTGATTCTTTTGACGTATTGTAAATGATTATTCTGATGATGCCTATAGACGGGATTTATGAGAGTACGGAG
>SKRC01000058.1 GCA_007118695.1 Balneolaceae bacterium | reverse complement strand
TGCGTTTTGAACTTTGCCCTATACTATAATTGGCTCCCAGACTCCGAGAACCATGAAAAAAGATGAAAAAGAACCACAATCCCGCAAAGACTTTCTGAAAAAAGGCCTGGCCGGCATGATTGCCATGAGTACAGGATCATTTCTGTACTCGTGCAGTGATCAAGACAATGAAGGTGAGCATACCATCAAGCTTCTTTCACCGGAGGGAGAGGTCGTTGAAGTGAAGCGTAAAGAGGTTAAATACCTTCCTGATGTGGAAGCCCTGGATAAAAATGTACGGAAAGGGATTGAAGGACGCCGGTTTGTGATGGTAATAAACCTTCGCAGATGCCGGAATGCCAGAGTCTGCCGGGAGGCCTGCGCTAAAATGCATGCACTGCCTGATCACAGAAGTTACCTCAATGTACTTAAAATGCAGGATGCCGATACCACGTACCCGTACTGGATGCCCCAATCCTGCTTCCACTGTGACAACCCGCCATGTGTGAAGGTATGTCCGACAGATGCAACATTTAAACGTACCGACGGCATCGTTGCCATTGACAATGAACGGTGCATCGGGTGCCGTTTCTGCATGGTGGCCTGCCCGTATTCGGCGCGCCAATTCAACTGGGGGAAGGAACAGCTGACATTGAGCCGGGAAGAAATGGAAGGCACCGATGGAAAGGCCTGTACCACACACAAAGTGGGGACTGTAGAAAAGTGTGATTTTTGTCCGGCTGTAGCAGCCAAAGGAGAACTTCCAGAGTGCGTAACAGCCTGCCCGAACGGGGTGATCTATTTCGGGGATGAAAACGAGGATGCCGTTTCAAACGGACAGGAAACCGTTCGGCTGAGTACAATGCTCAAAGAGAACAGTGCTTATCGTTATATGGAACATCTCGGAACCCGGCCGAGGGTGTATTACATCCCGCCGGTGAACAGAAGGTTTCCTTTCGAGGAATCAGAACCTTCTTATAAGAAACCTGAAACAAGTGAGTAGCCATGAAACGATCCCCGAATCATCTAAAAGAGGACTCAAACCGCTCGCAAGGACAGTTTGATCATTTGCTGCCGCAAAAATTCGGGCGTACCGGTAAATTATGGTTCTCATTTCTGATTTTGATCTGTATAGCCGGCGTCATTGCTTATATCTATCAGCTAAGGAATGGTCTGGCGGTTACCGGAATGCATGACTACACATCCTGGGGGGTATATATCGCCACATTTGTTTTTTTTGTAGCGGTAAGTCTGGTCGGCGCCTTGATCAGTGCAATCCTGAAACTGACTCATACCAACTGGAGAACTCCTCTGACACGAATAGCCGAGATCATCGCGGTATCATCGATTATCATGGCAGCCCTGATTATTGTGATTGATATGGGGCGTCCGGAACGCATACTGAATGTGTTTGTCTACGGGCGTATACAATCGCCGATCTTATGGGATGTGGCCGTGATCAATACATACCTGATCATCAGCATCCTGATGCTGTATATTCCGATGATACCGGATATGGCTATGTGCAGGGACAGGCTCGACAACATCCCGACATGGCAAAAAAAGATGTATCGCATACTGTCGCTCAATTGGCAGGGAGATCCTTCACAAATCAAACGTATTACACGGTCAGTAGCCGTTCTTGCCGTTTTGGTCATCCCTGTCGCCTTTGCCATTCACACGGTTACCTCCTGGCTGTTTGCCACTACGTTCCGGCCCGGCTGGGACAGCACGAATTTCGGGGCCTATTTTGTATCGGGCGCTTTTATGGTGGGAACGGCCTGTGTGATTGTATTGGCTTACGTCCTCAACAGGGTCTACAACCTTGGTAACATTCTAACCGCAAAACATTTTGATTATTCAGGAAAGCTTCTGCATTTCCTGGCCGTCGTGTATCTCTATTTTAATATCAACGAATACCTTGTACCGGGATTCAAGCTGGGAGGACTCGAAGCCGAGTTTTTAAGGGATACATTTACAGGTAGTAAAGCTCCTCTTTTCTGGACGACGCAAATAGGCGGTTTATTTCTGCCGATCGTCGTGTTGTTGTTTAAAAGGGCCAGAAAACCCCTGCCGTTGTTTATAATTTCCTTGGTCGTCATTGTTGGAGCATGGCTTAAACGGTACCTGATCGTTATCCCCACCCAGCAATATACGTTTATTCCCATTCAGGACGTGCCGGTGTCCTGGACCTGGTATGCCCCCACATTTCCCGAGTGGGTCATTACAATCGCAACCGTCGCCGGAGTGCTTTTGATCATCACCCTGTTTGTCAGGTGGTTTCCTGTCATCCCTGTATGGGAAATGGAACACGAACAGGAAAAGCAGACGACTGCTTTTGATTCGGCCAACGCGGGGAACCAAAAACATGAACCATATTCAGAGAAACCCAGATGAAAACTCTTATGAAAAAAAAGGCCCACCTGGCTTCAAAGGCCAACATCAAACGCTTCGGGTCATCCCTGATATTCCTGGTTGCGGTGATAGTCGTTTTTCTGAGTTACCACTCTGTTGCTCAGGGGTTCGTCCAATCCGGACAACCGGTTAATCTGGGGCTGGAGTATTTTAAGGTTAATGAGGAAACGTTCCTTACCGTATCGCTTGCAAGGCAGGATGAGGACAGTCAAACCCCGTTGGAAGGGGTCGTAGTGGACCTGTTTCTTAACGAAATTTCGCGAGCCTCGAAGCTGGGCAGCATAACGACAGATGAGGAAGGCAGAGGGCGGCTTGTCATGGATGAAAAATTTGATGCTATCGCCGCCGATACTCTTTACGAATACACATTTATAGCTGCTTTGAAAAACGATGACCTGTACGATGGCGGTGAAGCGGAGTTGACCATCCGCCAAACCGAGTTGACCGTTGACTACTTTGTTGAAGATGGCGAGAACTATGTAGTGGCTACGTTGATGGAAAGGGTGGATACCGGTGAATTCATTCCGGTTGAGTGGGAGGAGCTTCTGTTTGAAGTGGAGCGTACGTTTGGTTTGTTGCCGGTCGCAGAATATGGATTTACGAATAGTGAGGGATCGGTGGAAATTGAGTACCCGCGTGATTTGCCCGGTGATGAAGAGGGGAATATTGTCATTGTTATACGCCTGGAAGAGCATCCTGATTACGGGAATGTAGAGTTTCGCAAAGCCGTCTCCTGGGGAGTTCCTGTTCCAATAGATTACGGTGCTGTGGAAGCAAGAACCTGGATGAGCAGGGACGCCCCGCTTTTTTTTGTTGTGATCTTTTGGGGGGGATTGATGGCAGCGTTCACGGCAATCGGTTATGTCATTTATAATGTTTTCAAAATCACTACAACTAGCAAATACCAATCTTAATTTGTGGATCTATGAATAATCGAAAATCAACAAGCACCTTGTATTCAATCTTAACGGTAATGTTCCTTTTTTTTGTGGCGGCCACCCTGGTTCAGGATTCTGAACAGGATCCCGAGGAGTGGATTGTACCGGAAAGATTCAAACAGATGCAGAACCCTATGGAAGCAGACAATCAAAGTATCCGAATCGGAAGTTCACTATACAGAAGAAACTGTCGTGAGTGTCATGGATCTGAGGGCAAAGGCGATGGTTCGGAAGCTCAAGACCTGGAAACAGAAATGAGAGACTTGGGATCTGAAGAGGTTCAAAGTCAAACCGACGGCGAGCTGTTTTATAAAACCAGAGAAGGCCGGGATGAGATGCCGGGATTCGAGGCTGATATTTACGAAGTAGATATCTGGAATATCGTCAACTACATGAGAACGTTAAAAGAAGAATAGTATACAAACATATTATCAACGTGGAATATCCCAAATTTGACAGTTATTCAGTCATCGGTATTAATCACCGGGATGCCCCGGTTGAGATACGCGAGAAATTTTGCCTGGATGCAGAGAAAAAAATGGAGCTTCTGGATGAAGCACGCAGGCAGGGGATTTCCAGTTTGTTTATTATTTCCACATGCAACAGAACCGAGATCGTAGCTCGGGAGACAACCCACAATGTATTAATCCGGTTATTGACCAATTACTCCGGCGGCTCCCCAGAGGAGTTCCATAAATTTGGATTTGCATATAAAGGTCGCCGTGCAATTGAGCATCTTTTCAACGTCTCCACTGGACTTGATTCACAGATTTTGGGGGATTTGCAGATCATCAAACAAGTGAAAGAGGGGTATGAATTTTCTGTTGGACAAAACATGATCGATGGTGAGATGCACCGGCTTATACAATCGGTATTCCGGGCTCACAAACGTTCAAGAAGTGAAACCTCTCTGGGCCAGGGTGCGGCAACAGTTGCTTATGCAGCGGTAAAGTTTGCCTGTTGTACGTTCAGATCGCTTCACGACAAGAAAATCCTTCTTGTAGGTACCGGAAAGCTTGGCACGATAACATGTAAAAACCTGCTCAGCATGGGGGCCAAAAACCTGACCCTGGTCAATCGTACCCGGGACCATGCCGAGTTTTTGGCCGGCCGGTTTGATCTTGAAGTCGCTGACATGGAATTTCTGCCCCAACAGATTGCCAATGCAGATCTGGTGATCGTTTCTACCGGATCAAACAAGCCGATAATAACAATGGATCACATGCAGAAGTCCCAGGTGAAGCGAAAATTCAAAGTGATGCTGACCTTTCCGTGCCCCGGAATATTGAATCGAAAGTAGGTGAACTGGAATTTGTGGATTTGGCAAATATGGACATGTTTAGCGATGCAACTGACCGGGCCTATCTGATGCGTGAAAATGAAATTCCATTGGTGGAAAAGATTATAGAAAAGGAAATTGAAGATTATGAGGCCTGGCTAAGTGAACAGAATGTAGTTCCCGCAATTAAAGCGTTGATGGACGAGCTTGCAACGATTCGTGACAGTGAGCTGGAATTCATGCGAGACAAGATTTCCTCCGCAGATGTTGACAAAATGGAGAATCTGGCCCGGAGAGTTGTCAATAAAATTGCAGCCTTCATTATTGAATACCTCAAAGGCCAACCACATTGTCAATATAGGATAGAAGTTGTAGAAGAGATGTTCAAACTGACAGTTGAAAAAGAAAGTCAGGGATGAGCAGCTTCCCGTATTGGAAATTCTACAATTTTTACAACTAAAGCACCCTGCACGAAAGTGCAGGGTTTTAAACCCCTTACTGTGACCAATAAATTTGTATAGGGAAAATCCCTACAGTGAATTCCTGATTCCCCTCACAACACTTCAGTTGGAAATCGCTTACGCTGATATTGAATGTAGCCCCGATTTTTTCCGGCATTCTATCACCGAAGCCGGTATGAATGTCAGAGGAAACCTCGAATTTAAATCATGCTGTATATGATATTGATTTATCACTCATTTTGAGTTATAGGAGGATTTTAACCTCTAATAGCAAAAAATTTATACTATGAATCCAGAATATGACTCCATCCAATAAAAATAAACCGCTGTCCTATTCTGGTATTATCCGACCTGTTTTGTGGTCACTGGGTGTGGTGGTCGTAATATTTGCAACCTATGAGATCGCAGAGCGTTTATGGTTGCAAGACCTGGATTCCCACACGCTGCATTTGCTCCATTTGTTCAGGGGACTTTTTTCATCATTGATTGCAGCCGTTTTGGTTGGCTGGTTCATTGTCAAATCAACTCCTTCCCTGTTTTCTCCTTCCCTGTCTGCAGATGTACTGGAGCAGGTGGAACGCCCCATCGGCCGGGAGCGCCTGATCAATTTTAACCGCTGGTTTATCCACATGAGATGGATAGCTATTGTTGTAGCGTGGGTGCTGACATTTATCTTTGTCCAGGTCGCCGAATGGCTCCCTAACGAGGTCTGGTGGCCTTTAATTATTACAATCGGTGTTCTCGCAATTCTTAACCTGTTATATGAATTTGTTCTGCGCAAGAGGTACTTTCAAACGTACCTGCTTCCATTTCAGGCATATGCCGATTTGGTTATACTGGTTATTCTTCTGCACTTCTCGGGTGGTATCGAAAACCCGCTTTCACTTCTCATGCTCTTTCATGTTATTATTGCCGGTATCGTATTAACCCGCAGACACTGTTATGCCGTTGCAGCTGCGGCAAGTACCCTCCTGGCTCTTTTAGCGGTTGGTGAAGCTACGCATGTATTACATCATTATACCCTGACCCTATTCCCTCATGTTCAGCTCGGTGGGGAGCTGGCACATGCATCTCATCAACCTGTTTATGTAATCAGTCAGGTAGGATTACTGACCGGGATATTTTTTCTGACGGCCTATTTTGTTACCACACTCTCAGATCGTATCCGGCAAAGCGAGCAGCAACTGGAAAAATTTGCCGATCACGCCCTTGAACAGCGCCAGCTCATTGAAAAAGCACTTGAAACTACGAATACCGGTTTGTGTGTCTGTTACTGTGATGGGCAGCCCTATTGGACCAACCGGCGATGGGAAACGTGGTTCGGGCGGGAGTCCCTTCATACTTATGTAGAGAAGAACCGTCTTGACAAATCAGTGAAAGCCTGTACAACAGTGAAAGCCGGAAAAACCCATAGCTGTGAATTTACTGTACCGGAGGGCGCCCTGAATGGTGAAGGCCGTACGTACCGGATTACAACAGCGCCTTTGTTCGGCACGGAAGGTCAAATGAATCATGCCGTATCGCTTGCCCAGGATATCACCGAGCAGAAAAGAGCACAGGAACAAATGATTCGCGCCGGCAAGCTTGCCGCCGTCGGCGAACTGGCCGGTCATGTAGCTCATGAAGTTAACAACCCGATCGGCATAATCAGTGCCAAAGCACGCCTGTTGACCGCAGATCATCCCGAAGAAATGTCGGCCAAAGTTCAACAGGAACTGCACAAAATAACTGATGCCGCTGATCGCGTCGCAAAAATTGCCCAGGGCCTTCTCTCATACTGCAGGCCGTCAGTCGCAAGCCGCACCAAAATAGATATCACCCTGCCGATTCGCGAAGCTATTGCCTTGATAGATCAACAGGCTAAAAATAGCGGGCTGGTCATCGATGAGCATCTTTCGGAAAATTTGCCAGCGGTTGAGGCCAACGTCGATGAGATACAGCAAGTGTTTTTAAACCTGTTTCTAAACGCACTGGATGCCATGCCCGAGGGTGGGACCTTGTCTGTATCCTCCCCTCTTTATAAGAATAATCGCACCGAAAATAATTCGAGCCGTTATATAAGCATCATTGTACAAGACACCGGATATGGTATTCCTGCCGAAATTCAGGAACAGGTTTTCGAGCCTTTTTTTACTACCAAGGAGGTAGAAAAAGGAACAGGACTGGGTCTGTCTATTTGTTCCGGTCTTATTCGAAGTCATGGGGGGACTATTGATATGGAAAGTGAACCTGGCCGGGGTACTCGATTCACCATTCATCTCCCGGTTGCCGCTTACCATAAACACATGGAGGAAATCTGAATGATACAATCTCGAATCCTTGTCGTAGACGACGAACCCCAGATGCTGGAGGTCTGCTTCGATACTTTATGCAAGCTCCCTGATACGGACGTGGTTGTTGAAAAACACAGTACCAGGGCCGTTGATATGGTGACGGAAGAGCCATGGGATCTGCTCATTGCAGATATCCGTATGCCGAAGGTTAACGGAGTTGAACTCGTTCGTATAGCTAAAGAACAGGATCCCGGCCTAGTCGTTTTAATGCTTACGGCTTTTCCGACCGTTGATACGGCTGTAGAATGCATGAAATTGGGAGCAACCGATTATCTGATCAAGCCCATCAAGCCTGATGAACTGCGCAGCAACGTTCGCAGACTACTTGAAGAAAAGCGCCTCAGGGAAGAAAACCGATTGTTACGAAGACAGGTGGAACGTGACTATCGCATGGGCGAAATGATTGGCAAAAGCAGGTCTGCACAGGCTGTGTTCGAGACGATCGAGAGAATAGCACCGGCAGATATCGATGTTCTGATTCTTGGAGAAACCGGTACGGGCAAGGAACTGGTAGCGCGCAATATCCATCACTATAGCAAGCGTAAAGATCAGCGTTTTGTACCGGTTGATTGCGGTGCCATCCCTGAAGACCTGTTGGAAAGTGAACTTTTCGGCCATGAACGCGGGGCTTTTACCGGGGCTAATGAGAAAAGCATGGGCCTGTTGGAATTTGCAAACAAGGGTACATTTTTCCTCGATGAAGTCGGACATCTGCCACAAAAACTCCAGGCAAAGTTATTGCGTGTACTGCAGGAACGAAAAATTCGACGTGTGGGCGGAACACAGGAAATGGACATTGATGTGCGCCTGATAGCGGCCACTTCACTCGATTTGGATGAAGAAATCAAGCATAACCGATTCCGCCAGGATCTTTATTACCGTATTAATGTAGGACGGGTAGATGTGCCGCCTCTTCGGGATCGCAGTGAAGATATCGTTCTGATTGCATCCCATTATTTAACCCTGTATGCAATGCAAATGGACAAAGAGGACGTTGACGTGGATCCTGAACTGTTTGAAGTCCTCAAATACTACCACTGGCCGGGTAATGTGCGTGAACTGCAAAACATTGTTAAACGAACTCTGGCAATGGCCCGCAGCAACAGGGTCACTGTGGATGACCTGCCCGATGAAATTGTCGTTGCGGCCGCCTGTTGTCCGTCCGGGCATGAAACCGGCTTTTTCAAACTGCGTGAACAGCATGTTGTCAGCTTTGAACGGCAATATTTAAGCGAATTACTAAAAACGACCAGGGGTGATGTCACCCAGGCCGCCGAACAGGCACAAATTCCTCGCGGTACATTCTACCGCTTAATGAAAAAAAATAATCTGGATCCGGAATTTTTCCGAGTCTGAATCAATACCAGCCAGGACTCATTATGTTGATTTCGATCATGGAAAACATCTGTGAAAACGCCGACCGATATGGCAAACACCAGTGGTTGTTCCGCATTACAGGCCCTGTACTTGAGATATGTGTGCAGTCGGGGTATCAAAAGGATCCTGAACAATTCCGTCAGGCATTAATCTCAATTGGACAGGTTTTGCAGGCCGTAGAATCCATGGCCTTACGGCATAATGAAAAAATCCGGATAAAAATATTACCAAGTCTGCTGGAAAGACATCTGGTTGCGATCGTTCGATTGCAAAATAATAATGAAGAAGCTTCAAAGGATGATATAAATTTCATCAACCCAGACCAGCCGGTATTGAAGTTATTGAAAACTATAGCTTCCCTGTACGGGATGAATCTGGAAGAAATGCCTCAAAAAGATCAGGTAAGTGTTGTACTAAATGAAATATTGGCTGAATTTTCTACTGAAAGCCATGACAAACAGAACTTGGTGCTTTGCAGTAAAACGGATAATCCGTTTATATGGTTGAAAACCGGGTACTGGAAAGAGCGGGTTTTGCAACTGCAAGTGGAACACCTGTCTATTTCCGGTATTGAAATTTATAAATTACATTGTATGGATTTCAGATCCCGACTGAACAAACATTTGAGCGATTGTCCATTTCCCCAGTTGTTGATACGGGTTTGAGTGAAATGAAAGAAACACTGAAAAAGAAATCTGATTCCGTTGATACAATCCCTACACCATTCTTAGTTCTGCCCTTATAAAAAAGGCCTTTTTACTGCCTATCTTTAACGCATTGAAAAGTGAAAAACAGCCAGCCGGGTAGAACGGTTCGTTGCCTGCCGGCTATAAGGATATACGTTTTTTACCCATTATCGATCAATGTAACGTTAAAGCCGATGAAAACCGACGAGAAAAAACAGACATTTACCGAACTCATCAACGGTGACAAGCCCGTTTTGGTTGATTTTTATGCCGACTGGTACGAGCCCTGCAAAATGATACCCTCGTCTCACCCTTTTCAAAATCATGCAGTCCAATTCATAACTCATGGCCGGGGCCGGCGGCTTCTTCAGACGCCGCAACCGGCCTCCAGAAAAGCAACCCTGTCATACCCACAAAAACGGCATTCCGGATAATCATTGCCGGGCCAAAGGTGCTGTCCATCAGCTCACCGAAACAGCCGCAATCGCCTTCCAGGCCGGTGGCAGTGCCGTAGATGGCGTATCCCAGAAAACCGATAAAAACGAGCCCTACAACCGGCAGCACAAACTTCTCCTGCCAGCGAACCAACAGCAGGGCTGCCAGGAATATTTCAACCCAGGGCAGCAGGTCTACAATCCAAAACTTCAGCCACAGCGGCAGCCACGTGATATAGGCCACGGACTCAAAGAGCAGGGTATTGTCCTGCAATTTCAGGACCCCGGCCAGGATCAATACCGCTGCCAGAATGATCCGGGAGGCCCACTGGGCAATAGTGATGAATTTCGTCTTGTTCATGACCTGTAATGTACGGGTTTCAGCTCAAAAATAGAACGGATTCGGTTACAGCTTATTGGATTATCCGTAGAGAGTTTCCACGGGTCGATGGCAGGCCAGTATGTTTTGACGACTTTTCATGCATCAGGAAATCGCATCAAAACCCGGAGTTGACCCCGGCATGCAGTTCCAATGACAGATATCGACATCGACATGGATACAACATGCAAGTGTATTAAAAGTTATACCCTATACCGACACGAATTGGGTTAACAAAACCGAATGGTTTTCCGTATCTTCTCATTCAGAAATTTTATTTAGCAGAGCTCATAATTAATGATCGATAAACCACACGATTATTGCGGCATATTTGGTGTTTTTGACCATCCGGATGCCTCTTTACTTACCTATTACGGGCTTCATGCCTTGCAACATCGCGGTCAGGAATCGGCCGGCATTGTCACTACCTGGTTCGATGAAGAAAAACAGCGGCATAGCATGCCGATGCACAAGGATTTCGGGCTTGTCCTGAATGTGTTCGATGATCCGGATATCCTGAAAAATGCCCTGAAAGGACGTTCGGCTATCGGACATAACCGGTATTCAACTTCCGGCTCATCCAAAAACCCGACCAACATCCAGCCGTTTCGGGTTCATTACAGCAAGGGGAACCTGGCCATCGGGCATAACGGAAACCTGACCAATGCCCGTCAGCTGCGCGACCGCTTTACCGAACAGGGCATCCTTTTTCAAAGCACTTCCGATACGGAATTAATTCTTCATCTGATTTCGCAGTCCCGCAAGCCGACTCAAATGGAACAGATCCTGGATGCTTTGGACCAGATCGAAGGGGCCTACTGCCTGGTGATTCTGACCGATGACAAGCTGGTAGCCGTCCGGGACCCGAACGGTTTCCGGCCGCTTGCCCTGGGCATGATCAACGGCTCTTACGTGGTGGCCAGTGAAACATGCGCCTTTGACATCAGCAATGCCGAATATATCCGCGATATTGAACCGGGTGAGGTTTTGGTTATCGACCGGGAAGCGGCCGACCGCAAGGAGCCAAAAACCTACCGGCTCCAGGCAAAAACCGGAACGGGAACCAGCCAGTGTATTTTTGAATATGTCTACTTCTCCCGCCCCGATAGTAAAATTTTTGGCGAAAATGTCGATAAAATCCGCCGGAATTTGGGCAAACACCTGGCCAAGGAACACCCGCTGGACCAGATCATCCAGAAACCGGATTCCGAGTACCGGCCCATTGTTATATCGGTACCCGACTCCAGCAACACCGCCGCCCTGGGCTATGCCCACGAAAATCAGAAAATGGGCTACGATTGCAAATACGATATCGGCCTGATCCGCAATCACTATGTCGGGCGCACGTTTATCTCGCCCGGCCAAAAATCGCGCGATCAAAAAGTTCGCACCAAATTCAATACCGTGCGCGGCGTTCTGGAGGGCCGCTCGGTGATAATCGTGGATGATTCGATTGTGCGGGGAACCACTTCCCGCTACCTGGTCGATATGATTCGCGAGGCCAATCCCAAAGAAATCCATTTTCTTGTCAGCTCCCCACCCATCACGCACCCCTGCTTTTACGGAATGGATTTTCCGGACCCCGAGGAGCTGATTGCCAACCGTTTTGAAAAAAATATAGATGAAATTGCTGCTTCCATCGGTGTTGACAGCCTCAGGTACCTGTCGGCTGAAGGCCTGGTTGAGGCTGTGAAAGAGTCGAATGATTCGCATCACAACTATTGTACTGCCTGTTTTACGGGCAAATACCCGGTTCCGGTCAACTTTGGGGTTGAAAAAGAGGAGAACGAAATCGTCTGATGACCTTTGAAAAAGCCGAATTCATAACAAGTGCTCCCACTCTGGATCATTGTCCCGAACCGGACCTCCCCGAATTCTGCTTCGCCGGCCGCTCCAATGTAGGTAAATCGTCGCTGATCAATAAGCTGACCAACAAAAAACGTCTGGCGAGGACCAGTAACACGCCCGGAAAGACCCAGCAGATGAACTACTACCGGATCGACGGTGTTATTTACCTGGTGGATCTGCCGGGATTCGGGTACGCCAAAGTCCCCGAAAAGGAACGCAAACGATGGGGAGAAGACATCAGGCGATACTTGCTGAAGCGTGAATCCATTGAGATGATTCTTCACCTGGTTGACTCCCGGCATCCACCGGGCAAGCTTGATGAGGAATTTTTTTACTGGATGGCCTCCAATGGAATCCCGTTCAGTGTTATCCTGACAAAGAGTGACAAGTTATCCGGCAACAAGCTGATGCAATCTGGCAGCCGGGTCAACAAAATATTGAAAGAGATGAACATCGAAGTACCGGTTATTGCCTGTTCAGCCGAGACGGGCAGTGGCATCGATGAAATACGATCACTTATTCTCGAATTTTCCATGACAGACTCCAACTAACGAACTTAAAAAGTTTTAGTCATTCCATGTCTGATAAAATCCTGCTTCTTGACAATGTAAATCCACTTTCTGCCGATACATTCAAAGAACGGGGTTTCGAGGCCGATCAACCCCCGAAAATGGACCGGGCAGAATTAAAAAAAATAATCGGAAACTATATTGGAATCGTGGTCCGCTCGGCGACCACTGTCGATGCCGACCTGCTACAGCACGCCAAAAAACTCGAGGTGATCGGCCGTGCCGGTGTTGGCGTAGACAATATTGATATTCCTGAAGCTACGGCACGCGGCATCCTGGTCATGAATACACCGGACGGAAACACCATTTCCACGGCCGAACACACCTGCGGGCTGCTGCTGGCGCTCTCCCGCAACATTCCGGAGGCGGTCAGCAAAGTCAAGTCGAACGGGTGGGACCGCAAAATGTTTATGGGTACCGAACTGCATGACAAGAAACTTGGCATTGTCGGGCTGGGCAAGATCGGCTCGGAGGTCGCTTTGCGGATGCGAGCGTTCGGTATGGATATTTTTGCCTACGATCCCTTTGCCACCCACGAACACGCCGAGACACTCGATGTGGAATTAATGGATCTGGACAGCCTGTTGGGAAGTGTCGATTTTTTGACTGTCCATACACCGCTTACAGAAAAGACCCGGGGCCTGATCTCTCTGGAGAACGCGAATAAACTGAAAAAAGGCATCCGGCTGGTAAATTGCGCCAGGGGCGGCATTTACAACGAACAGGACCTGGTGTCTCTGATTGAACAAGGCTATGTGGATGGTATTGCCCTCGATGTCTACAGCGTGGAGCCTCCTTCACCTGAGCTGTATGAGGCCCTGCAGCATCCGAAAATTATCTGCACGCCTCATCTCGGTGCATCCACCGAAGAGGCCCAGGAGAAGGTCGCTGTTCAAATTGCCCATCAGATGGCCGATGCCCTGGAGAAGAAGAATTTCAAGGGAAGCCTGAACAGCAAGTCGATCTCATTGCTGACCAATAAAGAGGTGCATCCCTATCTCGTGCTGGCCGAAAAACTGGGACGTTTGATGAGTCAACTGAAACCGGAAAATGCCAACCAGTTCAGTTTCGAATATACCGGTGTATGTGCCAAATACGCCGAAGTGCTGACCGATGGAATCCTTAAGGGTATGCTGACACAGTACGTCAGTGAGGCTGTGAACCTGATTAATGCCCGTCACTATTCCGAGGAGCGTGGTTTTAAAATCAAAGAGACCACAAGCAGTGACGGAAGCATGTACAAGGATCTGATTACCATCCGGTTGAGTGATGATGCGGAATATCGCGAGATATCCGCGGCCGTATTCGGCCCCGATGATTACAGGATCGTGGAGATCGACGGATATGGCATCGAATTGCGGCTGGAAGGTGATATCCTGATCTATCAGAATATGGACAGGCCGGGCATGCTGGCTGCCGTTGCCGGAGCCCTTGCCAAACAGGACATCAACATCGGCGCCCTGAGCCTGGGCCGGGCTGCCAAAGGCACCCAGGCCATCACGGCAGTCATCGTCGACAAACAGCTCAGCAAGGAAGAGCTCGAGCCAATCTTTCAACTCGAGGGCGTGCAGCACGTGAGGTATGTGTCGTTGTCTTGAGTGATATGTATCGTTGACCTAAGCAGTATAGATTGTAGGCTTAAGTGGTATGTATTGTTGATTTAAGCGGTATAGGCCGTAGTCTTTGTTTGAAGTGGACAGGGAACAGGCAATGAAATCTCCTCCTTGAGGGGAGATAAAGCATGCGCGTTCAGCGTATGCTTTTGAGGGGTGTTCGTGGTACATGGCAGGGGTTTGATAAGAATTAACGTGCCAATCTATATTCAAAGAACACCCCTCAAATTAAAGTGCTGAACGCACTTTAATTATCTCCCCTCCATGGGAGATGTCACTATCTTCTTCCGAATCCACCACGATAGATTCGCCACCAGGATCACGATAAACCCGCCGACGAGCGTGTAGAGCGGCCAGGCGACTGCGAGGCCTTCACCGGGCAGGATATTTTGAACCGGGCCTTCAACCATAAACAGCAGAGAGATCAAACCTGCAAAAAACCCGATCATCGCATCGGTTTTATCCGGCTTCGGGAATAATAGTCCCAGCAGAAAAGCCCCCAGAAGCCCGCCGTAGGTGTATGAAGCGATACCGAGGCCAAGCTCCACAATGGCCGGCCGCTCATCACCGGACAGCTGCAGCCAGGTAAAGAACAGGGCTGACCCGGTAAGGACCACACCCCAGAAAATGGTAGTCAGACGCGAGGTGAAAAGCTCCTCTTTTTGTGTCCACCCGGCACCCCATTTGGGTTTGAGCAGGTCAAACGTGGTTGCCGATGCCAGGGCACTGAGCGAGGAACTCAGGCTGCTCATCGCCGCAGCCATCAGGGCGGCAATAATCAGCCCGGCAATTCCGGAGGGAATTTCCTCCACAATGAATTTTGCAAACACCTCATCGGTGGTTTGCAGGCCAAGTTCATCCGGGCTCATCCCCTGGTAGAAAATGAAAAGCAGCAGGCCGACAGCCAAAAAGAATGCAAACTGCAGGCAAGCCGCAACACCACTCCAGATCATTGCCTTCTGGCTGTCGCGCAGGTTCCGGGTGGAAAGCATCCGCTGAACGATCAGCTGGTCGGTTCCGTGTGAGGCGACCGAAAAAACCGCCCCGCCGAATACGGCTATCCAGAACACATACGGGTCTGCCAAAAATTCACGCCAACCCAGTCCGCCTCCCCAGTTAAAAAGCCGGAATTTCTCCTCCCCCTGCAGGATCGCAAGAGCCTCGCTTCCGGAGACCGGCATCTGCCCCATCATCAAAACCGCCGCAAAAAGAGCACCGCCGAGATAGACCGCCATCTGAACCACATCCATCCAGATGACCGCTTTGATCCCTCCCAGGAATGTGTAGATGAGGGTGATCACGGAAATCAGTCCGATGGCAAGGGCATAAATCTGAATGTCGGTCCACTCGGGAAATGCCCCGGCGAGCCGCAGAATGATGGCCAGCGGGATGGCTGTGGCAAACAGGCGAACCCCATCGGCCAGCACCCGGGTGACGATAAAGGTATAACTGGCGGCGCTGCGCATGCCACTGCCGAATCGCTGGCTCAAATATTCATAGGCCGTGGAAAGATCGCCTTTGAAATAGGCCGGCAGAAACCAGACCGCCACAACAACCCGTCCGATGATATAGCCGAGGGTAAGCTGCAGAAAGGTGAGATTATCACCATAGGCCACAGCCGGGATGCTGATGAAGGTAAGTGTACTTGTTTCCGTGGCAACTACCGAAAAGAGTACCGCCCACCAAGGCATATCGCGACCACCCAAAAAATAATCTTTCGTCGATCGTTGCCGGCCGGCCGACCAGATTCCGAAAACGGCAACAACGATCAGATATATAACAACAACAATGTAGTCAAGTGTTGTAAATCCCACGTGGTGGTCATTTAATGTTAATACCGGGTTAACGGCCTCCAATTTCTTCCAGCGAAAGAAAATAAATCAGGGTGAGCTTTCAAAAAGATTCCAGCAGATGTACTAATTTTCTTTCATGGCCTGGCAGGGCTCATCAGTAGAAACCATCAGGGGCAATAGATCCGCGGATGAAATACTGATTGGAACTGCTCAAAGTTTAATTCGCAAAAATTCCACGACTCTCGCTAGTGCTTTTCCTCTGTGGCTGATCGTGTTTTTTTCGGCGCAGCTCATCTCGGAAAAGGTTTCATTATAGCCCCGGGGCAGAAAAACCGGGTCGTAACCGAATCCTCCTGCACCGCGGGGATTCCGGATAATTTCCCCCTCACAAACCCCTTCAAACAGTGTTTCCTCCTCCCCCGCCAGGGCAATGACCGTTCTGAATCGCGCCTTGCGATCGGATTTGTCTTCCATATTCTTAAGCAGCCTGGTTACATTATCCTGGTAGGTAGCCGATTCCCCGGCATAACGCGCTGACAGGACGCCGGGCTCGCCACCGAGCGCATCCACTTCAAGGCCGGTATCGTCGGCCAGAGTTGGCAACCCGGTTTTTTGACGCCAAAACCTTGCCTTCTTCAGGGCATTTCCCTCCAGGGTGGGTTGATCTTCTTCAACCGCATCGATGCCGGAGTAGTCCAGGGCCGATACCACCTTGCACCCCAGCGGTTCCAGCATATGCTTCAATTCCTTTACTTTATCCGGATTTCCGGACGCAAGAAATATTTTTGTCTGATCGTCCATATTTTCCCACAACCCAATGGCCCGTATTTCTCACCAAGCTCATTTTTTGTCCGCGAAGCGATATTTGGTCATGTCCAAGCTCATCCCTCCCGACGGCGGTCGGGATGTTGCAAAAGCCTGCACAACTCTCCCCCTTCAAAGGGGGACGTTTTGCGTAACTGAAGTTTAAAAAAAATTATTTACGCTTTACTCATAAACTGGTGATGACATTGGCGTGCATAGACTCGTTTAATTCTATTACGCTCTCTGTACACCTGGTATTTCACTTAATTCCTGAAATTCCTTATACCGCTGGTATATTTCATCTTCGCTAAGGTTTTTAATCCTTTCCGGCCCGAATTTTTCCACACAGAAACTGGCCATCACGGATCCAAATATCACAGCACGGCGCATGTTCACCGCTGAGAGATCGTCGGTATAACTAATCCACCCGAGCAGCCCGCCCATAAACGTATCGCCGGCACCGGTCGGGTCAAATATATCGACGACCGGGTAGGCAGGCGCCGAAAAGATTTCATCGCCTGTAAACATAAGGGCTCCATGCTCGCCTTTTTTCACGATCAAATGATCGGGGCCCATCTCACGGATTTGAGCTGCCGCCTTGATCAGGCTCGGCTCACCGGTCAGCTCCCGTGCTTCCGAGTCGTTGATCACAAGCATGTCGATCTGTTTGAGTGTCTTCTTCAGTGCATCGGGGGTTCCTTCAATCCAGAAGTTCATCGTATCCATGACCACCAGCTTCGGCCTTTCCACCTGCTCCAGTACTTTTAATTGGAGGCTGGGTTCAATATTGCCCAATGCCACATATTTGCAATTTTTATAAGATTCGGGAATGACCGGATCGAATTTCTCAAAGACATTGAGCTGCGTGTCGAGCGTATCCCTGCTGTTCAGATCATAATGATATTTCCCTTTCCAGAAAAATGTATTACCGCTTTCATCAATCTGCAATCCCTCAAGGTCAATATCCCGGGTTTTAAACAGCTCGATGTCCTTGTCGTCAAAATCCTTGCCGACCACACCGACCAGGTTCACTTTGTCGGTAAAGTATGATGACGTCAGCGAGATGTAGGTAGCCGAGCCTCCTAAAACACGGTCTATTTTATCAAAAGGCGTTTCAATTCCATCATATGCAACCGATCCAACAACTAATAAACTCATAGATATTTGTAATTAGTTAGAAATTTTGTGGTTAAGTTCGGTGTTACTGAACGGTTAAACAAGTCGTTATTTGATCACGTTCAGTTTGGGTTTCAGGATTTTAAGGATTCAGTCCGCATATAGCAGTTTTCCCGCAGTCAACTGTGCAGCGGGAGCTTCCCCCCAACCCGATATCTATAGACATATTGGTATTTAGTACTGGTACGTTATAAATTCCCTCATTTTAAATGACAGGAAATACAACAAAGTGCGGGTTAGACCGCCCGGTTTATCAAGTTTGATGTTATGCCTTTTGACGAGTTTATCCGATTTATACAGGACAGAACCAACCAGGAGCTGCCGGGCAGAGAGGCACATCTTCGCATGGCACCCTCACCGCTTGATGGGATCCGCAACTACAGGCTCTCACCGGAAGGGGAAGCGTACAGCAGCAGTGTGATGGTGCTTCTGTTTCCGGATGACAGCCGGGATATGAACATCGTATTTACCCTTCGCACCGAATCCATTATCCATGGCGGGCAGATCAGTTTTCCGGGCGGCCAGACCGAGCCCGGTGAAACCCCGGAAGAAACGGCCCTTCGGGAAACCGAGGAGGAAATAGGCGTCAGCCAGGGCCATGTGCATGTAGCCGGCACGCTGTCATCGCTGTATCTGCACCGGTCCAACAATCTGATCACACCGGTTATCGGTTTTCATGAGAGCACACCCGATCTGAATATCAATCCGGTTGAAGTGCAGGAGGCATTTACCGTTCCCCTCATTACTTTTTTGAATGGTGACAAGCTTGTCAAAGAACCCTGGACGCTCCACGACAAAACGTATGAAGTCCCCTATTGGGATGTCCATGAAGTACCACTCTGGGGCGCCACCGCCATGATCCTGAATGAATTGCTGGATCTGTATAAAGAATTTCGGAAATTATAAATTGTGAATTTATGAAATGAATGTGAAGGGGGTAGGTCATAAAATAAAACCTCCCCAGGGGGGGAATTCCATACATTTTCTCATTTACAATTTCAAAATTTATTAATCATTCATTTGCTCCACGATCACACGGGCGGTTTCCATGCCGATAGCCACACCCATTCCGCTCAGGCCGGCGGCTACCCACAACCCGGAAGCCGTACGGGTCAACAGAGGTTCCTTGTCGGGGGTAAAACCCATTATCCCGCTCCATTCACGCTCAATTTCCCAGCCCGGAGGCAGCTTAAGAGTACGGTCCACAAATTCTGTCAGCCAGGTTTTGATCCGGGGATTGATCCCGAATTGGTCGGTGTTTTCATTTTGCTTGTCGAGATCCCTGGCACCGCCGATTAGCAGCCGGTCGCCAAAATTGCGAAAATAGACGTACCCTTTGTTGTGGTGAAAGGTCCCCTTCCAGGCCAAATTCCCGACCGGTTTGGTCAACAAAACCATGCCGCGCGCCGGCGCTACCGGCAGGTCGGCGATGCGCCGGGTGAAACCGTTGGTTGCGGCCAGTACCTGTTTGGCCTTCAGAAAGTGCCCGCCTCTGAACCTCACCTCATCACCACTGGCCCCTGTCGCTTCCAGGTTCCACCAGACCGGAATATCGGCCAATTGCAGCTTCCGGTGAAGGGCCCGCATCATCCGGCCAGTATGAATCGCTCCTTCCAGCCGGTTGACGATAGCCGGATAGCCATTGTATTCCACCGTTGTGTAGACATCTGCCTGCCCGGTGATCTGTTCCAGGTGACGGTTCATCCGCCCGGTTTGCTGACGGCAAGATTCAAAGATCTGCCCATCGGTAAAAATTTCATGGCCGCCACATGCATCATAGCCGATCTCCTCATCGCCCAGGGTCTTACGGAGCCGTTTAAGCCCTTCCCAGCGCCGCCGGATTCTGGCCAACACAACCTCTTCACTTGTATTGGCGATATCATCCAGATGCTCCGACACCGACCCGATGCAGGCAAACCCGGCATTTCGCGTACTGGCTCCCTCCGGGGTCAACCCCTTGTCAACAACCACAACCCGGTCTCCGGGGTGCTGTTCTTTCCAAAACAACGCGGCCGACGAGCCTACAATACCGGCACCGATCACAAGAAGGTCGATGCCGCCGACAAACGATTCCTGCTCCCAGAGAGATATTTCAGGCTTGTTCATGACATTTATAATTTTTTACTGATCCGGTTCACGCCTGTTAATCAGCGTACCCGGTAACCGATGAAGAATATTTTTATAACTGCTCTGCATTTGTCACCACTTCAGCCCCTTTCATAATTAACCATGATAGTGATCCTGTAATTTCTCCAGCCATTCATTTACTTCACCGGCACCTTCTTCAGGAGCCCAGCCGGCATAGACTTTGTCAGTTTCAGCATCATAGGGACCCTGCTTGCATTCAAAAAGGACACTGTCCGGCTCCAGAACGGTAAACGTGTGCCAGACACGGGGCTCTATATCAGCTACCGAATGTGCAGAGCCTGCCTGCAGTATGTTCGAGGAGATTACCTCCCCTTTCTGGGTGAACCGGAAAAACCGGATTTTGCCTTTCAGTACCACCAGACTTTCGGTGGCATGCCCGAGCGGATGCATGTGCGGACGAATATAGGTGCCCGGCTGTAAAAAATTGAGCATTCGCTGGACACGAGCATCCTGACTTCGATGGATGGGCAGAATGATTCTTTTACGGGTGCTTTCCCTCGAGCCCATAATGCCTGTTTCCAGGACTTCAGACGTTAAAACAAACTGATCACCACTGACATTTTCAAATGCATTCATACGCATACATTTTATGCGGGTTAAGCACCGGTCAGGACATTACCCAGCCCGAGGGCAGCCATCAGGGGTGCACCGGTCAGGAAACACCGCTCATCGACGTTGTACTTCGGGTGATGCCAGCTCCATGTGGATCCCGTATCATTGCTGCCACTGCCTAAAAAGAAGAACGCGCCCGGAAAATGCTCCTGGTAGAAGGCAAAATCCTCCCCGGCCATAATGGGTTTTTCCATTTCCAGAACGGCATCTTCTCCTATCAGCCCGTAAGCGGCCTTTTTCAGCTGCATTGTGAGCGCCTCATCGTTGATCACAGCCGGATATCCTTCATTGAAGGCAAATTTATAGGAACCTCCAGCTCCTTCGGCCACACCCTTGACGATCTGTTCCATCCGGTCGCGGATCATCATGGCCGTCTGACGGTCGAACGTCCGCACCGTGCCAAGCATTAAGGCTTTTTCGGGAATCACGTTGTAGGTTGAACCGGCCTGCACTTTGCCGATTGTCAGCACAGCCGGCTCGGTCGGGTCTACGCTTCGGCTGATGATCGACTGAAACCGGCCGATCACATCACCGGCCATGACAATCGGATCGACAGTCAGATGCGGGCCTGCCGCATGCCCGCCCTGTCCGATCAGCTCAATCTCAAACTCATCAGGGCGCGCCATCAACGGCCCGCTTTTCACAGCAATTGTGCCCGGCGCATGCACGGGACTGGTATGCAGCCCGAAGATCGCTTCCACTCCCGCATCCTGCAGGAATCCCGTCTCGCACATAAGCCTTCCGCCACCCGGCAAATTCTCTTCACCGGGCTGAAACACGAGCAGGATTTTACCTTCAATCTTATCAATATAATCCATCAGAATTTTGGCCGCACCAAGCAAGTTGGCGGTATGGGCATCGTGTCCGCAGCAGTGGGCAACCCCCGGCCGCTGTGAGATAAAATCCTTTTTGTGACTCCCCTCCTCCTGCATGGCAAGGGCGTCGATATCAGCCCTCAAGGCAATCACACGCCCAATCCCTTTAGCCTTTCCTTCAATTATACCCACACAACCGGTTTTCAGCGGACGCTCTGCGGGGATCCCGAGTTCCTTCAGTTTCCCGATCACAAATTCGGTTGTATCATTCTCCTGGAAACTGACCTCCGGATTCCGGTGAAGATGCCGCCGAACCTTGATCATCCATGCGTGGTACTCTTCGGCTTTGTCCTGTAAATCTTTAATTGATACTGGCATTACTGGCCTGTTCTGTTGCATTTCCCGTTATCAGGGCAAGGTACCAACTTGACATCATCTATTCACAATAAATTTACAGTTTTGATCTGTGGATTTTTCCGGTTGTACTTATCAGATTACAACTCTTCTAATGCAACAGAAATGAGCCATACTCAACAGACGGGATTTTCCGATCAAGATCTGTGAACACGAATTCAAAAGAACCTGTCAGCCGAGTTTTCGAATCGGGTTTTTGTGTGTACGAACTCGAAATTACCTGCCATTCGGGATTTCGGGGGGATGAATTCGTCAGGATGGGATTCTGCGTACGATTTGCAACGGCCGGCCGTTATTGCAAAACTTTACAATTGTCATTTGCCGCGAAACGGAAGGTCATTCATTGCCGTTCGTACAAACGAGTTTCAACTTTATCTGCCATGTCAGTTATGCATAACACGAAGATTCACCTCTGCAAGGACGGATCACACACGCTCTTTTCCGAGAAATTCAACCAGCACTACCACAACCCGAACGGTGCGATTGCCGAGAGCAGGCATGTTTTCTTCGAGACGCCCGGTATGCCTGGCAGGCTCGGCAACGCCGGGTCTCTGCGTATTCTTGAGGTCGGTTTCGGGACCGGGCTGAACCTGTTGCTTCTGATGGAACAGCTCTGCAAGATGGATTCCAAACCCGACATCACATACCGGTCCGTCGAGGCCTATCCGCTCAAGCTGGAGCAGGCGATGAAACTCAACTATCCCGAAAAACTTGAATTATCCAATGCCGGCGAAATCCTTGCCTGCACCTTCCGGGCGCTGTTGCCGGGGATGAACCGGAGGCAATTGAAGAAACATGTATTGCTTGAACTGTTTATCGGCCCGTTCGATCGGCAGCCGGAGCCGGATAACAGCTATCAGATGATCTTTTTTGATCCGTTTTCCCCGGATGTAAATGCGGATCTCTGGACAAAGGAGATCTTCCGGAAACTCGCCGAATGGAGTGATCCGGATGTGCTGCTTACCACATATGGGGCGGCCTCATCAGCGCGGGCGGCGATGGCAGCGGCCGGATGGAAAGTGGCCCGGGCACCGGGAGCCCTTGGCAAACGCGAAATGACCCTGGCCGCCCTCAATCCGCAAATGCTGGCCAATTGGAAACGGGTCAACGAAGAGAAGCTGAGAGAGCGCTACGAAAGCGGGGAATTTGGTTGATATTTCACCTTTTTATTATCTAATTGATCCATGAAATGATAAATTTTTGGGAAAAATAAAAGGATGATAAATTTCTTTTTTAGACCGGCTTGGCATTACGACTTCATTCTCTCCAGCAGCCGTCCCAGAAATTTGTCCCCGTACACTTTTTTGATGTGCTGCATGTCGGCGAGGACCATCAGTTCTTTCTGGCTGCGTGAGAAAGCGACGTTGAGCAGCCGGGGGACACTCAACCCGTTTTTCGCCTCATCGAGGGGGCGCACCGAATAGTGGCGGACAGTGCCGCGCTGCGCCTCTCCGCTCATCACCGTATCGAATATGATGTACGGCTTCTCCCGCCCCTGGAACGTATGGATGGTTCCCACTTCAATATCCCGGATATTGGCTTCATACAGCCGGCCTTTCAGATCATAGACCGCGCTGCGAAACGGCACCATCACCCCGATCTCTGCCGGTGCAATGCCCCGGGTGATCATATTGCCGATCAACCGTTCGATGACTTCCTGATGGACCAAGTTGACCGGCTGAAACCGCCGTTCCGAGGATTTCTGGGTCAGTACCGGGTTGTACCGGGAGGTGTCGATGAGGTGGTAGGCGCGGTCGTTGCGCAGATGATCCAGACCGCCGGAGAGTTTATCGCTCTGCAGGCGTCCTTCATAAAAAACCGTGCTGATCACATCCGCAAGGGAGGCCTCCAGCCGGTACTGCGTATCAAAAAAACAGGTAAACTCCGGGTTTTGGTCGTGCCATTCAAAAAGGGTTTCGGTCGTATCAGCCCCGGAGACCGTGGTAAAAATGTCCTTCTCCAGGAATTCCCGGGCGTCCCGGTCGTCCGTAACCGAGATGGGGGGCAGCTGCATCGGGTCACCGACGATCACCCGGTGCCATTTGGCCCTGGAAGCCAGCACCATCAGGTAGGGCAGGTTGGCCATTGAGCCTTCATCGATGACGACCGCATCAAAATCGTTATCATGAAATAGATCGGACGTGCACACCTTCGCCAAAGTGGTTGCCACCAGTTGCCGGTTCTTCAGTTCCTCCCGATCGTTGACACGGGTAAGTTCCTCCATTTTCTCCTCCAATGCTTCCCGGCCGCCGTGTCCCTTGATCTTCTCATCGATCAGCTCCAGCTCCATGTTGTGTTTGGCGGTGGGCTGCTTGCCATCGCGCAGGCGTTTCTCCACGGCTTCCCGGATCTGGTTCTGCCTGTCCAGCAGGCTGCTCCAGCCGGCCGCCTCTTCCCGGCGCGCCTGAACCAGTTTTTCCAGTTGCCTGTCGAAGGCCACCTCGGTTACTGTGTCCTCATCCAGGGCGGGCTCGCCAAAGCGGGTCACCTGGTCTTTTTCGAACCCCAGGCCAATAGTGGCACAGGCTTTCAATGCACTCAGCAGGCCTACATCCACGGCCCGGTTGGTATTGGATGCGAAGAGCACCCGCTTGCCGCGTTGCAGATAATTGGCAATCACATACCCCAGGGTGGCCGTTTTGCCGGTTCCGGGAGGCCCCCAGATAAAGACGGTGCGGTACTGCATCGACTTTTCAATGGCATCCCGCTGCGCGGCGTTCCGCATCCCGTCGTCAACAATTTCCCGGGCTGATGGGATCTGATCCGGCTGCGGATTAAAGAGCCTTTTTACCCGCTCAAGAATGGCACCTTTGGCGCTTTCCAGCCTCTTTAATTCCTGGAGGATGCACTGCAGGACGAAATCATTCTCCCATTCAACCTGAACCTCCCGGATCTCATCACCCAGGTTCTCGGGAAATCGCAGTATGATCTCCTTTTTATCATAGCTGACCGGGGTGATCACCCACTCTTTTTTCCCATCCGTGGCTTTGATCTGTTCGGCAAACCGGATCCCCTGCTGGTCGGTTTCAAATTTGTAATCCCTCTCCTTGCCGGCGCCGGCCGAAACTGTTTGTGCGGTTCCGTTGAACAGCACATCGGAAGACGGGCGCTCGCGAACCGTTTCTATCTCTTTTTCCAGGGCATTTATGGCCCGATCAAACAGCTCATCAATATCTACCTTTCCGGATGGATTCATAGTGATGGAAGATACAAGGATAGGCCACTATTTTGCAGTGGTTTTTTAATCCCGCCCGGCATTGAAACCGGCAGGATTTCTTCCTACTGATCCCAAAGTTCTGCACGGATGGTTTCAGCGCTTTTATCGGAGATATGGTACCGGAGTTTGAGCCGGCTTTTTTCGGGTATTTTTTGTTCGATCAGTTTGGCGCTGGCCGGCGTATAAAGTATCAGGTCGGTGGAGCGAACAAACAGGGGGAGGGATTTTCCATAGGTTGCCCCGGCGACAAACGATCCTTCATATTTGATGGCTGCTTTAAGGTCACTGATCAGTTTTGGGATGGTTTTGTCATCAGACGTCACCAGTCCGATCGTCTCGATGGCTGCCCGGTCGATGATCGATAAGAGAATATCGGGGTCAAACGTATAGATGATCGGCAGGATCAGGTGGTTTCCCGACAACTCCCTGTAGCTGCCAAACAGGTGAATCGGTACAAAGAGGGCGTCGTATTTAACCGCTTCATGGTAGGCGTCGGCCTGCATAACGCTACTTTTCACCCCGATCTGCTGGCGAATCGCCTCCGAGAGCATCCCCCCGAGTTCTGCGGTTTCACCCACCGCGGCGCAGCTTTGAATGCGGTCGGGC
>SKRC01000014.1 GCA_007118695.1 Balneolaceae bacterium | reverse complement strand
GAATGACGAATAGTAATTGGGGACTAAAAAAACCCGAACGCTTATGGAAGCTTTAAAAAAGATATTGACGAAAAAATCAGAGCCGGTTCCGATTACGGTTTATGGCGATATAGGCAATGATATTGACCAGGAAGCCTATGATCAGCTGGAGGAAGCCTGCCGGTTGCCGGTAGCGGTTAAAGGTGTGTTGTTGCCGGATGCGCACGTCGGATATGCCTTACCAGTCGGTGGAGTAGCAGCCCTTGAAAACGCTGTCTCTCCTGCATTTGTCGGGTTCGATATTGCCTGCCGCATGAAAGTGAGTTTTCTGGATCTGCCGGGCGGGGAATTTGAATCATCAAAAGAGCATTTTGCTGATATTCTGGACGGAGTTACCAGTTTTGGATTGGGTGCTGATTTTGCCGATGGCAAACGAGATCACGAGGTAATGGAGGATGAGCGCTGGGGGGAGATTGAGACCGCAAAGAAACTGAAGGATAAAGCGTCCAGGCAGCTCGGCAGCTCGGGAAGTGGAAATCATTTTGCCGACATCATGACCGGAGAAGTAGTACAGCAGAAAAACTGGCTTCCACTGAAAAAAGGCGAAAAATTTGTCGCACTTCTCACCCATTCCGGATCCCGGGGTACAGGCCACAAACTTGCAACTCATTACAAGAATCTTGCCGAGCAAGAAACGCAACGGATCTCAAAAGGGATCTCAAAAAATTACGCATGGCTCAGCCTCGATCACGATTCCGGCAGGGAGTATTGGCAAGTAATGCAGTTGATGGGCGAATATGCCAGTGCGAACCATGAACTGATTCACAAGCATTTTGCGAAAGAAGCGGGTTTGAAGATTTTGGCTGAGTTTGAAAACCATCATAATTTTGCCTGGAAAAAAGACAGTTGGATCATTCACCGAAAGGGTGCAACCCCGGCTGAAAAGGGAGTGGTCGGGATCATACCCGGTTCGATGGGTACTCCCTCATACCTGGTTGAAGGGCTTGGGTCCGAAGAGAGCCTTTGGAGCAGCTCACATGGTGCGGGCAGAATTTCATCACGGCGTCAGGCTAAGAAAAATCATGATGAAGGCGCCTATCGCAAGTTTCTTCAGGAGAAGCAGATCGTCACCAGAGGAGTATCGAGGGACGAGACCTACCAGTGCTACAAAGATATCGGCCGGGTGATGGAACTGCAGGAGGGAGAATTGGTTGAAACCGTTGCCACCATGGATCCAAGGGTTGTCATCATGGGAGGCGGCCGAAAAAGTGATGATGGGGACTGATATCAAGGAACGGGGAATATCGAATATCGAATATCGAACAGACGAACAAGGAACAAGGAACAAGGAACAAGGAACAAGGAGTGAGCAGGGAGCAGAATTGTAGTACGTAGTCTCTTATGGACTGACCCGGGGCTGATCAGTGAATGACTTTGGGATTCATTGTAATGGAGTTAATTGTATTCAATAATATCTACTTAATACTGGGTAACAGTTGATACTGTTAAATCATATATAGAAATATGGTAAGTACTATTAGCAGGACCATTGAAACCAATGCTCTGATTTTTGCTTTTTCTTCGACTGCGGATTCCATAATAACACCTCTCATTTTTTGACGGGAATGATATGATGATTTACACCCCGCCGGGGTATTTTTCTGTTTGTATTTTTAAGAGAGACGGCAAATGCGGTTTTGTTACGACAAAATTATTATTATTGAAGTAACAACCATCTGATAATTTATACAAACCAGGTCACGATTTGTTCCGATGTAAATAATTTAACCTGGAATAAAGACAATTGGATCATTTACCGAAAGGGTGCAACCCGTCAATCTCGTCCAAGCCTGGATCAAGGTAGTAGCGCAGCCAACTCATCAATCTGTCACTGTCAGTATAGGCCAGTTCCACAATCAGGCATTTATGGCAAAAAGAATTGCGGCAATGACAATGAAATTGAGTATGCTCAGAGGCAGCAGCCGGCTCCAGCCGAGACTCATTACCTGGTTGAACTTGAATCTCGGAATTGTCCATCTTACCCAGATAAAGAGGAAAATAAAGAAGGCTGTTTTTCCGGTGAATACGGTGATATCAAGTATCGCCTTCGCCGTTGTACTCATCTCCGGCAACCAATAGCCGGCGAAAGGCAGGTGATAACTGCCGAAGAAAAAAGTGGTGATCAACATGGAGTTGATGACCACATGCATATACTCGGCAAGAAAAAACATTCCGAATTTCATTGAGCTGTATTCGGTATGAAAACCGCCCACCAGTTCCTGCTCGGCCTCGACAAGGTCGAATGGAGTTCTGTTGGATTCGGCAAATGCAGCAATGATAAAAATTACCGCACCCAACGGGTTTAAAAAGACAAACCACCAGTTCTCCTGGGCGACAGCAACATCTACAACGCTGAGCGATCCCACAAAGATTACCACAGAGGCCAGGGCCATTCCCAGGGGTAATTCGTAGCTGACCATTTGGGCAGCAGCTCTGAGGCCGCCGAGAAGAGAATATTTGGAATTGGATGCCCAGCCGGCAAGGGTCACTCCATAAACACCCAGGGATGCGGCAGCTAGCAGATACAGAACACCGGCATTGATATCGGTAACATAAATGCCATCACCAAACGGTATAACTGCTACGGTGAGAAGAGCTGTTACGACCGGAATCATGGGGGCAATCGTATGAATCGTCCGGAAACCCTGTACCGGAGTCACATCTTCTTTCAGAAGAAGCTTCACCACATCGGCCAGCGGTTGAAACAAACCAAGTGGCCCTACACGGTTCGGCCCGATCCTGTTTTGAATAAAGCTGGCAATCCTGCGCTCAGCATACACACAAATAGCCGCTGAATTCAGCAGCATAAAGAGAGCAGCCCCTAAAACAACGTACGAATTAACTTCAGCCTCTGCCATCCAATAGGTATTTTATGATTTAACTGTTTGATGTTCTGTATCGAGTTCAATGCCGAGTTCATCGTCCATTCTCTCGTAGGTAACCCCGGAGAAGGCAGGCATGTTCTGACTCACTTCCTTTATAACTTCACGAGAGCCGCCTTCATAAGTGATATCAAGCCCCAGCCGGCCCCCGATTAATGCCATCAGATCCCATACAGGCAGGCAGTCCACTTTATTTTCATCGGTTACCCAGTTATCAAATTTGGTGCCATACCGGTCAAGCCTGCCTTCGGTCATCTCCAGGTCCAGCCGGCGGTTTGTATATTTTGTCTCTTTTGCCGGAAAACTGCGCTGAATGCGGCCGTCAACATTCACATAACTTGCGGCATGTTCGACCACACAGGTGATTGGAAAGAGCAAGTCCGCTTTTTTGGTCGTTTCGCTTTCATTGGTTGCAAACATCACTAAATACTTGCCGGAAAGATCGTCAGCCGACAACACACCACGGTCGATCAGGTGGTCGCTGAGCAGCAGGATCATTTTTGCGTTGCTGCTTTTAACAGCCGTTTTCAACTGTTTACTGTCCGTCTCTTCAAACCCGAGCAGCCGGACGCCGTTGGTGTTTGGTGCCTGATCATCGGTTATCAAAAATCCATCACCGCTGCCCGGCTCAATATGAGGGGTGAAAAGGGGAGTAGAGATTCCCAGAAGGTTCCCAAATTTTGCAAACAGGTAATTCTCTTCGACCGATGCATGTGCACTTCCGATGGCCAGAATCTCTTCCGGCTTGATGGCTTCCATCTGTTCCCCAAAGGTTTCAATAGCGTTATTCCAGGAAGATTTTATCTGATTCTCTCCATCCAGAATTACGGATGGACGCGATATACGGTTGTCGTTGAACAGCGGGTATATTTCACGGCCGACATCCGGCATCCAGTAATCGTTGACATGCGGGTTGTGGCGGGGTGTGATTCGCAGCACCTGGTTGTCGCGGGTCCAGATGTCGATATTACAGCCCTTACCGTTTGAAACGTCAATGCTTGGGGTCTGATTCATCTCCCAAACCCGCGCCCGGAATCGAAAGTCGGCCGATGTCAGGGCACCGACCGGACACAGATCAACGGTATTGAGGGAGTACGGATCGTCGAAGGTTTCACCGGGAGCCGTGGTTGGGTAGTTTTTGTCTCCGCGCTTGGTGATCGTTAGCTGATAGGATTTACTGATTTCATCGGCAAACCGTGTACACCGGGTGCAATTGATGCACCTTTCTGCATCCAAAATCACACGCGGGCCAAGCTGGACCCGTTTCGGTTTATGTACTTTTTTGACTTCAAACCGGCTGCCTTCAGGCCCGTATTTATAGGTTTGGATCTGCAGCGGGCACTCCCCGGCCTGATCACAAATCGGGCAGTCAAGCGGGTGGTTGATAAGAATAAATTCGAGATTATCTTTTTGAGCCCGTTCCACCAGCTCATCTGATTCCTGGGTTTTGACAACCAGGCCATCTGTCACATCAAAATTACAGGCGGTTTGCAGTTTCGGGAACCAGCGGATGACCCGCTCTCCATTTTCGTCCAGTTCATACTCGCCGGTATCCCTGTCCTTTACAGGCTGGCCCACCTTTACCATACACTGGCGGCAGTTGGCCGGTATCGACATGGAGGGATGATAGCAGAAAAAAGGCAGTTCGAGCCCCTCATCCATGATGAACTGCAACAACTTTGGCTGACCTTCAAACTCGTAAGATTTTCCGTCTATAAATACTTCAGGCATTGTTTTGTCAATTTATCATTCATTTACGCTCTGCTCCAGCGTGCAGTTGGATTTGCCATCACCTTATGCAATGGCGTGAACTGATTTTTTGCATCGTGCTTCAAACTCATCCCTGAACCGGTTGATGGTATGCCGGACAGGCCATGCAGCGGCATCGGCAAGTGCGCATATGGTCCGGCCTTCCATCTGGGTCGTCAGATCCAGCAACAGGTCCAGGTCTTTCACCTCACCTTCGCCATTTTTAATTTTCAACAATATTTTTTCAAGCCATCCGGTGCCATCGCGGCAGGGCGTACACTGCCCGCAGGATTCATGATGATAAAAGTGGGCGATTCTCCATAAAAGGTCAATCATATCGGTATCCTCGTCAATGACGACCAATCCGGCCGTGCCGAGCATAGAGCCGGCTTCCCGCAGGGAGTTGCTGTCCATGGAAACCCCATCGAGCTGATCAGCCCTGAGCACCGGGGTTGATGAACCACCGGGGATTACTGCTTTTAATTTTTTCCCATTTTTTACTCCGCCGGCTACTTCATCGATCAGGTCCAGAACGGGGACGCCGGATGGCAATTCGTATACCCCCGGCTGGTTGACATGTCCTGAAATACCGTAGAGTATCGGCCCGGGATGATTTTCCGCCCCGATGTTTTTAAACCAGTCGGCGCCATTGTTGATTACCAAAGGGACATTGGCCAGGGTCTCAATGTTATTGATGGTGGTAGGCCTTCCCCACAGGCCTTTTTGAGCAGGGAAGGGAGGTTTTACCCTGGGGTACCCGCGCTTTCCTTCGAGGGATTCCAGCATGGACGTCTCTTCCCCGCAGATGTAGGCGCCGGCACCCGGATGGGTGTAAAAGTTAACGCTGAACCCGCTTCCAAGAATATTTTCTCCAATGAACCCTTTTTCATAGGCTTGATTCAATGCACTGTCCATCATTTTAATCCAATCAATGTACTCACCCCTGATATATACATAAATGGTGCTGCACTGCATGGCATATGCAGCGATAAGAGATCCTTCAATGAACAGGTGCGGGTTGTATTCAAATAGCATCCGGTCTTTGAACGTACCGGGCTCCGACTCATCGCCATTGCAAGCCAGGTAGCGCGGGCCGCCATCCGGTTCCGGCATAAACGACCATTTCAGGCCGGCATTAAAGCCTGCACCGCCCCGGCCGCGTATATTCGCCGCTTTGACTTCCTCAATAACCGATTTGGTGGTCCAGTCGTCGCTTAACACTTTTTTTAATGCTTCATATCCACCATTTTTGATATAGACATCGATATCATCCAGGTTTGGAATATCGGGAATAAGGACGGGTTTGAACGATCTCCAGTCAGCAGCCATAATCAGTTTTCCTGCGGTTTCACTTTTCGCATTTCCATGGGTTCGAACTCGGGCATTTCACCATTTTTTAATCCGTGGATTACCTTGTCCACCTTCTCCCTGGTCAGGTGATTGACATAGACGCCGTTTGTTATTTGCATCATCGGTGCGTAACCGCAGGCGCCGAGGCATTCCACCTGCTGGATGGTAAACATCTTGTCTTTTGTTGTTTCCCCGTGTTTAATTCCCAGCTTGTCTTCAAGGTAATGCAGGATATCGTAGCCCCCGCAGATCTGGCAGCTCAGACAGGTACAGACATCCAAAACAAACTTGCCCTGCTCCTTTTTATAATACTGGGTGTAAAATTCGGCGACTCCATGAACATGAGCCTCCGGAAGGCCAAGTGTTCTCGCCACCAGTTTCTGAACGTCCGGTTCCACATGGCCAAATTTGTTCTGGGCTATCCATAGCACAGGCAGCGTGGCCGGTCTTGCCTCGGGGTACCGCGCTTTGATCACTTCGATCTGTTTGAGTTCGTCTTCTGTAAATTCGTATTTCATATTATCTTATTTATCAGCTTCTCCCATTACCGGATCAACTCCTCCAATGATCACAACCGTATCGGCAATCATCTCACCATCGAGAATATTCTCGAGCACCTGCAGATTGGCAAACGATGGAGTAGAAATTTTCATTCGCCAGGGATGCCCGGTTCCGTCGCTTTGAATAAAATAGCCGAGTTCCCCTTTGGGTGATTCCACAGCATGATACGCCTCTGCTCCTTCCGGCGGACAAATTCCGGTATCCGTCATCAGGAAATCGTGAATCATCCCTTCCATGGAGTAGTAAACCTCATCTTTGGACGGATAGGCCTGTTTGGCATTATCCGTTCGTACCGGCCCTTTCGGAAGTTTATCGAGACACTGCCGGATGATGCGGATGCTTTCGTGCATTTCCTCCATTCTCACATAGTAGCGGGCAAGGTTATCGCCCTCAAGCCGTGTGGGAACCTGGAATTCGACATCATCGTAACGAGAGTAAGGTTTCAGTTTTCGAAGATCAACGGCATATCCGGAGGAACGTAAAACCGGGCCCTTTGCACCGGAATTGAGGGCATTTTCTGTGGTCAGAACGCCAACATTTTCATTGCGCTCAAAGAAAATCCGGTTTCGGTCCAACAGTTTATGGTAGTTTTGAAGCTCTTCGGGGAACGTGTTGATAAATTCCTTGATCATTCCCATCGCCTCTGGGGTAATATCGTTGGCAACGCCTCCGATCCGGGCGTGAGAGACTGTGAATCTGTGCCCGGTCAGGTTGTCCATGATATCATAGATCTTTTCGCGTTCCCGGAAGGTCCAGATAAAAAAGGAGATTGCACCGGCATCCATGACCAGGGTGCCGAGCCAGAGCAGGTGTGAGGAAATCCTTGCCAGTTCGGATCCTATCATCCGGATGTATTTGGCTCTTTCGGGAACCTCTACACTGGCAATTTTTTCCACAGCCAGGCACATCGCTACATTATTGCTGTAGGGTGACAGGTAGTCCATCCGGTCGGTGTAGGGCATGAACTCCTGGTAGGTTTTGTTCTCTGCAATCTTTTCGACTCCCCGGTGAAGATATCCGATATCGAGTTTGGTTTTAATGATCGACTCGCCCCTCAGTTCCAGTAACAGCCGGAGAACACCGTGGGTTGCCGGGTGCTGAGGCCCCATGTTCAGGATCATCTTTGAGTTCAGCGGGTCGTCGACATCTAACTCTTCGATGGTCGTATGTTTGTCTTCAAGACTCTGGTAGAGCTTGTTTTGATGTTCTTTGAAGAATGTCGGTTTGCCTTGTGAGGCGATATCTGTCAGCTTCATAAATCGGTTCAGTTACTCCTTGTCGGGAGTTGTATTTGGCATTTCTATGGATCCGGGTATCCCCAGCAAGGGAAATTCTTTTCTCAGGGGATAATATTGGAAATCTTCCGGCATGTAAATCCGTCGATGATCCGGGTGGTTGCGAAAACGAATGCCGAACATATCATAGACTTCTCTTTCATGCCAGTTGGCCGAACTCCAGACTTCTGTTACCGAGTCAACCTGAGGGTCTTCTTCGGGCAGCCAAACTTTGACGAACAAACGTTCCTGATCGCGCAATGACATCAGGTTGTAGATCACTTCAAATCGGTCTTCTGAGGTGTAGCGATCGGTTCCGAATACATCGGAGAGATAGATGAACCGGCACTCATTTTTCAAAAATTTTGAGATCTCAACGATTGCTTCCGGATCCACCCGGACGAAAGTGTCGCCGGATGATTGATAGACATCGACCACTTTATCGCTATACGATTCCGTGAGTTTATCGATGGTTTCCTGGAGAGCCGGGGATAATTGTAATTCCATATCAGGTATCAAGCATTACTGAATGTTCGGTTCGAATCTTGTCCTGGATCTTCATAAGAGCATGAATTACAGCATCCGGACGCGGCGGGCAGCCGGAGATATAAGCGTCAACCGGCAGGAAGTTATCAACACCCTGAACAACCCCGTAGCAACGGTGCATGCCGCCGGTCGAGGCGCATGCGCCCATGGCGATACACCATTTCGGATCTGGCATCTGATCCCAGATTCTTCTGATGGCGTGGCTCATTTTGTAGGAGCACCAGCCGGCAACGATCATCACATCACTCTGCCGGGGTGAGAACCGGAAGACCTCCGAACCAAACCGCGAGACATCATATCGCGGTCCTGCAAAAGCCATCATTTCAATAGCGCAGCATGCAAGCCCCATTGGCATGGGCCAGGCAGCGTTGGAACGGGCCCAGTTGACCAGGGTATCAATCCGGGTCGTTAAATAACCTTCACCAAGTGCGCTTTCTAAACCCATAATTATGTTCTGTTAGAGATAGATGGTTTCAATTCAAAATAAATAGTTCCTTTCTTCAAAGTATAGAATAATCCGATGAACAGTATGATTATAAATATGACCATTGCTACAAACGTTCCAAAGCCCAGTTCGGTAAATTTGACAGCCCAGGGGAAAAGGAAAACAACCTCCAGGTCGAAGATGATGAATTCCATGGCTACCAGGTAAAAGCCAATCGAATAGCGTTCCCTTGCCTGGCCGACAGGATCCATGCCGCTTTCATACGGGTTTAATTTGTTTGTATTTGGTCGAAACGGGCCCAGTAACCTGGAGAGTGACATTAGAAGCAATGCCAACACCAATGCAATGCCCAGCAAAACAATAATGGGTATATAGCTTTCCATCATGAATTTATCTCAGTTAATCAGAAAATTGGAACTTACCGCCAGCAGTGCGAAAAGTCAACGATTTTCGAGGCAGGAATATAGGAGTTCTGCGACTGATTACGGAGTGAATACGGGAAAAATTATTATTTAGATTTGATATAAACAGGATGCTGGTTTGTGGTGCCGAAGCGATTTCAGGATTTGTTTTCGGAGGCTTGTCTGGATGTTTTATTGAGTGATACAAGTTACAGTTGTCAGTTACCAGTAAACAGTAAACAGTTATCAGTTGTTGCAGTAGGCGGTGGGTGGTGGGCAGTTGCAGGATGCAGGATACATGCAGTTGCAGCTGACAGTTGCAGTGGGCAGTTGGGCAGTTGGGCAGAGTGTTGCAATGGCAGGGTACGGTGTTAATTGACAAAAAACCGCGTCTAATGACAGGTACGGTGTCAGCTGATAAGAGACGAATGAATTCTCCCCTTGAGGGGAGTGGCGGAGCGGAGCGATGCCGAGGGGTGTTCGATGAATTTGAGCAAGCAATCTTTATGTCGAATTGACTATACTTTGGAAGTGTTCAATAAAGTGTGTCATGAATGCATTGCTGATGGGGGCTAGTCATTCGGGTATTTCAATTCGAGTACCGATCTGTAATTCTTGTCCTGTTCCAGGTATTCATCGAGTGATTGTTTTACACCGGATTTGAGATAGGAGGCCAGGGGCTGGTCTACCTGATTATAAAAATTCAGGGCACCTTTCACCTGTTCATCCCACTGGCGATAATATTTGTCTATGTCCTGTCCGGATACTTTTTTACGACAGGGTGTGAATTCACACTCAAGTTCAATGGGTTTGTCGAAATTAAACAGGCCATACTCATCGGTTATTTCTTCTTTCGGTTCTATATCCCGGATTGCAATTTCAAACCCGTAGCCGGTGCTCATGGTATTACATTGGCAGCAATGATTCACATACTTGGCATGATCCCAGCTTAGTATCCTGGTGCCATCACGGTCGGTATAGGTATACGTCTCAATGATATTTTTGTAATTGGGATCCTCCAGCCGGGGGTCGCCGGGGGCAATCACAATTTCCATTTCATCTTTCACATACGTTACCGTTCCCTTTGGAATGTGCCGGGTGGCGACAATACCCATTCCTTTTTTTTCATTGATGAACTGTAATTTTGTATGTGGATGAATCATTATATTGAAGTAATATGAACAGTCATTCTGTATGTTAAGAATTTTGCTGGTTTAATCAAGTATAACTCCCCATGTTAAACATGCAAACTTTTCCTGGATCGATTTGTTGGCTCATCAAGATCCAATATCAGGAGGTTTTGCAAAACCTTCTATCAATGAAGGTGATCGAACAGTTTTCGGATCAGGGCAATGGATGGGTCCGGGTCCATCAGGGTCACATCAGTGACAATATTTAAAAAAATGTCGATAGATTCGGTGCTGGAGAGGTTAGCGGCAAGATCGATCGGCTCCATCTCACGGGGATCAAGATCCCTGGACTGGAAAGCAGGTTCAAAATGATTGTTGAATTCGCCGGTCGACCAGAATGAAGCCAGTAGTTCTTCATGTGAATAGATGCCGCCCACCTGCGAAAAAATGTGATAAATATGTCCCCACCGCTCAATCCGGACGGCAACTTTGTGTTGATCGGTAAAATCCAGCTGTTGCATCTTGTCTGAAAAAGCTTCAAACAGCTGATCTTTCTCCTGTTGATCCATCAAATCCTCAAAAGAAGAAGGAGTCTGTCCGATCCAGCGGCCTCTGTCTTTAAATGCCTCTTTAGTCTCGGGCAGATAATACATTGAAGCCAAGAACAGGCCTTGGTCTCTATCCCTGAGTTCGTTCCAGTCAACGGCTGTTTCTACTCCCGGATCTGCGTCACCGTTGTTGTTCTCGCTTGCATCTGCCTGGCACCGGGCCAGGAGCGGCATCAAAGCGAATATAATAATCTGGAATCGCACATGCGGAAAATTACCACCCAATTCGGCCACGCCTTTCTTCCCTAGTTTCTCTCTGATCGGGGTCTTCAGGCATGATAAATCCTGGCGGTGGTTCAAAAGCATCAAAGCTCCAGGTCCCGTCAGGGTCATTACTGGCATAGTCAATAAATTGTCCTACGATCGGGAGGGCTGAACGTGCACCCTGACCGATTCCGCGGCTATTGGGAAAACGGATTCGCCGGTCTTCCCCACCCACCCAGGAACCCATAACAATATGGGGCATCATGGCTACAAACCAGTTATCGGCACTGTTCTGTGTAGTCCCTGTTTTGCCTGCCACATCCTGGCGGACATTATAAACATTTCGTAATCGTACACCGGTGCCGTGGAAGCCGTCACCACCGCGGATCACACCCCTCATCATATCAACCATCATATATGCCGTCTCGGGGCTGATTACTTCCTGTGTATATTCCGGGTGGTATTCTACAAGTACATTTCCTTCCTTGTCTTCTATCCGCGTAATGGCAACGGGATCGATATGGACTCCCTCGTTTGCAAAGGTTGTGTATGCACTTACAAGCTCAAGAAGTGATGCCTGGGCTGTACCAAGTGCTATCGAAGGCACAATCCGTTCATTGCTCATATCTATGCCAAGGTTATCGGCCATCTGAGCAATCATGCGGGCAGCCGAATCGAGATCTTCCAGCCTGTTTGTTCCCGGTGCCCCCGCAATCTCGGGGAGCAGGCGTACGGTTACGTTGTTGAGACTGCGAGCCAATCCCTCACGCAGCGGAACCATTTCCGGGCCATCTGGAACCGTCGGATCCCTGGGCCTCCAGTGATTGCCCGACCTGTCGATAAAGGAAACCGGATATTTGGAAAACCTGTGATACGGCATGTATCCGTTATCTACAGCTACAGCATAAACAAAAGGTTTGAATGTAGAGCCTGTTTGGCGCCTGGACTGATAAACGTGATCGAATTGCCGTGTGCCGTAATCGGATCCGCCTACCCATGCGAGGACGTTGCCGTTATTTGGATCGAGGGCGACAAAACCGGCTTCAAGCCGGGTCCGGGCTCTTTTGAGGGAATCGATAAACGCCTCATCTGCCTTGAGATTCTCAAATACTACCGATTCCTGATCGGTATTGTATTCGGCAAAACCATTCTTATAGCGATCGGTTTGCCTGATGAAACTGTTCAGGAAGGCTGGAAAATCCTCCCATAAATTGTTCATATAATCGCCGCCCGGAGAAGTCCATTCCCTCTCAAACAGAACCTGGAGGGAATCCAGTTTTTCTCTCACAGCCCGTTCGGCATGCCGCTGCATGCGTGAATCGATCGAGGTATGAATCGTCAGGCCATCAGCATAAAGATCATAACCGTGTTCCTGAGTCCATTTCAGAACCTGCTGACGAACATACTCGCCAAAATACCTGCTTTCACGACCTGACCGGGAAGGTGGCTGATAATTAAGATTGACAGGTTCTTCCCTGAGGTTGGCAAAAACTTCAGGGATGAGAAAACCGTGCTTGACCATTTGCGACATGACAATATTTCGCCGCCTGGCAGCATTATCGGGATTAGACCGTGGATTATAAAATGAAACGGCTCTCAATGTGCCAATAAGTGTGGCGGCTTCGGTAACGGTGAGATCCCTGGCCGGTTTCCCGAAGTGAGTCTGGGCTGCCATTTCGATGCCGAAGGCACTGTTGCTAAACTCCACCGTGTTCAGGTACATCTCAATGATCTCATTTTTGGTATAATTGTTCTCGATTTGAATAGCGGTAATCATCTCCCGGAACTTCCTGGTTACGGAGAATTCACGGCCAATTTCACGGTAGAGGTTTCTTGCAAGCTGCTGGCTGATGGTGGACCCTCCCTGAGGCCGGCCACGCAGCACATGAATCGGAATTGCAAGGGTTCTGTACATATCCATTCCCCAGTGGTTGTAAAACCTGTGATCTTCAGTGGCCACAAGAGCGTTGATCACATTGGGTGAAATTTCGTCTATTCTAATATCCGTTCGGTTCTCTATATAGTATCGGTCAAGAATTGCACCGTCCCGGCTTTTAACAACCGAAGCCGTCGCAGTCCGTGGATTATCGAGCATTTCAAGAGAGGGCAAGCCCTGGAATAAATAGACGGTATAAGAGCCGGCTGCGAACAGACCAATCAGGAGAAGAGCAAGTAGTCCGTACAGGACGATTTTCAACGTCGAACGGCTATTGTTGTGATTCCCGTTTTTCTGCTCCCGGATCTTTTTCCGGTATTCCGGGTCATTAAAATACCGGTCGTTATCAGGTTCCGAATTATTGCTCATCGTGTATTAATTTACTGTGTCCTGTAAATGGGGTCAATGTATTGTCTTTGCCATTCCATACAACGAGTTCAAAATCTCCATTCGTATAATATACGAGAGTCCGGTGTGAATAAAATGTTCCACTGTTTATATACGTACCGGATGAAAAAGTTTCAACACGCGGAATATGATCATGTCCGCAAATTACAAAATCGACATCGTTTTTGCTTAAATATTCACGAGACCATTCATTCAGCCTTTCAACACCCGCAATCGGTCTTTTCCGGCAATGTTCGGAAAACTTTTTCATCAGGCTTAAACCGGCCGGGGGAGGAAGTAGGAATTGATAAACGGATATGAAATGTTTGTTTCTTAACAGCCTGTGAAACCAGGGCCGGGGCAGCTGCATACGGGGGTTATTCAGCCCATCGCCATGATGGAGCAGCGCCGTACGGTTTCCAAACTTCATGAGTCTGAATTCCGGCTCCACATCAAACCCCAATTCTTCAAAATACCCGCGTGTCCAGTTGTCATGATTTCCAGTAATGTAAAGGATCGGCCCGAGTTCAGAAATTAGCTGGCGGAAATGTCCCAGGATATGCTCTCCCAGTTCGGGTTTATGGTTTGGATACTCCATCCAGTAGTCAAACAAATCACCCAGGATGTGCAGCTGAATTTTATTGATCTTGCAATATTCGATCAGACGGATCAGGTCCGTACCAACCTGGCGGTTGGTTTCGTCGTCAAATGCCCCATAGTGAACATCCGAAAGAAATATGTGTTTTTCAGTCATGAACCTGTGATCGATCCTGGAATAGATAATGCTGTAAGGTAATGATACATTTGTGCCATTATTTGTTGCGGGTAATGATGAATTCCACAAGGGCTTCAAAATCCTTGGCGCCTTCATTGACCGGAAGTTTTCGAAGATTATTCAGGGCATTTTCGGCATAACTTTCCATTGCCTTGCGTGCATGTTCCATTCCGTTTTTTTCGTGAACAAACCCGACGATTCGATCCACATCATTTTGGTTTTTTTTCCGTTTCCTCATTAACCTGCGAATCTGTAAACGCTCGATGGTCGTACTTTTTTCCAGGGCTTTGATCAGCGGCAGGGTTACTTTCCGCTCCTGGATGTCATTTCTCTTCGGTTTTCCGACATCTTTAATACCATAATCGAATAAATCATCCATGATCTGAAATGAAATGCCAATATTCATCCCGATATCCAGCATCTCCCGGTGGATATTTTCATCATCACTGGTTGCAATTGCACCACACTGACAGCATGCTGCGATCAGGCTGGCCGTTTTTTCTGATATAATCTGATAATAACGCTCTTCGGTCATGTTAAAGAGCCTGGATGTTTTCAGCTGTCGCAATTCCCCTTCACTCATTTTTCTTACAGCGGTGGAGAGAACATGCAGCAGGTCGTATTCTTTATGGTCGAGTGCTATCAAAAGCCCTTTGGAAAGCAGGAAATCGCCAAGAAGGACCCCGGCTTTGTTGTTCCATAATTTGTTGATGCTGAGAAACCCGCGGCGTTTATCGGCTTCATCCACGACATCATCATGGATCAGTGTTGCCGTATGAAGCAGCTCAATCATTGTTGCTGCCACATAACTGCGCTTGTCGATATCCCCAAACATGCGAGCTGTCATAAATACCAGAGTGGGCCGGATCTCTTTGCCTTTCTGCTTTAGCAGGTAATTGATGATTTTATCCAATAAATAGACATCGGTATGAATGGAGTTCTTGAAAAAAATCCTGAACTCATCGATGTGATGTTGAACCGGCCCGGTGACTTCTTTGAGCGACCGGGTCTGTTCCGTACCGGGTTCGAATATTTTGGTGGCAGGTTGGGCCATTATCTGAGAATCATTACTTATTTCGACATTAATCCACTAAGTTAAATAATAATCTAATTAATTATTTGCGCAATGCTATTTGGCTCTGTAGATTTCGATCTTGCAATAATTGAACAGTCTTAATTCACCAAATCATTGAAAACAATAGGGCTATTAACCAGCGGGGGGGATTCTCCCGGTATGAATGCAGCTGTTAAATCTGCCATTGAAGGCCACGACAAAGTGATGGTGGGGGTTGTCAATAACCATATTAAACTCACGCCACTAAAAATGACCTGGTCGAAAAAGATAGATATCGACTTTGATATTGTTGAACTTGCCAAAACACTCCGATAGAAAATGATTACAATAAATGTGGAAGGAGCACTCCGTTTTGCCGACAAAAAGAGTGTTGCACAGGCACTCGAACAGGCAAAGGAAGCTTATCGGCAGGTTCTCACCGGGGCCGGGCCGGGAAATGAATGGCTTGGCTGGAGGCACCTGCTGCAATCGCCCAACGATGCAGAACTCGACCGGGTGGAGCGGAAGGCAGCCGCCATCAGGGAAGAGGCAGATGTTTTTATTGTCTGTGGCATCGGCGGGTCGTATCTCGGGGCAAAAGCGGTTATTGAAGCTGTGAATGGGCTTATACCCAATGGTAAACCTGAAATCCTGTATGCCGGCCATCAGATCAGCGGGCGTTATCTTGAACAGCTCATCCGCTACCTGGAGGAACCGAAGGCAACAGGTGAGGCCAAACGTGTTTATCTCAATGTGATATCAAAATCGGGGACGACCCTGGAGACGGCTATTGCTTTTAAAGTTTTCAGGGAGTGGATGGAAAAACAGTATGGAGATGAAGCCTCCAGGCGAATTATAGCCACCACCGGTCCGGAGGGAGGGGTGTTGAACAAAATGATCGATGAACGGGGCTATGACAAATATATCATCCCTAATGATGTGGGCGGGCGGTTTTCTGTGCTTACTCCGGTAGGCTTGCTTCCCATTGCGGTGGCCGGTATTGATATACAATCGTTGTTTTACGGGGCGGTGAAAAAATTCCGGGAATGTGAAAAATCGGCCGATGATATGCTCGAATATGCAGCATTGCGATATCATTTCCAGGAGACTGACAAGGCAATGGATGTGATCGGATCGTTTGAGCCTGAATTGAATGCATTTACAGGATGGATACAGCAGCTATTGGGTGAAAGCGAGGGGAAGGAAGGAAAGGGAATATTTCCGGTATCGGCTGCTTATTCCACCGATCTTCACAGCATCGGGCAGATGATCCAACAGGGAAAACGAAATATGATTGAAACATTCCTGGTGGTTGAAGAATCGGGTTCCCGTCTCACTGTCAGCGAATCTGACTTTAAAGCCGATGAGCTCGATTACCTGTCAGGTAAAGAGTTTCATGAAATCAATAAAAAAGCCCTGGAAGGGACAATTGAAGCTCATATTGAAGGTGGAGTTCCGGTTTTCAGAATCAATATCCAGAAGCTCAATGCCCAAAACCTGGGCGAATTGATCTATTTTTATGAACTATTTACGGCTGTATATGTCTACATGCTCCAGGTGAACCCTTTCAACCAGCCGGGCGTTGAGGATTATAAGAAAGCGATGTACCGTAATTTGGGGAAAAAGTGACAACTGATGGAAAGGTTTAGAGATGTCTGAAGACAATAAGCAGAAAACACGGTTTATTGCCATTGCCGGAAACATCGGGGCCGGTAAGTCTTCCCTGACCGGTTTGCTGGCCAAACATTTCAAATGGCAAGCTTACTATGAATCGGTGGATGACAATCCCTATCTTTCGGATTTCTATGAAGATATGAGACGCTGGAGTTTTAACCTGCAGATCTATTTTCTGTCCAGCCGCTTTAAAAAACACAAGGAAATGTTGAACAAACAAACAAGCCTGGTCCAGGACAGAACGATTTACGAGGATGCAGAAATTTTTGCCAAGAACCTGAACGATATGGGGTTGATGAGTGAGCGTGATTATAAAAATTACCGGGCTCTGTTCAATGAAATGACCACCTATCTTCAGCCGCCCGATCTCCTGGTTTACTTGCGGGCGCAGGTACCGACGCTGGTGCGGCAGATCCAGCAAAGAGGCAGGAAATATGAGAATACCATTCGTATCGATTATCTGGAACGGTTAAATCTACTTTATGAAGACTGGATCGACCGTTACCCTTATGAGAAATTAATTATCGATACCGATGATATCGATTATGTGAACAAGCAGGAAGATCTGGGGAAGGTGATTGACCTGGTGGACCAGCGCCTGTTCGGGCTTTTTAATTGATTAAGAACGATTAAGTTCCTATTTTTGGAAGCTATTGTGATTGACTCAAAGCTAACATTTAAAATACAGGAAATTCCCGAGGGGAAGAGTGAGCGCAACGTGTCTCTCACTGATGATGACTTGGAATTTGATGGCCTGAAATTAAAGAAGGCAGTTGTAGAGATTCAGTTTGAGAAAACCACGCATTTTATCAATACGGATTTTGATGTAGATGCAATTTTATGGGTCACCTGCGACCGGTCTCTTGAGGAGTTTGAGCAACGTATACAGGGCAGTTATGAAGTGTTGTTCAAGCCGGAAATTGAGGAAGTTTCGGAAGGTGAAAACTCAAAGGTAAAACAATTTAACATTCATGATCTGACATTGAGCATACATGCAGAAGTTCGGGATACTATACTGCTTGAGCTTCCGGTTAAAAAATTGCATCCCAAATTTTTGGATGCAGAGGGCAACCCCCTTGATTTTCAAACCAGAACCTACGGTGATATTTCACCCGATGATGAGGATCTTGCCGATCCGCGATGGGAAGCTTTAAAAAAATTAAAAAACTGAAATATAACTTCATATATACTGGATAAATGGCACATCCAAAAAGAAAAACCTCGAAAGCACGAAGAAATAAAAGACGATCTCACCACCGGATTGCTGATGTAACATTGAAAGAATGTTCGAATTGCGGGGCATTGCACCGATACCATCATGTATGCCTGGAATGTGGATACTACCGTGGCCGACAGGTTCTCAATGTAACAAAATAACACAAACGAACAATCGATGGTTATTGCTGTAGATGCGGCAGGTGGCGATTTTTATCCAAAAAATCCGGTTCAGGGCGCAGTTGAAGCGATTGCTGATAAGGAAGAGTTAATGATCCTTCTTGTCGGACCTGAAGCCCTGATTACCCGTGAGCTTCAAAACTATACGTATGATTCAGAGCGTATCCGGATTCTGGATGCCCCTGAGATTATCGATATGGATGAGTCTCCTTCTACAGCCGTGAGAAATAAACGACATTCGTCCATTGTAGTAGGCTTGAATGCCCACAAACAGGGAGACTGTGCTGCTTTTGTCAGTGCCGGCAATACCGGTGCACTGCTTGCCGCTTCCATATTTATCCTGGGTAAGCTCGATGGCGTGAACCGGCCGACGATAGCTACCTATTTTCCCACCATTAAGGGCATGCGGCTTCTATTGGATGCTGGTGCAAACCTTGAGTTGAAACCGGAAACCTACCTGCAGTTCGCACAAATGGGAACTATTTATTCCAGGGATATACTTGGTATCAAGGATCCAACCGTCGGACTCATTAATGTTGGTGAAGAGCCGGAAAAGGGAACCGAATTACTAAAAGAAGTGTATCAAAACCTGAAAGAGCTGCCTAACTTTAAAGGAAATGTTGAAGGCCGTGATATATTTGAAGCATCCACCGACATTTTTCTTTGCGATGGATTGGTTGGAAATATTCTGCTGAAATTTGGTGAGTCCATTCCGGCAGCCATCCAGAAAATTCTCGGAAGGACAATGAAAGAGATGAAGGTCGATACCGAGACAAAAGACATGGTCATTAAAATACTACACCGATCCCTGCACTCCTTTAATTATGAACATGTCGGTGGAGTTCCTTTCCTGGGGGTAAATGGTGTAAGTATGGTTGGGCACGGGGGCAGCACACCGGCCGCAGTAAAAAATATGATTCTGAATGCTGCTCATTGCGTGGAAGCCGGTGTTAATGATAAAATTGTTGCTTCACTACACAATTAAAACCGCCTGAATTACAAATTTAATGGCACAAATAAAATCAAAGATCTCTTCTGTCGGGCATTACGTACCCGATCATGTTCTGACGAACCATGACCTGGAACAAATGGTCGAAACGAATGATGAATGGATTCGAACCAGAACCGGAATCAGTGAAAGACGAATTCTCAAAGACCCCGGCAAGGCTACGGCTTTCATGTCGACCGAAGCCGGCAAAGAGGCTCTTGAATTAGCCGGCCTGGATCCCGCAGAGCTGGATGCAATTATTGTTGCTACCGTCACCCCCGATTACATGTTCCCGGCAACCTCCTGCCTGGTTCAAAACCGGCTGGGGGCCAGGAATGCATTTGCTTTCGATCTATCGGCTGCCTGTTCCGGATTTATCTATGCACTTTCTACCGGCTCAATGATGATCGAATCGGGCCGATACAAGAAAGTGCTGGTAATTGGTTCCGATACCATGAGTTCCATTATCGACTATACCGACCGAACCACCTGTATTATTTTTGGAGACGGGGCCGGGGCCGTCTTGCTGGAAACCTCGGATGATGAAACAGGTATCATTGATTTTGTTAATCATACAGAGGGTGATGAGGAATGCCTGCTCTATCAGCCGGCCGGGGGTAGTTTGCACCCTGCAACGGAAGACACCGTTAAAGCCAAACAGCATGTTATTATGCAGGACGGGCGTGCTGTTTTCAAACGAGCAACCGAAGGGATGGCTGATGTTTCAGTTGAAATCATGGAAAGGAATAATCTGAAAGCCGATGATGTGGCCTGGCTGGTTCCTCATCAGGCAAATAAAAGAATCATTGATGCTATTGCCAGGCGGATGGAGCTTCCGGAAGAGAAGGTTATGAGTAATATTCATAAATTTGGCAATACAACCGCCGCGACTATACCGCTTTGTTTGTATGACTGGAAAGATCAACTCGCACACGGAGACAATATTATTTTGTCGGCATTCGGGGGAGGTTTCACCTGGGGGTCCGTGTACCTGAAATGGAGTATAAAATCATGAGTACAGCCTATCTGTTTCCCGGACAAGGTTCCCAGTTTATCGGAATGGGAAAGGAACTGATTGAAGATTCAAAACAGGCCAAAAAACGATTCGAGGAAGCCGATGATATACTCGGCTATTCTTTGACGGATATCATGTTTGAAGGACCGGATACGAAATTAAAACAAACCGAATATACCCAGCCGGCCATTTTTCTTCACTCGGTAGCCCTGTTTGAAACGCTCAACGATCAACCGGATATGACGGCAGGCCACAGCCTTGGGGAGTTTTCGGCCATCGTTGCCGCCGGGGCGATGACTTTCCGGGACGGCTTGAAACTGGTGTCGCTTCGTGGTCAGCTGATGCAGAAAGCGGGTGAGCAGAATCCGGGGGCCATGGCAGCTATTATAGGGATGGATGATGAACTGGTGGAAATTATTTGTGATGAGGCAACGGCCCAGACGTTCAAGACGGTGGTGCCGGCCAACTATAACTGTCCCGGTCAATTGGTAATCTCCGGAGATCCCAAGGCGGTTGAAGAAGCGGTGGAGCTGGCAAAGGGCCGCGGATGCAGGCTGGCGAAACTGCTCCCGGTCAGTGGTGCATTCCATTCCTCATTGATGAAACCGGCCTATAACGGGCTCAAAGAAGAGCTGGACAAGATTGATTTGAAGCAGCCGGCATGCCCGGTTTACAGCAACTATACCGCCAAGCCGACTTCCGATCCGGATGAGATCCGGGAGAACCTGCTAAAACAGTTGCTGAACCCGGTAAGATGGACCCAGACATTGCAAAATATGAATGAAAACGGCGCAGATACATTTATAGAAGTAGGGCCGGGGAAAGTTTTGCAGGGTCTGGTGAAGCGCACATTGAAAGATGTTGCGATTTCAGGACATCAATAAGAAATAACGCAACCTACTAAATACCTGTCAGTTATGAATTTGAAAGACAAAAATTGCCTGGTTACAGGTGGAAGCCGCGGAATAGGAAAAGCCATTGCTCTTGAATTGGCAAAATATGGTGCAAATGTCGCTGTCACGTATGCCAGATCTGCCGATGCGGCAGCAGAGGTGGTTAAAGAGATCGAGGCTGCAGGTAGAAAGGGCAAGGCTTTCCAGGCTGATGCTGTTGATTACAACAAAGCCGAAGAGGTCATTAAAGACATTGTGGATGAGTGGGGATCTTTGGATGTACTGGTAAACAATGCCGGCATTACCAAAGACAATCTTATTTTGAGAATGTCGGAGGAGCAGTGGGACGATGTGATTACCACCAACCTCAAAAGTGTGTTTAATTACAGCAAGGCTGCCGCCAGGCCGATGATGCGTAACAAAGGCGGGTCGATTATCAATATCAGTTCCATTGTCGGGATTTCAGGCAATGCAGGCCAGAGCAACTATGCCGCGTCCAAGTCAGGTATTATCGGGTTTACCAAATCCTATGCAAAGGAGCTTGCCAGCCGCAATATCCGGGCCAATGTTATTGCTCCGGGTTATATCCTCACGGAGATGACCGAATCGCTCAGTGAGGCTGTTCTCGATGGGATCAAACAGGATACACCGTTAGGCCGGCCGGGCGAATCTGAAGAAGTTGCAGCCACGGTAGTTTTTTTGGCATCGGAGCTGAGTTCCTATATCACAGGTGAAGTGATTCGTGTTGATGGCGGTATGGCTATGTAATTGGCATTCAATGATTTTTTAGAGTTAACAGTTTAAGTGTATTTTACTGACAGATATTGTATTTTCACTTGAATTTTTTTTTCACTAACTAGTTACTAACCCTCAATATTCCTTAAAATTTAGGTAAACAATGTCACAGGATGTAGAATCAAAAGTTAAAGCGATAATAGTAGATAAACTTGGAGTTGATGAATCGGAGGTTACAACCGATGCCAACTTCACAAACGATCTGGGTGCAGATTCCCTCGATACTGTAGAACTGATCATGGAATTTGAAAAAGAATTCGATATCAGTATTCCCGATGAAGATGCTGAAAACATCGCTACAGTCGGAAGTGCAGTCAAATATCTGCAAGAGAAAATCTCTTAATCCAACTTGCACTGTTTAATTTGACTTATGTCTGAACGCAGAGTGGTCATTACGGGAATCGGGGCATTGACGCCGGTTGGCAAAAATGCCCCGGAGTTCTGGAACGGATTGATTTCCGGGAAAAGCGGAGTGCGTCCCATTGAGCATTTCGATACCACGGACTTCCCTACCAAGTTTGCCGGGCAGATTGAAAATTACAATGAACAAGACTATTTCGATCGAAAAGAAGCCCGGAGGCTGGATAAGGTTTCTCAATATGCCCTTATTACTGCCGATGAAACCATCAAGGACAGCAAGATTGATCTGGAAAAAGTAGACCGCGATCGTGTTGGTGTGCTGGTTGGAACCGGCATAGGCGGAATGAAGACCTTTTATGATCAATCGATATCCTTTCATCAACATGGGCCAAAGGGAGTTTCACCCTTTTTTATTCCCATGTTGATACCGGATATTCCTGCCGGACAAATATCCATTAAGTATGGCTTTCGCGGAGTAAATTTCTGCGCCGTCTCAGCCTGTGCTACCGGGTCCCATAACATTGGCCTGGCCTTTGATTCAATTCGATACGGGAATTCGGATATGGTGATTTGCGGAGGCTCGGAGTCGCCGGTATGGCAGATCGGTATAGCCGGTTTCAGCTCACTGAAAGCACTTTCGACAAGAAACGAATCGCCGGAAACGGCTTCGCGTCCGTTCGACAAGACCCGCGATGGATTCGTATTGGGCGAAGGTGCGGCCATGATGTTTCTGGAGTCGCTCGATTCGGCCCTGGACCGGGGAGCCAGAATTTACGGGGAAATCGTCGGGTATGGATTTTCAGCCGACGCCTACCACATCACAGCCCCGGATCCGGATGGCAACGGCGTCATCCTTGCATTGACAAATGCATTGAAAATGGCCGGCATCAAACCAAAAGATGTGGCCCATATCAATATGCATGGAACCTCAACACCGCTGGGTGATATAGCCGAAACCAACTCGATTAAAAAAGTGTTTGGTGATCACGCCTATGAAATGAATTTCAATTCGACCAAGTCCATGACCGGACATATGCTTGGAGCGGCAGGGGCCGGGGAATCGGTTGCTACACTGCTTTCGATTTATCACAATATGGTCCCGCCTACCATCAATTACTCCACACCCGACCCGGAATGCGACCTGAATTATACGACAAATGAAGCTGAGGTTCGGGATATCAGGTATGCCATGAATAATGCATTCGGTTTTGGCGGCCATAACACTACTCTCGTATTTAAGAAATTCGAAGAATAATCGATGATTCAGTGGCTCAGGAAAAAATTTCAGAAAGCTGCTGATCCCAAATCACAACCTGCTGCAAGTAATGCCGGGCGGTGGGAACATCTCGAAGAAATCCTTGGATTTCAAATTTCGGATTCAACACATTATGAACGGGCTTTGCGACACAGATCCATCATCGATGGCGATGTGTATAGCAAAAGTGAGACGTATGAGAGGCTGGAGTTTCTGGGCGACGCTGTACTTGACCTGATCATTACCGAAATTATATTCGATAAATTTCCTACCCAGGATGAAGGATTCATGACCAAACTCCGGGCCAAACTGGTAAAGGGCGATACACTTGCATTGCTGGCATCCGACCTTGAATTAAACACCATTCTTGAAATCGGCGAACGTGCACAGGGTCAGGGCATTGAGCTTTCCAAAAGCGTACTTTCGGATGTGTTCGAATCATTGGTTGCTGCTATTTACCTTACGGAAGGATACACCAAAACCTATCAATTTGTGGAAAAGGTGATTGAAGAGTACCTGGATCTGGAGCAGATTTCGATTACCGTTGATAATTTCAAAAGTGTATTGCTTGAATTAACCCAGGCTCATAAATTATCCTTGCCTCAGTACAGAATCATCAATGAATCGGGTCCGGGACACGACAAAACCTTTGAAGTTGCAGTCATCATCGACGGACAGGAATGTGGAAAAGGTGTAGGAAAGAATAAGAAACAGGCAGAGCAAATAGCTGCAAAACATGCAATCGGACACCTGAAATCAAAGTTGGGAATTTCAAATTCAGAATGACTTCAGATATTGTTATTTGTCTGGGGAAATGCGATTCTAAGAGCCGGATTTGCAAGATTGCAGCTTTATATTTGTAGACTAACCATCACTTTTAAACCCGGTATGATATGATACAACTGTTAAAACCGGAACTTCTTGAACTAATTGAAAAAAAAGATTGGGTGGCCCTCAAAGAGTCCCTGCAGGATGTGCCTTCTGTTGACATAGCAGAGCTTATTGAGGAAATCGACCCTGAAAAAGCGGTTGTCATATTCCGGCTGTTGAAAAAACAAAAAGCAGGGGAAGTTTTTTCACATCTCAGCAACACCAAAGAGATGCAGCTGCTCGATATGCTGACCAAAAGACAGCTTGCCGAAGTGATGTCTAACCTTGAGCCGGATGATATTGTAGGGATTGTTGAAGAACTCCCCGGCCATCTGACCCAACGAGTGCTCAACACCCTGAACGTTGAGGAACAGCAGGAAATCAAACAAATGCTTGGTTACCCGAAGGAGAGTGTGGGTCGCCAGATGACGTCCAAATATGTAAAGGTTAAATCGGATTGGACTGTAGAACGGGCAATGCGGCACATCCGGAAATTCGGCTTCAGTGCCGAAACCGTAAATGTGATTTATGTGGTGGATGATAATGAAAAATTGATTGACGATCTCAGGCTCACCCAGCTGATACTGGCAAATCCCCAGGATAAAATCGGGGATATTACCGACGACTCCTTTGTTGCCCTGAATGCATTTGATGACCAGGAAGTTGCGGTAAAAATGTTTAGTAAATACGACCGGGTGGCGTTGCCGGTAATGGACTCCGAAGGTGTTTTGATCGGGATATTAACCGTCGATGATGTTATCGATATTGCCAGGGAAGAGGCAACCGAGGATTTCCATAAAGGTGCAGCAGTGGCTCCACTCAAGACCACCTACCGGGAAACAAGCGTCTGGAGTCTGTTCAGCAAAAGAATTGCATGGCTGATCATCCTGGTATTTGTTAACCTGTTATCATCCGGCGTTATTGAATATTATGAGGAAGTACTTGCCTCAGCCATTGCTCTCGCATTTTTTATTCCGCTGCTGATCGACAGCGGGGGGAATACGGGGGCACAATCCGCTACCATTATGGTGCGTTCCCTGGCTATGGGGGATGTGAAGTTATCGCACTGGTTGCGGGTTACCGGTAAAGAGATTTTTGTGGGCCTGGCACTGGGCCTGGGCATGGGGTTTGCAAGTGCAGTTCTCGGGCTGTTCCGTGGCGGCTGGGAGATTGGCCTGGTCGTAGGCCTGTCGATGGTGGCTATTGTATTGGTTGCAAACCTGATCGGTACCATATTGCCGTTTCTGCTCACAAAGTTTAAAATCGATCCGGCAGTTGCCAGCAGCCCGTTGATTACAACCATAGTGGATGTTACCGGCCTGTTGATCTATTTTAGTATTGCAGCCATTGTCTTTCAGGAAGTTATTTGAGTTGAAGATGTTTGTAGTCAGAATACAGAAT
>SKRC01000311.1 GCA_007118695.1 Balneolaceae bacterium | reverse complement strand
TAATTACATTTCATACGTAACAAGTGTTTCATATGAATCGGCCCGGCATGTTGTATACAGTTTGAATTCACTCATTTTTATAGGGTATCTGAATGCTCGACCGCACATGCAAATCGCGCTGGGGAAATGGAATTACGATATTGAGTTCATCAAATTTACGCACAATTGCCTGGTTGAGCTCATTTCTGATGATGTATCTCTCTTTGACATTCGGGATCCACACACGCAACTGCATGTCCCATGATGAATCGCCAAACGATGCAAAATGGACTTGAGGTTGTGGAACTTTCTTTACTTTGGGATGCTCGTTTGCCACCTCTTCCAAGGCACGTAAAATTGTATCCAAATCGGACGAATACGAGACCCCGACGTCCAAATCCAGGCGGAAGGATGGGTCACCATGGGAGTAATTGATTACATTTGAACCGACGAATTCCTGGTTGGGAACTATGATTGAGATATCGTTCATCGTTCGAATCTTGGTCGAGCGGATATTGATTTCAATAACATCGCCTTCAATCCCGCCGACTTCAATCCTGTCTCCCACGCTGATAGGCCGTTCAAAGAGTACAATTAACCCCGATATAAAATTATTGGTGATGTTTTGAAGGCCAAATCCGATACCAACGGAGAGGAGACCAAAAATAACTGCAAGGCTACTCAGGTCAATGCCAACGAATTGGAAAGAGACCAGTACACCGATCGTCACAATTATATAATACGTGATGCGCGACAGGGTATATCGCAATCCGCTCTCAATTTCAAAACGCGGCAATATGCGATTCTGGAGGGCATTTTTCACAAACTGGCCAAGCAGGACCGACCCAACCAAAAAGAAAATAAATATGAGGATGGACAGAAGGGTGACAGGTGTTTCCTGAAGCCTGAACAGGGTGGCTGTCAGCAATTCATGAAGATCCCCAAAAATTCCGTCCCAGGTAAATTCACCATTTTCCGAGCTCATATTGCAGGTTTTACATATCAGTTAGCGATCCCATAAGGAACCGAATTCAACCGGAAAGTACAAATGAGGTGTTTCAGGTTTTCAGGTAATCCCCATTCTCATCTGGCATATGAAGACATCCGCAGAGAGTGTGTACACTATGACAGACGAGATCACCTCACCAGTTGTCAATTAAAGGCATTGAGTAATCGAAATTACTCAATTTTGTGATTTCACCTTGCCAGGATGAAATTCCCAGCCCAGGACAATGTAAAGAACATGCATGCATGTATTACAACTAATGTTTCCTTTTCACTTTCACCGGTTCCACCTTCCAGATCTCTTCGGCATAATCCCGGATGGTCCGGTCGGATGAAAATTTTCCGACACGCGCTACATTCAGAATTGCCTTGCGGAACCACTCCTCCTGGTTCTGATACAGTTTTTCAACTTCTTTTTGTTTTTCCAGGTAGTGCTCAAAATCGGCAAGCACCAGAAAGTAATCCCCTTTATGGAGCAGGGCTTCGATGATGGAGGAAAACAGATGCGGATCTTCCGGGCTGAAAAATCCGTCTTTCACCTGATCAATGGCTTTTTTCAGTTCCGCATTCCCATTGTAGTAATCCCAGGGATTGTAACCTTCTCGCCGCAACTGATCCACATCCTCAACCTTGTTGCCAAAAATGAAAATGTTATCTTCGCCCACTTCTTCCAGAATCTCCACATTGGCACCATCCAATGTACCGATCGTAATGGCCCCGTTCAGGGCAAACTTCATGTTTCCGGTTCCGGACGCTTCCATGCCGGCTGTTGAGATCTGCTCGGACAGATCGGCGGCCGGGATCATTTTTTCAGCCAATGTCACACTATAGTTTTCAAGAAACACACACTTGAGTTTGTCTCCGACATCAGGGTCGTTGTTGATCTTTTCGCCAATACTGTTGATCAGTTTGATATGCATTTTCGCCATGGTATAGCCGGGGGCCGCTTTGCCACCGAAAATAACCGTCCTGGGCTGAAAGTCCGCATCCGGATTCTCTTTAATCCGGTTATAGAGTGCGACTGTATGCAGGGCTGCCATCAGCTGACGCTTGTATTCGTGAATTCGCTTTATCTGGATGTCAAAGATGGACTTTCTGTTCACTTTAATGCCGTTGTGTTCTTCAATGTAATCGGCCAGCCGGTCCTTATTGCTCTGTTTGATCTTCGCGAATTCTTTCCGGAATGATTTGTTGTCGGCATACTTCTCAATTTCCCTGATCTGCTCCAGGTCGGTCACCCACTCTTCCCCTATTTTGGATGTGATCAACTCCGTAAGTTTACGGTTGCATTGGCGGATCCAGCGCCGGGGTGTAATGCCGTTGGTCTTATTCGTAAAACGGTCGGGGTACATCTCATAAAAATCCCTGAACAGGGTTTTTTTGATAAGGTCGCTGTGCAGGGCTGCCACACCGTTGATCTTGTGTGATCCCACAATTCCGAGCGAAGCCATATGAACAACCGGGTCTTCCCCTTCTCCAACTATAGACATCCGGCTGATCCGGTTTTTATCGCCTTCAAACTTTGTCTGTACCTCTTTCAAAAACCGCCGGTTGATCTCATAAATGATATGCAGATGCCGCGGAAGGAGAGAACGCATCAGCGATACCGGCCACTTCTCCAAAGCCTCCGGCATCAGGGTATGGTTTGTATAGGAGACCGTTTTAACCACGATGTCCCAGCTTTGCTCCCACGTCAGGCCTTCTTCATCTATCAGTATCCGCATCAACTCCGGTATCGCCAGATTCGGATGGGTATCGTTGCACTGAATCGCCACCTTTTCCGGAAGTTTACGCCAGTCGTCGTTCGTTTTTCTGAATCTTCTCAAGATATCCCTGACAGATGCCGCTACCAGGAAGTATTCCTGTTTCAATCGCAATTCCTGCCCGACGAAGACCTTGTCGTTGGGATACAATACACGTGAAATATTTTCATTTAACTGTGTATCTCTCACTGCATCAATGTATTGCCCCTGATTGAAACTTTTCAGGTCAATAAACGAAGAGGATGTCGCCTTCCAGAGCCTGAGGTTGTTGACCACATCATTTTTATACCCCGGTATCATGGTGTCGTAGGCAATGGCCAGCACATCATTTGTATTCTCCCATTTAAACCGAAGGTCACCGCTATCATCATGGTAGGGATTGGTTTGGCCGTAAAACTGTACCGGGTATTTGGTTTTCGGACGTATCACATCCCAGGGATTGCCATAACGCAGCCATAAATCCGGTTTTTCAATCTGGTACCCGTTTTCAATACTCTGATAAAATATTCCGTAATCATATCGTATCCCATACCCCATCGCCGGAATCCCGATCGTTGCCATCGAATCCAGGAAACAGGCTGCAAGACGTCCCAGGCCTCCATTTCCCAGGCCTGCATCCCATTCAACATTCCGGATCTCCTCGTAATCCAGGTCCAGTTCTTCCAATGCTTCGGCAGTTATATCCTGTACCCCAAGATTGACCAGCATGTTGTCCAACAGCCGGCCGATCAGATATTCCATAGAGATATAATAAACCCTCTTTACGTCTTTGTCGTAGTAGGTCTGCTGCGTATCAATCCATCTGTCATGCAGACGGTCAAGCAGTGTGAGCACCACACTGCGATAGCTGTCCCAATCTGTTTTGGAATATTCATCTTTGGCAAGCGTGTACCTTAAGTGTTCCTTAATGTCTTCGCGGAATGCATCTTTATTCATTCCTGTACGGGGATCGATGTTATTTTTCTTAACCATGGTTGTTATCTGATTAAAATTCGGTAAACGATATGAAAATGGTGAGTTACTCTTTTAAATAAATTCCGTGATCGGGCTTGAATCCTGGCCGGGTTAAGTTAACTTTAAATCCGAGTCCATGAAACGACTCATATGCATTAATTGCAACAAAATCCTGATCAAACAGGCCAAAAACACTGGAACCGCTTCCGCTCATAGCAGCGTAATCCGCCCCGAATTCATACAATTGATCTTTGATATTTCCTATCATTTGATATTCTGCGATCAGCGGAGGTTCGAGATCGTTCTGCAACAGGTAACGCCACTCCTCCGGTGGTTCAGAGGTCAATGTTTTCTTAAGGGAGATTTCAGGTTCCGGATTCGGCATACACCGGCTATAGGCGTCGGGAGTGGAACTCTCAAAACCCGGGTGGACCGTCACAATCCATCTGTCGGGTTGTATATCCAGTGGCTCAATGTCTTGTCCAAGGCCGGTCCCCAGGCCCGGTTTTCCTTTGAGAAAAAAGGCGATATCAGAGCCGATCTCACGGCTCAAATCCACTAGTTCATCCGGAGCCAGGCCTGCACCTACCAGCTTGTTCAGGATTCTCAGGGTCAAGGCGGCATTGCTGCTGCCACCGCCCAGACCTGCACCCGCCGGTATGTTTTTTGTAACCCTGAATGCATAGTGCTTCTTCAGGCCGATGTATTTTTCAAATGCCCTGTAGGCCCGGGTTATCAGGTTCCTGTCATCGGCAGGAATAGATTCCTCTGAAAGTGCAAGGGAGTATGCCTCAGCTTCTGTTACCTCAAAACGATCCTTCCATTCGATAAAACAAAATCCGGTCTCAATCCTGTGATATCCGGTCGGCAGCCGTTCCAGTACATGTAACCCCAAATTGATTTTACCAAACGCTTCTGCTATCCACATAATCTGTGTTTACCTTTGCCTTATTACCTGTGCTGTGCTTTGCTTTGCCTTCAGCCAGTTAAAAAACCTCAGTTGTTCAATCGGTGCTGGCCGGAAAATTCAAAAGGGAGGAAAGCCGTATCTCTCACATAGGGCAGGTCCAGATCAATTTCACCACCGCCGCTGATGGTATAATTAAACGACTGTTCTCCCGACAGGATTTGTAAAACGGCTGAACCCAGGCTTGCCCCGCTTAATCGAACCGGAATTCTGACTTCGGCATCTGAATTTGCCCCGATCCGGATTGCATCGTCAAAAGTCGAATCCACCCATTCGTTGTTGTTCACTTCCAGTTTGTATCCGACGTTCATAAAACGGAAGCCAAAAGAGTTGGGATTAACCACCCGTAACCGGGCTTCAAATTCAGCCCCGTTCAGGCTAAAGCTCTTGATATCGAAACCTTCAAAACTGATTTGTGGAATTCGCACGACCGGCAGGTAGCCTTCCGCTTTAACCGGAACTTTTCGGCTTCCCATTACCGGCAGGTCGAACTCTACCTCCGTTTCAAGCTGATAGCGGATGCTGTCGCTGTTTACAACCGATTGACCCGCCCTGTAGAGTTGTTGAAAATTCATGGCCACCGGCACCTGAATAGTCCGGGAATCCCTTGGCTGTAATTCCACTTGTTCGGCACGGTTCCCTGAGATCAGCGATTCATCATTGATGAAAAACTCATACCTGTAACTTTCAGCCTTGATTTCAACCCTGTTCGGGTTCATTACTTCAAAATCAAATAGAAAGTCCATCCCTTCAAAAGTGAAACCGTCAACTCGGAAATCCTTGAATGTGACTGTGGGGGCTGTCATACTGGACAGTGACTGAAACAGTCCGCAGCCGGTAACTGTGATGAGCAGTGCAAATAGTATCAGTTTTTTCATATGCTATAGCGTTGTGTTACTCCTGAGACAAAAGTAATAGGCCTGTTGCAGGAAAGTTGATTCGGATAACGGACGGCGTCCCGGTTTAGGGTGCTGCCTTTGATAATAGGAAAAAAGATTCAACATATGCAGGGGGTTGGGCAGCCAGCCCGGCCTACTCCGCCCGATTTAAGATTCTGCCGTTGAATAAACCGGTCAACTCACCTTCGTCGATGGCGGGTTTACCGTTAACCAGAACGTATATCATCCCTTCCGAGAGTTGATGAGGATCGGTAAACGTTGCCTTGTCGGTCAATTGATCTTCGTCAAATACGACGATATCTGCGACCATCCCCGGCCTGAGTAATCCGCGGTCCGGGATCCGGTGGACAGTGGCTGAAAGCGAAGTCATGCTGCGAATGGCAAATCCACGGTCAACGACCCCTTGCTCCCGGCTGTATGTTTGCAGTTTTCGTGGAAATGCCCCGTAATTTCTGGGATGAGGCACTCCGTCTCCCTTTTCCACAAGGCCTCCGTCGGATGAGGTCATCGTCCAGGGTTGTCTCATAAAATTCTCCACATCATCCGATCGCATGTTGAACGAGACTATACCGGGCGATCCCTCCTGAAGCAACCAAAGAGCCGTTTCAACGGCTGTCATTCCCCGGTCTTCGGCAAGATCCTCTAACGTTTTACCTTCCAGAGACCTGTCGAACCTGACGTTGCGCATCATGATACGGTCGGCTCCGCCTCGGCGGGCAAGGTTATCTTCCATTTCCAGCATGATCTTCTCTCTTGTCTCTTCCGATTTCAGCCTGTTTAAAAATTCCTGCCTGCCTCCGGCTGTTGCCCAACGGGGCACCAGTGCTGCCGAAAGGCCGGTTGCGGAAGCTTCATAGGGATATTGATCGGCAAATATCTGCAGCCCTTCCTGATCGCGTGCCTTGTCAATCATCTCAATGATCTCCATGGACGTTCCCCAAACATTGGGTCCCAAGGCTTTAATATGTGAAACCACTCCCACGATGCCCGATTGCCTGGAGATCTCGATCAGTTCTTCCACAGCGGCTAGAACCCCGATGGTGTAGTCCGATTCATCCCGGATATGGCTTTGATGAATGCCGTTGAATTCGTCTGCCACCCTGGCCAATTCAATGATTTCACCGGTCTCTGCATAACTTGCAGGAGCATAGAAAAGGCCGGTCGACAACCCTACGGCACCAATTTTCATGCCTTTCTCTACCAGGTTTCTCATCTCCCTCAGCTCCAGCGGAGTCGGGGGTACATCATCCAGCCCGATCACTTCCCGCCGGATTGCACCATGCGGGACAAACTGCGCGACATTCACACCAAGTCCGTGCATTTGTAGTTGTTCCCTTTGCGCTGCCAGATCCGTTGCTCCGCCGCCGTCCGGATTGATGATCACGGTTGTGATTCCCTGCGAAAGAAGGGGCCGGGCTTCACTCAATTTCTCATCCGCCAGGCCACCGGCAGCGTGCGAATGCACATCGATGAACCCGGGGGACACATAAAAATCTGTGGCATCGATGATCCTTACGGCACTGGCACCGTTGAGTTGTCCAAAGGCTTTAATTCGATCACCTGTTACCGCAATATCGGCCCGGTACCAGGGGTTTCCCGTCCCATCCAGCACTTTGCCGTTTACAATGAGCAGGTCGTATTCCGGGTCCGTTGTCTCGGCAGCCGGGTTCAGCAAAAAAATAAACAGAAGAAAATATAGAGGCTTAAAGGAAGTCAGCATGGAATGTATTTTTTTGATGCGGAAAAACCCAAAGTAAGTGTTCAATCTGAATGAAGAAACCCCTGTTTTACAAGGTTGCGGAAAGCGGCCATTAAGTTCGTGTTACTGGTTTCTGAAAAGTTGATACTTGACCGGTTAAAAATGACTTTAAAACAGGAATTTGTACCATTCAGTTTTCATTGTTTTTTTAATTTATACTGGGCAGTTCTATTCAAAGAAGGCTTTGCTAAGCCTTCTCAAAATCCGCAATATATTCGGAGACTTCGCGGTTTAACCTTTCGTATCCACGCGCCGATTATTAAACCTCCATAGCCGCTTTGAAACGCGAAGGTTTCCCCGCCTGCTTAAATTTATTATGCAATTAAGATCCCGTTTATTAAGTTTATAAACTAAATTTTCACTTCTACTCTATATTATAATTTAGATTTAATGGAAGAGTCATCAAAAGAATCGCTGCAGGAGCAAGTGGATGAACGGGAATCCACCGTTCAGGAAAAATATGGTACGTTTGCCGGTGTATTTGTTCCCACTCTGCTCACTATTCTCGGGGTAATTCTTTTCGTTCGTCATGGCTGGGTGATTGGCAACGCAGGACTTCTCGGTGGATTGGGGATTATAACCATTGCTTTCATTATCGTTGCCTTCACGGCACTATCCATGTCGTGTATCACTACCAATATCCGGATCAAGGCGGGTGGTGCTTATTCCATTATTTCGCAGTCACTTGGCCTTGAAGTGGGCGGCAGTGTTGGCATTCCGCTTTACCTGGCCCAAGCACTAGCCATAACCATGTATATTTTCGGTTTCAGGGAGGGATGGCTTTATATCTTCCCGCATCACTATGCAATCCTGGTAGATCTGACTGTATTCGTCTCTCTTTTTATTGTTGCATTTCTAAGTGCGCGACTCGCTTTCCGGATTCAGTATGTCATTCTTGCCATTATTATCGGCGCACTTCTCTCCATTGCAATCAGTGTCTTTTTTGGAGTTATGGAGCATGATGTTCAATGGATTGGTGAATATCCGGGAGCTCCCGAAGACGATTTCCCCGGTGTAAGTTTCTGGGTTGTTTTCGCTGTTTTTTTCCCGGCAGCAACCGGAATCATGGCCGGAGCGAATATGTCGGGTGAGCTCAAAAATCCAAAAAAGAGTATTCCTTTGGGTACAATCTCCGCTGTAGTAATCTGCTATGTTATTTATGTTCTGACGGCCTACTGGCTGGCTCGTGTTGCTTCCCCCGAAGAGCTGGTTAACAACTACAACGTAATGATTGACTACGCATTTTGGTCACCGGCTGTTCTGGCCGGACTGCTTGGGGCCACATTCTCCTCCGCACTTGCTTCTATTGTAGGTGCTCCGCGAATTTTACAGGCTTTGGGAGATCACCGTATCTTTCCCGGTGGCGAATTCTTCTCGAAGCTTGCCAAAAACGGTGAACCGCGTAATGCCATTCTGCTCACCGGCGGTATTGTCATTGTCACCCTGATGGTTCGGGATCTCAACACCCTTGCACCGCTCATTACCATGTTTTTCCTTATCACCTATATGATGATCAACCTTGTCGTGTTCATTGAGCAGCGTATGGACATGATCAGTTTTCGTCCTACCTTTCCAATACCGCGTTATGTTCCGCTGATTGGAACCCTGGGTTGTTTGTTTACCATGTTCATCATCAATGCCACATTCGGGCTGATCGCCATCGGGCTTGTGATTGCTGCTTATCTCTATCTCACAAGCAGAACTTTGAAAGTGCCTTATGGAGATATGAGAAGCGGACTATTTGTATCGCTGGCCGAATGGGCGGCCAAGCGGGTTTCATTGCTGCCGGAAAATAATGAGCGTGCCTGGAAAGCCAATCTCCTGGTTCCCGTGCGTACT
>SKRC01000271.1 GCA_007118695.1 Balneolaceae bacterium | reverse complement strand
CCGGGTCATATTTCTTTAACCTTTTCTTAACACCTCCTTCATCTTAAGCCGTTTTTTAATCTTTATAATAGCTCATCGATTTTTAAGCAGTTCATTTACGGAGAAAATTAAATTAAGACCGGACTGGGGGTATTGGGCTTGGCTCCGGTCATATTAATACGGAACAGCTATAACTTTACATTTTAATTGATCTGAAACAACAAAGTAAAAGTAATCAAAGTGAATTACAGTTTGTTAGTCCGCTACTTAAACAGCGAATGTAGTATTAAAGAACAGTATGAGATTGAAAGGTGGCTGGAAGAAAACCCGGAAAATCGCCGGTTTCTTAAAAACCTGAAAGTGATATGGAAATCAAGTGAATTAAGATCTGAAACTGATAACTATGAATTTGATGCCGAATCAGACTGGAAGGCACTTCTCAGTCGTATAAAGATGGATGAGCAAATCAATATGGCAGCACCAGGTAAAAAGTATAAACAGGAAAAATCGGGAATTCAATATTTAAAAGACCAATCTGCCATTAATTCCGGTTTTGCTCTATTCATGCGTATTGCCGCGGTACTTATGCTGGCTGCTGTGCTAGGGGTTTTTACACTTCAAACAGGGTACGATTTTTTTACGGTTGAAGAGAATGAACCTGCCATGCGTGAAATTGTGATGGATAAAGGCCAACGCGTAAATATTGTTTTGCCAGATGGTACCTATATGACTCTGAATGCCGACAGCAAGATCAATATTCCGGAAACCTTCCATCCTAATCACCGTGAAGTATTTTTGACAGAAGGGGAAGCCTTCTTTGAAGTAAGCAGTGATCCGGAATGGCCTTTTTTGGTTCATACCGGAAAGGCTGTAATCCAGGTACTGGGGACCGCATTTGCAATAAGGTCCTATCCTGAAGATGAGGAGATCCGGGTGGTCGTCAGTGAAGGATCTGTTTCCCTGTCTTCCCGGCTGGATGAAAGCACAAGTACTGCTATTTCCGCCGGTCAGCTAGGAAGGTTCCAGAGTACGGTTAATCAAATAGTTACTGAAGAAGTTGAAGATATGGACCTGTTTCTAAGTTGGATAAACGGATTTTTGAAATTCAAAGAAACGACCATGAAGCAGGTCGCTGTACAATTAGAACGTAAGTACAACATCAAAGTGGAATTTATTGAGCCGGAATTGGAACAGTTAAAACTGACAGCTGAGATCAGAGGACGTGCCATACATAACGTTCTAAATGTAATTTCAGCATCATTGGAAATCAGTTATTACGAAGTGGTTGGCCAGGACGACCGGAGAAAGATTGTTTTTACCAATAACCCGGATCACCTTCAAAACGGATAAAACCTGAATGTAAGATCCAAAACCAGAGCATCAATTAACTGGTAAAGTAAGGAAAGCGTAAACGGCTCTTGGAGCTAAATTCTGACAGCACTTTACACATACAGCTTGTGTTGGAGTCTTGATGAAAAACAATAACAAATAGTAAACAAAACTAAATCTCCAGTTGGAGGGCAATAACTATGCTACAATCATTGACGAATCAGATATCTCTGTTTATATGTTCCCTGATCGTATGCCTGATGGGATGGCAGACGGGAAGCAATGCAATGGCCAATACACAACAGCACCCGACAATTTCGAGCAACCTGACGGATGCCAATACTTTTTATATGGTGAGGGACTATTTAGAAAGATTTGAAGAACTCAAACAGGTTATCCAAATATCGGTGTCAGAAAGTTCCAAAAAGAATGTACTGGAACTAATTGCCGCAAAAGCCGATTTGGGAATCGCTTATAATGCCGAGCTTGAATCTTTGAAACAACCTGTCACAATCGAACGCGATCGTATAACAGTTGGTGATGCACTCATGCTGGTATTGAAAGATACAGGTTATGAACCCATTATTTCCAGAACGAGGGAAATCGTTTTAACACGGGTAAATGCGGAGGAACCAACCAAAGTTGAACTGGCTGATAATGATGAGATGCAAGATACAGTACAAGGACGGGTGATCGACAATGATACCGGAGAATCGATACCGGGAGTAAATGTGACTATCCAGGGAACATCAACAGGTACAACGACCGATATAAATGGAGAATACCAGCTTGTGATTCCTTTCGATAACGCTGTACTTGTCTTTTCATTTATCGGTTATACAACTCAGGTGGTGTCAATTGAGGGTCAAACGCAGATCAATGTCGAGCTCAGGCGAGGTATAGACCAACTCGATGAATTAGTGGTGGTCGGTTATGGTCAGCAACAGCGTCGTGACCTCACCGGATCGATCTCGTCGGTTCCGCGACGGGATATTGTACAAGAACCGGTCTATTCCATGGATAATATCCTCCAGGGCCGTGCTGCAGGCGTTGATGTTGTTGCAAATGGGTACCGACCGGGTGAAACCTCCACAATCCGAATCCGGGGCGTGCGCTCGCTGGCTGCAGGCAACGATCCATTGATCGTGATGGACGGGGTGCCGATCGACGGCGGGCTGATGGATCTAAACCCGCGTGATGTGGAGTCGGTTGAGATTCTGAAAGACGCTTCGGCAACCGCCATTTACGGCTCGCGCGGAGCGAACGGCGTCATCCTGGTGACCACACGCCAGGGTCAAACAGGCCAGGTGCAGATCGAATACAGCGGTGAAGTGGGTCTGCAACGGGTGGCCAATACACTCGATGTAATGAATGCCGAGCGGTACGTCGAGATGCAACGGGAAGCAGCGCGCGCGGAGGGGCAATATACGACCGACGAAGCTCTGTTTTCCGACTGGGAGCTTGAAGGAATCCGGAACGGAGTAGATACAGACTGGCAGGACGTCGTCTTTGGAGACGGCACGCAACAGAGCCATCAACTGAGCGTTCGCGGGGGCACCGAAAACACGCGATACATGCTGTCTGGCAATATGCTGGAACACCTGGCCATCGTGGACAACAACGATTATACCCGTTTCGTAGGCCGGATCAATGTCGACCAAAGGGTGACCGACAATTTCCGGGCTGGTATTTCCGGGCAGGTGACCAGCAGCCGCCAGCACCGGGGGGGAGATTTCACGGCTATTCTGCAGCAAAGTCCGATCGACTGGCCCGGGCGTGCCGAGGAGCAGGCCACGCCGGGTGTGCGGGCCGTCGGTGAGAATTTCCCACTCCTGAATCTGGACAGGGAGAAGTTCATTGACCGGCGCGACCGAACACGTCTGATCGGCAATGTCTATGTCATCATCGACAACTTCATCCTCGACGGATTTTCCTACAGGATGAACTTTGCACCGGACATGACGTTTGCCGAACGGGGAACCCACAGCTGGTTCGGTTCGGATGCCTCGGTGTCCAACGACAGAGCCACTGACATTCTGTTTGAAAACATCATCGACTTCGACCGCAATATTACCGCCAATCACCGTCTGCGGGGCACGGCTCTTTACAGTATTCACAAAAACGAGCAGTTCGGCACCTCGATCTCGGTTCGAGATCTGCCGTTTGAACAGCAACGCTTCTACAACATCGGAACGGCAGAGGAGACCCGCTCCCGCGGCAGCTATTTGACCGAGTGGACGCTGGAGTCCTATATGCTGCGTTTGAACTACTCTTACATGGAGCGGTATCTGTTCACTGTAACCGGCCGTATGGACGGCTCTTCGCGGCTGGCCGAAGGTAACAAGTACGGTCTTTTCCCCTCGGCAGCAGTCGCCTGGCTGCTGGTCGACGAGCCGTTTATGGCCAACCAAACGCTCTTCAGCGAACTCAAACTTCGCGTCAGTTACGGCGACGTTGGCAACACCGGTATTCAGCCCTACCAAACACAGGGAAGGGTTTCCAGGCTGGGCTACTCGTTCGGCGATATCAGTGCATGGGGTTTCGAAAACGCCGAGCTGGCCAATGCCGATCTGCGGTGGGAGCGTACCCGTCAGCTGGATATCGGACTCGACTGGGGGGTTCTCGACCACCGGATCAGCGGAACGTTCGGTGTCTACCAGCAGAATACGATCGACTTGATCATGAATCGTCAGCTGCCGCCTACTTCCGGTTTTACGAGCACCCTGGAAAATATTGGGTCCACGCGCAACAGGGGGCTGGAGATCAGCCTGTCGTCGATCAATTATGAACCCCCGGGAGGTGCCTTAAGGAGCGGATTCCGCTGGACGACAGACATCCATTTCCATACGAACCGTAATGAAATCGTGGAGCTGTTCGGGGGCACAGAAGACGATCCGGGCAATGCGTGGTTCATCGGCCATCCCATCAATGTCCACTTCGACCATGAGTTCGTCGGCATCTGGCAGCCTGACGAGGCGGATCTGGCTGCAAGTTATGGCCAGTCTCCCGGTGACATCAGGGTTCGCGATGTCACAGGTGACGGACGCATCGGAGCCGGTGATCGTGTGATTCTGGGTTCTGAGAATCCCGACTGGTCGGCCAGCCTGAGCAACCGGATCAGCTACCGGGGATTTGACTTTTCTTTCCTGGTCTATACCACTCAGGGCCGGATGATCTTCAGTGATGCGGGGAGCACGTCGCTGAGCGGCTTCATCAATCTGCGAAGGGGCTATAATTATAATTCGCTTAACATTGACTACTATACGCCCGATAATCCGAGCACTCAATACCCACGCCCGCGACTTCGCGGTCATCAATACTTCACTCCGATGGGATACTTTGACGGCAGTTTTGTCCGTGTGAGAAATATCACCCTGGGCTATACCCTGCCGCCGGCCTTGATCAATCAGATAGGCATCCGGAACGCGCGGATCCATACGGCTATCCAGAATCCCTTTACATGGACGAAAGACTTCCCCGGACTGGATCCTGAAGGGGCCGAAGGCCATGACATGCCGAATTATCGCACATTTCTGGTTGGTTTTGAGGTCGGCTTCTAAGGAAAGTTCATGAATTCTAAAGATAATATGACCGATCAACCACTTTCAAAAATGCTCATTTTCAAAAAATCAAAGCCATGAAAATTAAACTAATTTCAATTGTTGCTGCAGGTGCATTCTGTCTTGCCGTTTTGCTGGCGGGATGTGCCGACCTGACCGAAACCATGATCACCGATACCGTCGCTGCCGAACAGTTTTCAACTGCCGGGGGAATTGATGAGGCTCTAATTGGCGCCTATCAACCCCTGCGGGGCTTCTGGGGCCGGGAAGAAGGCATGCTGATGACCCTGTATGGAACCGACCTCTATAAGATCGGCCAAACTTACAATCCCTGGTGGGATACCTATGGCGGAGGGTTGAACCCGGAAGTCGTTCGTGAGACGACCCGGACAGATATGGTATGGGACAACTTCTACCGGGGGATCAACAACGCCAATACGGTGATCGACCGCTCGAACGAGATAGAAGATCTGGATCCGGATTTCCGAAACCGCAAGCAGGCGGAAGCGCGTTTTCTGAGGGCCAACTATTATTTTGTGCTGGTCCAGCACTTCGGCGGGGTGCATATCACCACCGAAGAGACCCGTTCGGTGGAACTGGAGGCGCACCGCGCCACGGAAGAAGAGGTCTATAATATGATCATTGACGATCTGACCTTTGCCATCGATCATCTCCCCATCCAGCAGGGTGAATACGGACGGGCCGAGCGCTATGCAGCCGTCCACTTTCTGTCCAAGGTGCATCTGACGCTCGGCAACTGGGCAGAGGCGGCCGACCTGGCCATCGATGTGATCGAGAACGGCCCGTATCAATTGCTCGACAACTATGCCGATGTCTTCGACCCGTTCAACCAGCGCCATGATGAGGTAATTTTTGCAGTTTCCTGGGGGCCGAATACGGAAGTCAATTCCCCGATCAACGAGCTGCAGCGATTTTTCGGTCCACGTGAATGGTTGCTGGAAGGTTTGGTGGGCGATGATATGTATGGGATCGGCATTGCCCGGATCCGGCCCACCAACTATTCGTTAACGGAAATCTACGGCAATGATTACCGTGAAGGGGGCGTGAACATCCAGAACGATGTACGTTATCATGTTACCTTCCGGGAGAGGTGGCCCTACAACGACCCATCCAACATGCCTTCCTGTGGAGTCGAGGGTGAGACGGGCGCCTGGTTCACGGTCGATCCCATTATCAATGAGATGAGTGACGAGGAGATCGCACAGATGGAAGAGGACGAGTGCATCCAGACGATCCGGCGAATGGATCGGTGGGATACGACCTACTACTCAGCCAATGTAAAGCACAGGTACCCCGGCAACCGGGCTCCGTGGCGACATGACCGTGATTTCATGCTCATGCGGCTGGGCGAGACTTACCTGATCGCAGCCGAGGCGCTGATGATGGATAACCGCCCTGACGATGCCGTATATTACTTTAATGAAGTCCGACGGCGCGCTGAAGCGCCCGGGGAGACCATTCCGCTGATTACGGCCTCCGAGCTGGATATCGACGAGATTCTCGACGAACGTGCCCGCGAACTCGGCGGCGAGCTGCACCGCTGGACCGACCTCAAGCGAACCGGCAAACTTCTGGAGCGCGCTAGAATCGGAAATCCAAACGCCGCTTCCAATATCCAGGAGCATCACATGCTTCGCCCGATCCCGCAGCACCAGATCGACCGCACGCAGAACGATTACCCGCAGAATCCGGGCTATCAGTGATCTTGGACGGACAGCCGGCCGCTGCAGCCTCCAGCCATCTGCGTTGTATTGCGGCCTGCGGCCGGCAGATACCCATAATGCAAGCGTAGCAGTCCGGCAAGTTTCCAATAATTACAGATACAACGGCCCTTGTTAGAGCAAAAACAGACAAATCCCGGTTTGAACGGGATTTGTCTTTTTCGGAGGGCCAGGTCGGTCGTCCAGCGGTAATTTTTTTTAAACATTTTTATTCAATTTACCATGGAGTTACCAGGTTTTTCCGACGGAACGGCCGTTCGCAAGTATCTGCTACTGGCCTGTGTGGGCGGCTTCATCAGTGCCGCTATCCAAATTGCAGGGTGTGACGCGGCCGATCCTGTGGTGCAAAGCGATCTGGACGAACAGTCGGGCTGGCTTATTCCGGTCGAAGAAGTGATCTCGAGCTTTCGCTTTTGAAGTCCTTACAGGATGCATACGGCTTCGGGTCCTTCTTTCTATTTTATCTGATACATAAATAGTTTATTTAAAAACCGAATTTATAATAATTAACTGCTTCATTTATGATAATGAAATGTATTGTACCCGCAGCTAGTTTTCTTTTACCATTACTTCTTGCAACTGGTCTGGCAATCCCTGCTTTTGGCCAGGTGGACTCGGAAACCTTGCGTCCCCCCTCCATGGGAAAATCGGGTATGATTGTTTCGAACCATCCACTGGCAAGCCTGGCAGGCCAGAAAATATTTGCCAAAGGGGGTAATGCCATCGATGCTATTGTAGCCGCCGCTTCAGCTCTCAACGCCGTCGAACCTTACATGTCCGGAACTGCTGGTGTCGGATATATGCTTTTCTATTCAGCCGAGGAAGACAGGGTGCGATCGCTGGTGTTTGGCGGGTGGGTGCCTGAAAATTTTGATCCTGCACTGATGGCAGAGGATGATGCATACGACGATGGTGCCGGACATGGCGCTGTCGAGACGGTTGGGCCCCGGTCAGCAGCTGTACCCGGGAATCTTGCAGGCTGGAACAGGGCACTGGAAGATTACGGTACCATGTCGCTGCCTGATGTTTTTGAGTCTGCAATTGACTATCTCGAAAACGGCGTTCCCGTAACTGAGTATGACCAGGCGATGTGGGCAGGTACCCGCAACAGAGTCCTGCATTTCCCTGAAGCTAATGCCATCTATTTGAAAAACGGCACTGATCCATATGAAATCGGTGATATTTTTTCCAACAAACGTCTGGCCCACACTATGCACCGTATAGCAACTGAAGGCATAGACGTTTTCTACAAAGGGGATATTGCCGAACAGATTGCAGCTGCATTTGAACGCGACGGTGGTTTTATAACCGTCGATGATCTGGCCGCGGTGCCCGACAGGGTACAATGGGTGGATCCCATCTCCATCGATTACCGGGGCTACACCATTTATAACCACCCCCCACCGGGCATGGGCCTGCAGCAGATGCAGACGCTCAGAATTATGGAAGGTTTCGATCTGAAGACGATGGGGCACAACAGCAGTGAGTACCTGGCCCACCTGTTGGAAGCTGTCCATTTGAGCCGCTCCGATACCGATGAGCACATCGGGGATCCCGCATATGTCACGGTTCCGGTAGACCATCTGCTATCAGACAGTTATATCGACAACCGTCGGGCGGAAGTTTTGGCCAGGGTCGAAAAAAGAAAACTAAGGATGGAGTCTGGCAGCTCGGGAAGCCTGCTGCCCGTCTTCCAAGACGGTGCAGATGCACCTGCCGGTTTTCAGGAAAATTCTCCCACCAGTTATCGGGACAATGTGAACAATGACAAATACCGATATGCGACCACAAGCCTTGCTGCAGTCGACCAACACGGGAACGCCGTGGTGATCACACAGACACTGGGTGGCGGGTTTGGTTCAGGATATGTAGCCGGTGAGACGGGACTGGCCTTTAACAATGCAATGGAATGGATGGTGATGGAGCCCGGCAAGGCGAACTCTTATGCCCCCGGCAAAGCGGTCGGCTGGTGCATTGGCGGGATGATGCAGGTGCACAAAAATGGCAAGCCCCGGTTCATGGTAGCCTCTCCGGGAAGTTTCGGTATTCTGCAGTCAGTTCCACAGATAGCCATGAATATCATCGATTTTGAAATGGGAGTTCAGGATGCTATCGACGCACCCCGGTTCCGGTGGAAAGACGAGCTGGGTTCCGTACCGGCCGATGAGGTGATTATGGAAACTCGTATCGACAAAGATGTGCGCGACAAGCTTCAACAAATGAGTTTCAGCCTGGATACCGGCGTTGGAGACTGGTCGATGTCGGTGGGCGGAGCCGTGGGTATAATCGTTGACCAACAATCCGGCTGGCTGCTGGGTGGTGCGGACCCGCGGAGAAACGGATATTCCATGGGGTGGTAAGCGTAAGTTTTTGCAGGTGGTGTAATCTCTGCAAACCATTGGCAGAATATTTTCTCAGACGAAGAATTCACCACTACTTCCGCCATGCATATTACCGGTTGTAGTGTCTTTAGAAAGTGACTGTACCAATGACGTCTATCTCTAATATCGGCCTGGTCCCGAATTTAATTTTTCTGATTGAGTTGTAATTATGTATAGAT
>SKRC01000192.1 GCA_007118695.1 Balneolaceae bacterium | reverse complement strand
TATTCAGAATTGGAATCAACTGAAAAGCACGTAAATCCTTCCTTATGGACCAGGCTGCGGGCATCCATTGAACTGATGAGGCCGGCGAATATCGTCACCGCGTTTTCCGACATTTTGGCCGGCTTTGCCGCAGCCGGTGGTGCGATTCATATCCTGGGTGGGGGGATCACCGTTACCTACGATGGCCTGGCCTGGCTGTTATTTTCTACTTTCGGCCTGTATGGAGGCGGGGTCGTAATGAACGATTACTTCGACGCCGATCTGGACGCCAAAGAACGTCCGGAGCGTGCCATCCCAAGCGGCAGGGTATCAAAAACCTGGGCAATGATCCTGGGAGCTCTGCTGCTCATCGTGGGTGTGGCGGCTGCTTTCCAGGTCAATCACTATGCGGGTTTTCTGGCACTTTTTATAGCCATTTCGGCTCTTTTTTACGACTACAAGGCCAAGCATTCAAAACTGTTCGGCCCCCTGTTCATGGGGCTGTGCCGGGGTGGTAACCTGCTGCTGGGAATGAGCCTGGTCCCGCTTGTGTTGTTGGATTTATGGCCGCTGATGCTGATTCCACTCGCTTATATCGGCAGCATAACCCTGATCAGCCAGGGTGAAGTCAAAGGCGGCAGCCAGGCAGCCGGCTACCTGGCACTTTCATTGGTACTGCTGATAACCGTTGTCCTGCTGGTGTTATCCTTCCTGCCGGAGTATCAACTCTACCCGGCCATCCCGTTTGTCATTCTGTTTGGAGCCCTGGTCATCCCTCCATTTGCCAAAGCGGCCAGGGCACCCGGGCCCGATAACATCAAGGGCGCGGTAAAACGCGGGGTCATTTCCCTGATTATACTCAACAGTACACTCGCAGCCGGGTTTGCCGGCCTGTTTATGGGGCTGATTGTGGTCCTGCTGCTCCCCTTATCCTTCCTCCTGGCCAAAGCCTTTGCCGTAACATGACCATGGATATGGCGCACATGTGCTGTTGACAAATGCATGTGAGAAGGATTTTGGACATCTCCCCTTCAGGAAGTAACGGAGAAAAGTAACGCCGGGTTTACCCTTAAAATGACAATTCTGTCGGTGGTATGTTCAGAAACACCATTCACTGGAGATTGCCGGTAACCATCGAAAAAGAAGCTCTCATAATCCCGAACATTCATCCAGCTCCTCTTTATTCTCATCCCAGCATTTAAATCTCGTTAATCTCATTTGTAACCAGGTCGATACATCCTTCTCCTGATACCCGGTTCCAGTGTAACTCGGTATATCAGGCGAATCGGGATTATCCTGGCAAGCTAAAACGAAAAATACCATGAAGGCAACACGAATATAATCTGGAGGCAGTAGCAGGACATAACAACCAATCCCGATATCAGATCAGGTAGCCCAGGTCTTTCCAACTTCATCAAATGGAATACACCCTTCATAGCGACCGGGCACTTTTTCATAACGCAAGGTTTGCGTTGCCCCGATCTCACTGGTGAAGTAGCCCATCATGGTCAATTCTTTCATCACAAGAAAGAAAGCTGTACCGGGTTCATCCAAGTGTTCGCCTCCAACGGCAAGCCTGTTTTGAGAATCAGCAAACTGGAACTGTACTTCCGGATCAAGATCCAGGTAACGGTTTCCGTGTTCCTCCCGGGCCAGGTCATTAAACGCTTCCAAACCACTGAGAAATCTTTCCCGGGCGTCTTCATCATAGGCGGTAAAAACCATCTCTTCGATAAAGGCAGGTACGCCTGCAGCCGATGCCCCCGGAGTATCCGTATCCGGGATGATGATATCAGAGAGCACCGTTACAAATCTTGCCTGGTCGTTATCAAAGAATTCAGGATTCCAGTCAACTCCGGGCCTGGCTTTACAGCCATTAAGAACACCCATTGCACTGGGTGCAAAGACAAGTCCACCCATGATCAGGGCTGTCCGTTTGATTGCTTCTCTTCTGTCCATACTCATAATTATCTACCTGTTTTAGAGATTTAGCTTTTTTAATTCTTCGGCAGCATAGTTTGCAGCCCTGGCCGTCAGTGCCATATATGTAAGTGAGGGATTTTGATTGGCAGCTGACGTCATACATGCACCATCAGTGACAAATACATTTTTACAGGCATGCACCTGGTTCCACTCGTTCAGAACCGAAGTATTGGGATCGCGGCCCATCCGGGCAGTACCCATTTCATGAATTCCAAGCCCCGGCCCTCCCGGGTCGTCAAAAGTGGTTATATCCTTAAAACCGGCAGCTTCAAGCATTTCGGCAGCGTCATTCTTCATATCTTCACGCATTTTGAATTCATTCTCCTTGAATTCGCAGTCAAAGACGACAATCGGCTGGCCCCATTTGTCTGTCTCATCAAAGTTCAGCCACATCCGGTTGTCATGGTCGGGCAGCATTTCACCAAATGCATTCATCCCCATCGTCCAATTGCCCGGAGACTGTACAAACTCCTTCAATTCCCTGCCAATTGCAAGCTCCTGAACACCTCTCCACCAGTTTTGCCGGCTGGCCCCTCCCTGGTAGCCAAATCCACGCACGTAATCACGTCTGTCATTTCCCACGTTCCGGTAGCGGGGAATAAAAAATCCGGTCGGACGCCTGCCATAAAAATATTTATCTTCGAAGCCATCAAATACACCGTTTGCGCCCACCCGGAAGTGGTGATCCATCAGGTTATGCCCCAGCTCCCCGGAGTCGTTGCCCAAACCATCCGGGAACCGGTCTGACCGGGAGTTCAACATGATCATGGTCGTGTTGATGGTTGAGGCATTCAGAAAGATAATTCGCGCATGAAATTCATGCATTTCTCCGGTCTCTGCATCGATCACCTCAACGCCGGTGGCTTTGCCGGCATCTTCATCATACATCACCTTGTTGACAATTGAGTGCGGCCTCAGGGTCATGCTGCCGGTTCTCTCGGCGGCCGGAAGTGTTGAGGCATTACTGCTGAAATACGCCCCATACGGACATCCGCGGATACATTTAGCCCTGTATTGACAGGCTCCCCGTCCCTCATGGGGTTGGGTGAGCATCGCAACACGTCCTATGGTGAGCACCCTGTCAAAGTGTTCGGCAATTTTCTCCCGGGCATGTTTTTCAACACAATTCAGTTCCATCGGCGGCAAAAACTGACTGTCGGGAAAATGCGGGATCCCCAGGGCTTCCCCGCTGATGCCGGCATATCTTTCCACATGATCATACCAGGGTTCAATATCCTCATACCGGATCGGCCAGTCGACGGCAATGCCATCCCTGGCGTTGGCTTCAAAATCCAGATCACTCAGCCTGTAGCTGTGCCGGCCCCACATGATGGAGCGCCCCCCCACATGGTAGCCCCGAATCCAGTCAAATCGCTTTCTCTCTTCATACGGCTGATCGGTATCCTTTACCCACCAGTGCTTGGTGGATTCCCGGATCGTATACCCTGTGCGCAACTGTTTTTCGTAATGTTTCTTCTCTTCATGAGGAATTTGATCGTTCCGGGGCAGATCCCAGGGTTCCTTGGTAGCCGTGGGATATTCACCGTGAGGAACATCCCGGCCGCGTTCAAGCACCAGGGTGTTCAACCCATTCTCGGTAAGTTCTTTTGCTGCCCATCCGCCGCTAATGCCGGTACCCACAACAATCGCATCGTAGGTATTTTGTTTCTTAGCCTTTAGATTCAAATTCATATAGCCAACATAACTTTTGGGGTTGGTAAAAGCGTTTTATGTTATAAAAGCGAATTCAATGATTCTAATCAGAAGTTTGCAAAAATAAAAATCAAATATGGATGCTTTATGAAGCTGTCCATAATCTCAGTGAAGCAAAACAGATCATTTGGGGTATAGCCTGACGGAACAGGCAAGATAGAAAGTTAATAACAATTTTTTAATCCCAAAAACCAATAGTAAATATTTCGCCCTGTCTGCCATTCAACTTCTGGTCGCTTGGGTCGCCGGCCATTCAACACGTCCTCCGGGGATTCCGTCCATTAAGCATCTTTCCCTGGCCGTTTCAGAGCCGTCTGATTTTAATATTCCTGAATTTCACAATATCGGAATGATCCTGCAAGCCGATATGACCTTTGGGCACGGTTCCAAACGAAGGATGGCATTCAAACTAGTAGGCCCGTACCATATCGAACCATTTGTTGCTCCACAATTCAAATCCTGCAACTTGATCACCGTTCATGGGTCAAGCAACAGGTTGGCCAATTCAGATCCAAGATGCCTGTTCATGATTTCCCGGTAGGTGTCGGTAGATGTAAACCCGTTATTCATTTCAAAAAATTCCCGGATCAATGGTGTCCAGTCACTGCCGGGAGGCAGAATATAGCCAAATTCTTCGGCGGCATCGTCGCCAACCGGGTGACGCTGCACCGGCTCGCCCCGTTCGGCTGCCCTCCAGTAATTGTAAATATCAATATAGGCAAAAAGGGATGGATCGCTGGCCACCGTGTTTAATATTTCATCGTTGGAGTGTTCCATCAAAATGTCAAGATCCGGATGATAACGGTTCCTGATCTGTTCAAGCCTCTCCTGGTGCAGGGTTCCTTCAAAAGCCAGAGCCTGCATCCCTGCAAACTGCTCATTCAGCCGGTCGAACGACTCCAGTTCATCTACCGACTCATGAGTGATGAGAACCGCAATATTTTGCATATACGGTGGACTGAAATCTAGTTCTTCCCGCCTCTCTTCGGTAATTGTAACATTGGCCATGCCTATTACACCCTCTTTTGCCTCGGCTACATTCCGGTAAAAACGGCTGAAACTTTCTTCTGGCACAAAACTCGCCGCTATCTCTACCCGGTTTTCAATTTCAACCCATTGGATAAATTCCCTGATAATATCGATCGTGACACCGGTTAACTCCCCGGTTTCATCTTCATAGGAAAACCCTTCGGATGGGACATAGTGAACGATCAGTGTACCACTGCCTTGTTCCCGGATATCATTCCAGGCATCCCCGTTTTCCAAACCGGTATCGACCCCCTCACAACTGCTCCAAAGAAAAATCAAACCGAAAATCCAACTCATTTTTTTTATCATACCTGCCGGCTTATTATTTTGAATGCAGAGATTGTTGCCTTTTGTATCCAGGCTTCAAGTAGCGGATAACATTATTTCACTGTACTCATTAACTGGCTATCACTTTTGAAGGCGGCGGATTGATTCGAAATCTCCCCAACCAGGAAGTATTAGAGCTGCAATCCGTGCCAGTATATCGTTTCCATCATCAACAATCAGCCAGGCGAAAATGACAATTCTGCTTGATTAACTATTTATGTTAATCATATAGCGGATTCGCAAGGCCGCCAACTTCTCGTCTGCCCGCAACTCATAAGTGACTGACCAATCATCCAAATCATATTCGGAAAACACGAAACAGCGTAAGTTTAAAGATTCCATTTACAATTCAAAAAATTAATACCCGCAAGCTTTTTGATTCGCCGTGTCCAAATCCTTTTGCGTCAACATAAACGTGCGATGAGGTTTTGTGAAGGTTGGAACTAACTCGGTCCGATTAAAACTGCGATCCGGTATTTTTCCAAACTTCTTCGTGAACCCTGATGCCCTGGCGCTCTCATGGCAAAAAAGACAGACACCGGAAGATTCAATGCACCCGAACTATGGCAAAAGAAAACTTGGAAAGCCGACACCCAACATCCCTGCCTTAGTGAACCTTCCTGCCTTCCTGCCTTCCTGCCTTCGTGGCAATACAACCAGCAGCAAAGCAGACTTTCAAAACCCGATACCACCAATTCCCTTGCAAACATCGATGATCAACCACAGCAATACAATCTATCTTTGTGAGTCTTGTTGTCCTTGTGACTTTGTGGCAAAACAACCCGCAGCTCCGGAAGGAAACAACAGGAAACGATCACTTGTTGATAGATTAAGACGTATATTCAAACACATTACTGAATGCTGACTCATTAAATATATTCCGATCCATGAAACTTAAGATCAAAGAAGGACGTAATCCCAAAACAGGTAAACCGATAACCATTATTTCAGATATCAAACATAACCCCCAGGTCATTGAGGATCTGGCATCCAGCCTGAAGTCAAAATGTGGCACCGGTGGCCATATAGAAGGAAAAAAAATCATTCTCAATGGATCACAAACCGACAAAGTGATTCCCATTCTTGAAAAAGAAGGTTTCACTGTCAACACCTGAGGTCAATGATCGTATACCATTTATCCTGGAACAACGTAATAGAAAGCCAGGCTGGTTTTTCAGACTGGTTTAGCTATTCCGGATCTTCTATGTAAAAACGCAATGAATACGGATACCCGGTTCCAGTTTCACTATTTTTGATAATTTCCTTAATCGATAAAATTTATTTTCAGACTCGGAGAGACATTGATGGCAGTTTTTCATACCCCGAAAGTGATCCTGCTGGTGGTCATTTTCTCTTTTTCCATTTTTACCGCCTCATTATCAAACCCTGTTTCATCCGATCCGGATTCACCCGATACTGATGATAATGATCAGGACCTGAAAGTGGGTCTGGTACTGAGCGGCGGAGGTGCAAAAGGGATTGCACATATCGGTGTATTGGAAGTTCTCGAAGAAGCCGGCATCCGGGTTGATTATATCTCCGGAACCAGTATGGGCAGTATTGTCGGTGCCCTCTACTCCATTGGATACACCACCGATGAGATGAGATACCTGGCTGAAACAACAGATTGGGAAAGGTTATTCAGCGACCGGCCGAACAGACGCCTGCTTTCCATGCATGAAAAAGAGATGAACGACCGCTTCATTCTCTCATTTCCGATCACTGAAAGGGGCATCAATCTGCCATCGGGGCTTGTTGCCGGACAAAATATCTTCTCATGGCTGACGCATCACACCTGGCCGGTTCTTGATATCGAAGATTTTTCGCAACTGCCTATCCCCTATGCAACCGTCGCAACCGATATTGAAACCGGGGAAGCCGTCGTTTTCCGGGAGGGTTATCTTCCAGATGCCATCCGGGCCAGTATCTCATTCCCATCGGCATTCAGGCCCCATAAAGTGGATGGGCAATCACTGCTCGATGGCGGTTTGATTCGAAATCTACCCGTTCAGGAAGTCCTGGACATGGGTGCCGATTACGTGATTGCCGTGGATGTCAGCACACCTCTCCACTCATCAGATGAATTAACCTCCATCACTTCGATTCTAACCCAGGCTGTCAATTATCGCATCATCGAAAAAGTCAATGAGCAGAAAGATTTAGCTGATTATAATATTGAGGTCAGGGACCTCGATAAGTATCAGGTAACCGATTTTAACAGGTCTGCGGAGTTTTTGGAGATTGGGGTGAATACGGCAAGATTACACTTTGACAAATTAAAAGAAATTGCCGGAATGCAACATCAGTCTGGCAATGGGAGCTCAGACAGATCCTATTCAAGGGATCAGGTTTATATCGATCAGGTATCGGTAACCGGAAACCGGGACATCCCCTCTGACCTGATCCTGGCGGAAGTAGAATTATTACAAGGACGTTTTGTCGATTCTCCGGATATCGAATCCACCATCAATCAACTTTATGGAACACAACTGTTTGACCTGATCTCTTACAGGCTCTATAAACTGAATGATAACAGACATCACCTGGAGCTGCGGGTTATCGAAAACAGGGATGATTCTTTCCGCATTGGAGCACGTTATGAATCACAAACCCAAACCTCATTTCTGCTAAATACATCGTTCAGAAACCTGCTCCAGCGGGGTTCAACCCTTCGATTCAACCTTCGCCTGGGAAGAGATGCATCTTTAATCTCTGATTATATGACCATTCGCAGCAGTGCATCCAGAATCGGTTTTAACGCACGATTGAAATATGACCGTGAGCAGGTTGATTATTTCAATGGAGCTGAACGGATCTCAGGGCTTACGTCTCACCTGCTGCGGGGCGACCTGTTTACAGGCACCTATATGAACAGGGATTATCTGTTAGGAATCGGCATCCGTGGAGATATCAATAAATTTTCTGATGCTTTCAATGCCGAAGAGATTCCATTTTCGGATGTCAATCATCATGCGGTGTATGGTAAATTTCTGATTGATACTTTCAACCGCCGCTCTTTCCCAAACCGGGGCCAGAAGCTTCTTCTCGGGGCTACTTTTTCGGATCAATTATTTTTCAGCCCGCTTGATTTCAATGAACAACATTTCTACTGGAAAGGCCTGCACAATATCCAAAATGACGTAACACTTCAGCATACCATCTATCTGGGCAGAAGTTTTGGAGATGAATTGCCCTGGAGCTACTGGTACTCTCCCAACCGGCAGAATGAAGATATCGGTATGATCCGGTTTGGTGGATTCGACCGATATGAGCTTTCCGGAAGAAATATTCAGATGGTGTCGGCCGGAATTCAATATGAAGTTTTTCGACACCGATTTCTTAAATTTGACGCCTATGTTGGCAATACTTTTGACAACTGGAGCTGGGATGTTGGCAACAACAGGTACAAAACCGCATTCAGTTTATCAGCCGGAGCCCTTACCATTTTAGGGCCTTTGGAATTTATCGTGTCAGCAAGTTCCAGGAATACGTTTTTATACGAAATACAGCTCGGGTACGAATTTTAATGGACCATATAATTCAACAGTTGAACGACATAGAGTCTGAGCTGGAGGAAAATCAGCAGAACCCGGTTCTTTGGATGGAACACGGTATCGGCAAACATCTTTTGGGTGAGTACCGGCAAGCGATTGAGAGCTTCACCCGGTCTCTCGAAATAGATCCTGACAGCTCAAGCTGCCATTATAATCTTGCCAATAGTCTGATGGAAGTGGAACAAGTTGAAAAAGCCATAAACCACTACCTTCAGGCCCTGGATCTGAAACCCGATCATATACCCTCGCTCAACAACCTGGCTGATGCCTATGAAATGGCCGGGCAAGCGGAAAAGGCCCATGAGATCTTCCACTACCTGATCCATTTAAACCCCGATGATCCACTCTCACATTTTAACCTCGGCAACTTTTTTCTGCGCAACAACCAGCATGTAGAGGCGGCAAAATGTTATGAAAAAACGATTTCTATGGATGAGCAATTCAGCGATGCTTACTACAACATCGCCTGGATACTCAAAGAGGTCAATGCACCGGAAGAGGCGTTGAGTTACGCCAAAGATGGGCTGGCTCTGGATCCCGGCCACGAAGATTTAAAGAAACTGATCGCAGATCTCGAGTAACAGAACACCCCTCAAAAGCTTGCGCTGAACGCGCAACCTTTATCTCCCCTCGGAGG
>SKRC01000067.1 GCA_007118695.1 Balneolaceae bacterium | reverse complement strand
GTTTTTATCCGTTCAGATCGACAGCGCCTGGAACATCCCGGTTTTACTGGTTGCCGTACTCCTCAATTACGGGATCATCTATTCCATCAAACACCGCTTTTTACGCCTGATGGAGAAACGGTTCAAGGTGATTGTTTTCAGTATTTTGTTCGTCATTTTCGGCACAATACAGGCATTGGCCATTATTTCCCGGCATACTCAGGCCTGGCTCGGCGAATTATCGATCCAGCTTACAGAAGTGATTAATTTTATGCTGTATCTGCCAGGCGGGCTTTTGTATTGGTCTGCCACCTATCAGCATGAACTCCCTCTTACTGTCATGATTTTCACCGGCTGCCTGCTGCTTACCCTATTGGTCTTCAGGGATCATTATAACAAAACAAAGGAAGGACTTTTAAATCCCACTGTGAGCATAACAGAAGAAAAAGTGAGCAAACTTTGGGGATTCCTGAAAAAGTGGCTGGGGCCAAATGCCGGCAAGTACTATTACTATGTCATCAAACATCCTTATAACCGCTTGCAGCTCCTGGCCATCGTTTTGATCCCGATCGTCTATATTCCCTTGCTTCTGCATCTTGAATACGGGCTGATCTCTGCCATACTGATTCCGACAATGCTTGCTGCAGTACCAGTTGCGCTTCTGGCTATTGTAATGGCGAATATGTTCGGTTATGAAAACCGGGAATTTCTGCTGCATATGCAGTTTCCGGTCTCTTTTGAAAGGCAGTTAAAAGAACGGTTTTTGGGAATTGTTACAGTTCCGCTTATTATTTTTTACGGCATAACCATCTTTGAAGTGACCCGGCTGCCGGATATCGGAGCAACTTTTGATATCTATATAGCAAATACCTTCTTCTTCCTCTGTTTTATGATGGTCTTTCTCTGGAGTTCTTTTTACCAGTTTCAAACAGCCAGCTACAAATCGTTCAGTTTCAAACATCCGATCATCCCTCAAAAAGTGACGTTTACAATCTCTTTTGCCATTATCATTTTGGGTTATACCATTTTCGTACCGCTCGGTGAGTTTCATACGTACCGTCTTTGGGTCATGATATTTTTAATAGGCGCCCTGGCCGCGTATCTTTGGAAAAACTTTGAGGTACTGGTTACCCTGTACCGGAAAAAAATACTCTATCAATTATGGAATCAGCTCTAAATATCAGGCAACTTACCAAATCCTATACCTCGGGTGAGACTGTACTCAACAGCCTTGACCTTGAAGTCCCTTCCGGAGCTATTTTCGGCCTGATTGGCCCCAATGGAGCAGGTAAAAGCACACTAATAGGCATTCTGACCGGACTGCTGGACTATGATGAAGGCGGTATTGCTATTGATGGAATCACTTTGAACAGTAAAAATGAACTTGAGATAAAAAGGAAAATTGCCACGGTTCTGCAGCCTCCTCTTCTATTTGAAAACTTTACCAGTTATGAGTTTCTCACCTATGTTTGCGAAATGTACGAAAAGACCGACAGGCAGCTTAACGACCGGATCAATTCACTGCTGACCTATTTTGAAATTGAAGATTTCACATACGTCAAGATCAATCAGCTCTCATCAGGCAGCCGGAAAAAGCTTGCCTTTTGCGGTGCTGTCCTTACAGAGCCCGATATACTCTATTTGGATGAACCCTTTGAAAGTGTCGATGTCATTTCTATCGGCAGAATGAAATCGCTGATCCGGAAACTTCAGGCCCGGGGGTGTACCATTTTTATTACCAGCCATATTCTTGAAGTAGTGGAAAATCTGTGCACCGACATAGCCATTTTACACAAGGGAAAAATCCTGGCTTACCTCGACGCAAAAACGCGAAAAGAACTTCAAAAAGATGCCACTTTGAGTGAAATATTTGAGCAATATGTGAATGTGCGTCATGCCGAGGAAGGCTTATTGAGTTGGATATAATCCACATTTGACCCATATTATTCCCCTGCGGCACTGCCGTGAACAATACAGTTTCATCGCAAACATAAAAATTAATGGAGTTACAAAAGACTGTTGAAAGGATTGTTCCCAAAGATTTTCAATCCCGGGAGGAATACCTTCTTTATCTGAGGCACCTGTTTGCATATGAAGAAGCTCTAAAATTCCTTGATGAAGACAAGCATGTTTTGGAAATCGGATTTGGAGAAGGGTATGGGGCCAATCTGCTGGCACGGCACCTGGAATCAATAACTGCCGTAGATGTCAACAAAAAAGCGGTGGAGTATGCCAATCAAAAGTACAGCGGAGAAAACTGTACATTTATCCATTTTGATGGGCATGAATTGCCATACCGTGATGAAGAGTTTGATGCTGTTATCTCATTCCAGGTCATCGAGCATATTGAAGACGATAAAAATTTTGTTAAGGAGATACACAGGGTTTTGAAACAGGGAGAGAAAACGATACTGACCACCCCAAACCGGGAAACCCGGTTGAAGCCCGGCGAGGAACCCTGGAATGAGTTTCATATCCGTGAATACAATCCCCAACAACTTCATGAGGTATTATCCGAATTTTTCCCTTCAGTTGAAATCCATGGAATCAGAGCGGAGAAAGAGGTCGAAAAAATCGAACACAACAGGGTAAAAAGAAACCTTTCACTGTATAAATTATTGCCTGACGCCCTGAAACGAATGGTGACCGGAGATTTTAAACATGTTTACAACACCGATGTGTTCTACCTCGACAGCCGGCAAGCTGACAAATCCATGGATTTGTTTGCAATTGCCCGGAAACAGGCCTGATCAAACTTTTTCTAAAAAGTTTTCCGGAAGGAATTCACTTTTCGCCGGGAACACCGGTAAATCGGGTTAGGATTTGGTCGGGTTAAAAAACCCGGGGCAGCTTCTCGCAAATTTTTTCACACAATGCTCTGAGTTCCGGTGTAAAAGCATTTTTCGTATGCGAGTCGATATCAAGTTCTCCGACAAATTCACAGTTTTTCATGATCGGTACCACGATCTCCGATTTCACATCCGCACTGCAGGCCAGGTAATTGTCTGCCTTGCTGACATCTGGCACCACAAACGTGTCGAGGGTCTCGGCCGCCTGCCCGCAAATGCCGGTGCCAAACGGAATGCGGGTATGATCGGTCGCTTCCCCCACAAATGGCCCCAACTCAAGCATCTGCTCTTCATCCTCCGCCACCAGGTAGAATCCGGTCCAGTTGAATACCTCAATTTCCTGGTCCAGGAGTTTGCATATGGCTTCCAGCTTTTCATCCCTGCTTCCGCCTCCGTTTAGTATTGAATCCACCTGCCGAAGAATATTGTCAGAATTCATGCCCATGCCACTCCAATCCTTTTCGTTTCAAATTTCCGAGGTCAAATGTAGGACTATTCAACTCCATGTAAAAACAAAAATTGCCGTATATCATCTCCCGGAAAATGTTCCTATCTTTGGTGGATATGACGGAAATTGTATCACAACTAACCTCGGAATACACCATTGTAATGATGAGTATAGCCGGCCTGCTGCTGGCCAGTTTCTCATCCCTGTTTTCTGTGGCTAACCCGACATCTGCCCTGCCGATATTCTTGTCTCTCACAGAAGACGACAGTGAAGCTGAACGAAAGACCACCGCAAAGTGGACATGCATATATATGTTCATGATCCTCATTATTTTTCTGTTTGCCGGTACGGCAATTCTGAGTTTTTTTGGCATCAGTTTGTCGGGAATACGAATCGCAGGGGGTTTGATCATCATGCGGGCTGCTTTTTCAATGCTCAATCCCGATAAAGCCGGGAAAAAACTTACCCCGGAGGACAGGTCTCATGCCATGAAAAAAGATGATATCTCCTTCAGTCCCATGGCGATGCCAATGTTATCAGGGCCCGGCAGTATTGCTGTGGTAATCAGCTTTGCCTCACAGGCAACCAACTGGAGCGATTATATTGTCCACAGCGTCTCCATTACCCTGGTCGTTCTGATTGCCTACGTCGTGTTACGGCTCGCCCCGACAATAGTGAAGTACATGGGCACGATCGGAATGAATGCAATGACACGGATGATGGGCTTCATTGCCCTGGCTATCAGCGTTCAGTTTATCCTGAGCGGGATTGAATTGTTCTTTAACTTCTGATTTGTTTTAATCTCACAGATTTGATTTCTTTCGGGCTGTTTCATTCTAAAGCCGAATTACACCCTGGAATTTCTCGAACAAATACTGGTTGAATTTGCCAATCATGCCTGGGGGGCTCCCCTTTTGGTTCTATTGGTTGGCGGTGGTGTCTTTTTTCTTCTCTACTGCCGGTTTATTCCCTACCGGCATTTTGGCCACGGTATCGAGATTCTCACCGGCAAATATGAGGACCCTACAGCGCCCGGCGATATCAACCATTTTCAGGCACTGTCGAGCGCCCTGGCTGCCACCGTCGGGATGGGCAATATCAGCGGGGTTGCCATTGCTCTTGGTGTAGGCGGACCGGGGGCCATTTTCTGGATGTGGATTACCGCACTTGTCGGAATGGCTACCAAGTTTTTCTCCTGCACACTTTCCATTCTTTATCGGGGAAAAGATACTTCCGGAAAAATACAGGGAGGCCCCATGTTCTATATCGTGGAGGGGCTTGGAAAAAAATGGAAACCCCTGGCTGTTTTCTTCTCTTTTGCCGGTTTGATCGGATGTACACCGATGTTTCAATCAAATCAGCTCACTCAAATTGTTCGTGATACCGTACTGGCTGAGCAAGGCTGGATGGGGTATGATACAATGATCTTAGCCGATTCGGTTATAACCGAAACCGGTTTTCGCCTTTCCGATATAATCATGGGAATCATCCTTGTATTCCTGGTATCCCTGGTGATTTTCGGCGGGATTAAAAGAATTGGCCATGTAGCTGCCCGTCTTGTACCGGCAATGGTGGTCATTTATGTTTTCACCGTAATCTATATAATCATCGCCAATATTGTAGATGTCCCGTACTACCTGGCCCTGATCGTCACGGATGCCTTTTCCGGAGAAGCTGCTGCCGGCGGCGCTCTTGGTGTCGTCATATCCAACGGAATACGGCGCGGCGCATTCTCTAATGAAGCAGGAATAGGCATGGAGGCGATGGCCCATGGGGCAGCCAAAACCAGGGAACCTGTTCGTGAAGGCCTGGTAGCCATGCTCGAGCCGGCCATCGATACCCTGCTGATTTGCACCATGACCGCTATGGCCTTGCTCATGACCGGTGTCTGGACGGATCCCACTGTGGACGGCATTACCATGACTGCCATGGCATTCGACGCCGGTGTACCGGTAATCGGTGTTTACCTGTTGATCCTGTGTGTTTTGATCTTCAGTATCACTACAATGTTCACCTACTCCTATTACGGCACAAAATGTCTCAATTTTCTTGCCGGAGCCGACAAAAAGCATTATTACAATTATTTTTACGTATTCACCATTTTCTTCGGTTCCATCACCACGATTGACATGGTGATCAACCTTATTGACGGCATGTTTGCATTGATGGCAATCCCGACCATGACTGCTTCCATTATCCTGGCGCCTAAAGTAATGGAATATACCCGGGATTATTTCAGCCGGAGAGAACAAGGGGATTTTGACCATTATTGAAAAGTGATTTGAGAGTTCAGTTCCTTTTAAATTCACTCTTTCCCTTAGGTATCTCTCCCAAACATTTCGTTAATTCTATCAAACTAACTTCAGACCACTGATATTTATATTCCAGGTTTCATGAAAAAATTCTGCTCTCTGCTGATTCTCGCCTGCCTGGCTGCCACTATTGCTTCAGCCCAGTCTACAATTCCTGAAAAAACCTCTGACATGGAGAAATATGAGGGCTTTTTTAATTATTACTGGGATGATGTAACCGGTAAAATTTGGCTTGAAATTGATAAACTGGATGAAGAGTTCATTTATGTCAATTCATTGGCTGCCGGAGTTGGTTCGAATGATATAGGGCTGGACCGTAGCCAGCTTGGCAACACACGCATCGCCTTTTTCTCAAAAGTTGGACCAAAAGTTCTGATGATTCAGCCAAACTATGATTTCCGTGCCACCAGTGAGAATCCGCTTGAACAAAAATCGGTAGAAGAAGCGTTTGCACAATCAGTCCTTTGGGGTTTTGAAGTAGCTGCACTTGATGAAAACGGAAATATCCTGATCGATGCAACAGATTTCCTGCTTCGCGATGCTCACGATGTCATCGGACGACTCCGGGCAACCAATCAGGGCAGCTACGCACTCGATCAATCCCGGTCTGCCATCTACCTTCCCGGAAGCTTCAATTTTCCAAAAAATTCCGAATTTGAAGCCACATTAACCTTTACCGGATCCGACCCGGGTAATCACCTGCAATCTGTTACTCCGACACCGGAGGCAGTTACAGTGCGTCAGCATCACTCGTTTGTGCAATTGCCGGATGATGGTTATACCCCGCGAAAATTTGATCCTCGCTCCGGATTCTTTCCGATCTCTTATCAGGATTACAGTGCTCCGATCGGGGATCAATTTACCAAACGCTTTATCGTCCGCCACCGGCTCGAAAAGAAAGACCCGGAAGCCGAAATGAGTGAAGCTGTTGAACCTATCATCTTTTATCTCGACAACGGTACACCGGAGCCGGTAAGAACTGCCCTGCTGGATGGTGCCCGCTGGTGGGCGGAAGCATTTGAAGAAGCCGGATATAAAGATGCTTTCCGTGTAGAAATATTACCTGAAGATGCACACCCACTCGACGTAAGATATAACGTCATCAATTGGGTTCATCGCTCTACGCGCGGCTGGTCATACGGCTCTTCGGTTGTAGATCCGCGAACCGGTGAGATCATCAAAGGCAATGTGCTTCTTGGCTCACTGCGTGTACGACAGGACTATCTGATTGCTGAAGGTTTACTTGCTCCCTACGAAGTAGGGGCGGATCCGGATTCGGAGATGCTTGAAATGGCACTCGACCGCATCCGGCAACTTTCTGCTCATGAAATTGGCCATACCCTTGGGATCGCTCATAACTTCGCAGCCAGTGTGAATGACCTCGCTTCGGTGATGGATTATCCCCACCCGATGGCCTCTGTCCATCCGGATGGTTCACTCAGTCTTGAAAATGCTTATGATATCGGCATCGGAGAGTGGGATAAACGTGCTGTACTTTGGGGATATCAGGATTTTCCTGAGAATGTTGATGAAGAACAGGCACTCAATGAAATTATTGAGGAGACCATCGACCGGGGCCTCTTGTATATATCAGATGAAGCGGCCCGCCCTCAGGGAGGAGTCCATCCTCACGCCCACTTATGGGATTACGGTGATAATCCTGTCACTCAACTCTATCATATTCTCAATATCAGGGAAGCAGCTCTGAATCGCTTCGGTGAACGAAATATACGAATGGGAAGGCCCATGTCTGATCTTGAAGATGTGCTTGTACCCATATATCTCTTTCACCGCTATCAAACCGAAGCCACTGTAAAACTGATCGGAGGAGTGAATTACTCATACAACCTTCGCGGTGACAATCAACCGGGACCGGAAATTGTAGATGCCGATAAGCAAAGGGATGCACTGAAGGCAATGTTAACCACCCTCAGTCCCGATGTTCTGGCTCTCCCGGAACATCTTCTCGAACTGATCCCTCCTCGTCCGGCTCGTATACCACAGACCCGGGAGCACTTCCGTGGTTATACAACTCCCATGCCCGATCCATCTGCTATGGCTGAAACCGCAGCCGATCATGCCGCCTCACTTATTTTCAATGCAGAAAGAGGTGCCAGACTTGTCCTTCAAAATGCCAGAATTAACACCCATCCGGGATTAGACGAAATTATAGATACTGTCCTGGATAATTCACTGTTGAAGAATTCTATCTACGGATACAAGGGATCCATTCAACGAGGCATAAATATTGCCGTACTCAGAAACCTGGTCGGCCTTGCTGCAAACAAAAATGCTTCAACTGATGTCCGTGCTGTCACAGCAATGAAAATTGACCATCTTTATGATACATTGACGGATCGTGTTCAGGCAGAAACTGATGTAACCTGGCAAGCACACTATTCGCAGTTATTACAAAAAATCGATCGATACAAAAAAGATCCGGATCAATTTATATTACCGCCTGCTCCATATACACCACCCGGTGCCCCCATTGGCAGCACTGTAACAAATTCATTACACCTGTATTGTAACTTTTAAAAAAATGATGATTTGGTTAACCTCTATGATTTCAATTTAACCGCTTATCCTCCCTGTCCGAACCTGAAAAAGCGGCGGGCATAAGCTGGGTTAAAAAATCGTATCCTTAACACATTACCAAATTCAATAACCTAAATGGCATTTACCTTCAGCAAAAACAGCAGGGATTATTCGGACATTACCTTCCCGTTTATGCGGAAAATCATCATTCCGACAACCAATTTTTTGTTTGATGTTCGAATTACAAACAAAGAAAACATGCCTTTGACAGGGCCCTGTTTCATCTACGGCAATCACTCCAATTATTTCGACCCCTTCTTGCTTAATGTCGAATTGACCGAGGAGCCTACAGCCGGTGTAATGACACGCGACCAGTTCCATAAAACCATTCCCAGGATCTTTATGGATAGTATCGGGATTGTCCCCACCAGCAAATACGTCCCGGAACCCGGCATTATACGGGATGTAATGCGTATGATTGACAAGCATCGGATGATTGTGATCTTTCCGGAAGGTGGCCGAAGGTGGGATGGCAGGCCGAAACCGATCATTGAAACCACCCTGAAGCTCTTCTGGAAAATGAAAATACCGGTTCACCCGGTTCAGCTGCACGGGTCTTACCTGGGCTGGCCCCGCTGGGCAAAGCGCCCCAGAATGAGCAGTATTGAAGCACGGTGGCTGAAACCGCTTCATGCTTCTGATTTCAATGATTTTGAATCTTTTTCAAAAGTTTGCCTGGAAAAAATAGATTTTGAAGAATACAACCCGCCTCCCGAAACATATCCGTACAGGTCCTGGGGACCGGCTAAAGGAATTGAACGATTTCTCTACAGATGCCCGGTCTCCGGTGTCAGTGAGGCTGTATTTACTCCCTCAGGCAACAGAGTCAGCAGCCGGACTGCCAGGCTTGATTATACAATGGATCATGCCTCCAGGCTGATCGACAGAGATGGCCGGCCGCATTCGATCATCGACCTATACGATCATATCAGCAACATGGACATGTTTATGGATGATGAGAATACCCTGCTGGAAGTAACCGGCAGCCAATTTTTTACCATAAACAATGCCCACCAACTGGTTAAACTGGACACCGGGATCGTACGATTGACAACCAGTGGCATTGAGTTCAGTTATGGTGCGGAAAGCGGAGTTGTACCATTGGAAGATATCAGGTACATATCGGTGGAACAGGCCCACAAACTCAGCATCACCGATTCCAGCCGAACCCTTCAATTCACACTTCACACCAGCAGCGCCCTGCAATGGCAGCATTATCTGAGAAGGCTTCAGAATGGAGAAAAGCCAATCCGGGAAAATTCACTGATATCCGTGCAAAAATAAACTTTGAACTTATTCTTAACGACCTGAATCACGTTATCCCAATTATTGACATTGGTAAAGTGATTATTTTGTATTCTCAATTTCAACATTAAGCTAACCCATGTCCTCCTGGACTCTCGACATCTCTCTTGGCCAGTTTTTTCTGGATTTTGCCTGGATGGGGGTTTTACTGGTTTTTGCCACTTATCTTCGAAGACATTTTCGGATTTTTCAGGAATTTCTGGTTCCAAATAATCTGATTGCCGGCTGCCTGGGTTTACTGATCGGAATGAACGGCCTGGAACTGATTGATCTCACCACAGAACGCCTTGGTGCTTATGTCTATCATCTGCTCGCTCTTGTGTTTATAGCAATCGGACTTCGGGCTCCCGGAAAAAAAGTTGGACTGACTTCGGTAAAATTCGGGCTGATTTTTATTATGGTTTATCTCGTGCAGGCTTTAATCGGCATGGCAATCGCATTACTTTTGATCTATACAATCATGCCGGATCTCTTTGCAGGGATAGGATTGCTTCCGCCGCTGGCCTTCGGCATGAATCCCGGTATTGCTTTCAGCATAGGCCAAAATTGGGAGTTGTACGGTTTTGAGTCGGGAGCGGTAGTCGGTTTGACTTTTGCCGCAATCGGTTTTCTATTCGCCTATACCATTGGAATTGGAATTGTCCGTAAAGGCATTCAAAGGGGTGAGTCAGCCTTTCACAAAGGATTGGATTCCATCAGCAGCGACATTCGTACAGGTATTATCACTTCAGAGGATAAACCCTCCGGAGGAAAATTGACTACCACATCGGAAGCCATTGAATCTCTGACTCTTCATCTTTCACTGATAGGATTTACCTATATCCTTACCTGGCTCGCCCTCACGGGCATGGAATATTTGTTGATTGTGTTCGGTGCAGAAAATGAAGTGAGTACTCTGTGGTCTTTTCATTTTATAGCAGCAGTAATAGCCGCACTTTTTGTGAGAAAGATGATGGATACCGTTAACATCGGTTCACTTATCGATGATACTACCATGACACGCAATGCAAATCTTTTCATGGATTTTATGATTGTGGCATCAGTAGCGGCTATCAGCTGGGCTGTTGTCCAGGCCTATCTGGTTCCCCTGGTACTGATCAGTATAGTTGTTGCTGCCGCGACATGGCTTACCATACGGTGGGCATGCCAGGCATCCTTTATCAGCTACAAGCTTGAACGTTATGTGGCCATCTTCGGCAATCTGACCGGCACTATTCAGTCAGCCCTGGTTCTGCTTCGGGTTCTCGATTCGGAACTAAAATCCCCGGTAAGCTATAACCTGGTGTACGGCAGCGGTCTCGCCCTGGCCTTCGGATTTCCATTGCTGATGTTGATTAATGCTCCTGTCCATTATTTTGATGATATTCTGACCGGATTTTGGTTCGTAACCTTTGGGCTTTTTGCCTATTTATTACTGATAGTGCTTGGGTGGAGATTTATCGCTCAAAAATGATAGTTAAACAAAAAATAACCCGGCCTCTTTTATTTCAGACAATTTTCAAAACTATCTGAAATTAAGAAACCGGGCTTATCGAAGAGTTTAATCCAAAAAAGTTGAAAGACCCTTTTGTCCACGGAAATGCGGTTTGTCTACCTTCGACAGATAGTCCGGGAAATCTCAAAAGTTCTTCCTGACTATTCTTCCACGACAAGTATGCCTGCCATGCCGGCCGAATAGTGTCCCGGGAAACTGCAAACATAATCGTATTCTCCGGCCTCATCCGGGGCTGTAAATTCAATGGTATCGGATTCGCCACCTGCGAGCATAGCAGTTTTAATCATCACCTGATCTTCGAAGTCTGGTGCGATGTATCCGTTATCCGCTGCCTGGATAGATGCATTAATAAATTCAGTAACATTCGTACCGAGATTTAAAATTGCAAGATTATGGGACATTGCAATACCCGGAAGGTCACTTCTCGTGCGTAGAATAATTCGCAATTGCTCACCCGGTGAGGCATGAATTTCCTCCAGTTCATATTCCTCACCTCGCTGCTGGCCGGTAACCAATCCATCTTCTTCCCGGGCAACAACAAATACCATCTGATCAGTACCAATAATTTCAATGGTTCTGACATCGTCGGCCGGCTCTTCAGCCGGTGCAGGTGTTTCCTCGCCATTGCCACAGGCGAACACTGTCACCATGAGGGCAATCAGTAAAGTATAGATACTTACATTTTTCATTATGTACTCCTTCATCTATTTGTTTAAAATTGTCACAAAAATCTGATCGATTTCATTTTCTGTGACCCGATTGGAATGATAAACATCCAATTGGTTAAAATTTTCGATTTTTAATTCTAAACAAAAATATCCTTTATTCATGAATTTGATATGAACAAAGTGCGATTAATCACAATTTGTCCAATAAATTACGGATATCTTCGACGACTTTATCCGATCTCAACTCACTGCCGGTATAATGGCGCCTGATCTTGCCATCATTGTCGATTAGAGTGACCCGGTCCGTATGGTCTATAAAATAAACTTCATGTCCTGAATCTGTAAACCGTGTCGGGGTCTTGACGGTGGTGATGCTGAGGCGTTCCATAAGCGCCGAAATGGTTCTCCTGTCACCTGTCAAAAGCGACCATTTTTGTTCATCAAGCCGATAGTTTCGGGCGTAATCAGCCAAAATTTCAGGTGTATCCCGGTTCGGGTCAAAACTGATACTCACAAAATGCAGTTTATCCGTATCAAGTTCCCGTTCCACATCGCGCATGTTATACGTAATCATTGGACAGATATCCGGACAGTGGGTATAAACGTATCCGATCAGGACTGCCTTTCCCTTGAAACTCTCGGGAAACGTTATGCTGTCCCCTCTGTGGTCGGTAAGTTCAAACTGAACATCATTCAGGTCATCTTTCACCGAGAGACGGTCGCAGCTGATTACTGACATTCCAATAAGTGCTGTGGCCCAAATGAATACTGTTAGATAACTTCTGCTCATCGATATAACACATTTTTAATTATCTCAACGGTACCGGACTATTCGGGCTATAGGTTGGAGAACCACCATAGGTTCCCGCAAGCACATCCAGAATTACCGGCGTATATGCAATAATAATGATGATGATCGCTGCAATAATCCAGGGTTTGAAATTTCGCAGCCAGCTGACGTCTTCATCATGATACGATTCGGAGACCGGAAATGTAAGTTCTGCTTCTCCTTCACGCTGTTTGGAGAGAGCTGTTGTAAAAAATACAATGGCAAAAATGAGAATGGATAAAGTCATAATCACACCACCCACGACACTTAAGTCGATATAGTAGATCCAATCCGGCTGGAACAGGGCGCTATCGGGATTTGCATAGGTAGCCCCGGTGTTTGTTCGCCTGGGCATGCCGATCAGTCCTCCCCTCATCATCCCCCATGAAAAGGTAAATACACCGATCATCCAGATATAGGGAACCGACAGCGACCAACCTTTCATTTTAATTTCTTTGTTCAGGTATTGACCCAGCAGGTAAAGACTCATACCCATAAATGCCAGCAAAACTGGGCCCGCTACTGTCAGGTGAAAATGTCCCGGAACCCAGGCGGTATTGTGGACAGCCGTATTCATCTGGTAGGAGGCATTAACAATTCCGCTGATACCCCCAAAAATGAAGATGATCAGGCCTGTAATCAGATAGGAAAACAGCCACTTGTCTTTCTGAAAATAGGGCAGTTTGAACATCCATCCGAACAACCCGGTGCCTCCGCGTTTACGGCCGGCATATTCGAGAGAAGCAGCAAGTGTAAAGGCAGTGATCAGGCTAGGCAGGGTGACCATAAATGTAAAGAAGCCATGGACAAATTTGATTTCGGCACCGATAGCCGGATCCATGTACTGGTGGTGAGTCCCAACCGGGATGGAAAAAACGATAAACATCATAAATACCAGCCTTCCGGCCATATCGGAATAGAGCTTTCCGCCGGCCAGTTTGGGCATGTAGCTGTAATACATTACATATGCAGGCAGCAGCCAGAAATAGACCAGCGGATGTCCAAAGAACCAGAACAGGGTTCTGGCAAGCATCACGTTGATCTCATCTACCAGTCCCATCGACCAGGGCAGGAGCATAAACAGGATCTCTACGGCAACGGCAAGTGTAGCGATAAACCAGACGATAAAGGTGGTGAACATGCCCACAACCGATAACGGTGTCCTTTGGCCGGAGTTTTCCCTACGCCATCGCAGATACATCGGAATCCAGTTGAAAAAAGCAATCCATGAGCCCACAACAAGCAGTACCAGGCCGATATAGAACAGCGGGTGTGCCATAAGCGGCGGATAAAATGTGTAAAGAACTGTCGCTTCTCCCATATAAATCATCAGGCCGGCCAGGACAGAACCGAGCAGCATCAGAATTCCCGATACCCAGGCCCATGTCATATTCAAAGCCATTCGCAAGGCATACGGTATCACAGCATTGCCAAAGGCAACGGCAAAAAAGGTGGTGAAAACGATCGCGTTCAAAACCCCATGCATCGTCAGGCCCTTATAGTAATCCGGGCCCATGAACGGGTCACTTTGAACAATGCCGGCACGGAATAACGTCTGCATCAACCCCCCGTAGACCCCGATAAACATCAGGATCATCGGAATGATCAGCAGGGTCGCCATCAGGTACTTGCTTGATTTGTCAATTTTCATCACATAGTCGGTCATGGCTGCCCTCCGGTCGCTTGTGCTTCATCATCGGCTGTTATGATGATTCGACCGGCCATGGCATGATGGGCAGCACCACAGAACTCATGACAGGCAAAGAAATAATCCCCTTCTTCATCGAATGTTACCGAAATGTAATTGATGGCCTGAGGTACAGCCATCAGGTTCACGTTCTTGTTCTCAATTTTGAACCCGTGAATGATATCCGGTGAGGTAACATAGAGATGAACTTTCGACCCGACCGGAAGGGTAATTTCGGAAGGCTGAAATGCCCACATCCGTGCAATCATGTGGAGCTCATACTCATCTTCTCCCACCTGGAACAACGTATCGGTAGTAAATGGCTCTACATCCGTAATACAGGTAGGAATTTCAATATTGCGGGCAAATTGTGCATATAGTATCGCTATGATAAAAACGGCAAGCAGCAGGCCGCTTAATCCGAGGGCAAAAGATTCTGATTTATCCATACGTTTTTACCCTCTCCCTAATACTTCAAAATAGATGGAAAACCACATAATGGCGAACACAACTATCATAACAACAAAAAATGCGATCGCTCCCCTTGGTGTAAATTCTTCTGCATGCTCCTCTGTTTCTTTCATAGTGAAACCTCCCGAGAGTTTCTTTGCTTAAGACAAGTCCGGTTTTAGTTAGCTGCTCTGCTTGGATTATAACACCCGGAAGGGAGTAAGTAAAAAGACATGTTAGTCTTAAATATAAAATTGCCCTTAAAATAATTTAAATTCCATCTGAAGATCCGATAAGACTCTGTAAGATAATTAGTTATAGAACCAACAAAGGCCAACGGATTTTTTGGGTTAAATGAAAAAAGTCTTCACGGAAGTATATTGTACACGTTGGAATGAACTACCCCGAGGCAGAGCCATCAGGGTATCAATTTGATTTCAATTTTTTACTCTTTCCGGCCCCGATCCCGTCCCGAACGCTTTCGGGATCGGAACGGGGTCGAGGAATTAAACCACCTTAGAATTAAATGTAATTGATTCTGACTGACCCGCCGGAGGTTCTGGCACGAATGACCGGGCCGCCGTCATTGATGACTCCCTTTACTTTGTTTCGCTCCACCTCACCGGAGAAGTTTCGCAGCTCGGTATGCACTCGGGATCCCTGCAGGTCCAGCTCGTAGCCGTTGCCTTCAGGTATCGCTATGGTTATACTGCCACCGCTCGTTCGCAACTCCACATGATCGCCAACCTGGAACATTTTAGTATGGATACTTCCCCCACTGGTTCTGGCCGTGATGGTGCCACCGATTTCATCCAACCGGATACTGCCGCCACTGGTTCTCAAATCCAGTGTCCCATTACTTTTCGAGGCTGTAATAGTGCCCCCACTCGTTCTGGCGTCAAGTTTGCCTTCAATATTTTCAATCGATATCCCGCCGCCGGATGTTCTGGCATCAATCTCTCCCTTCAAATCTTTCAGCGAAATATTCCCGCCACTGGTACGCATTTGAATATGTCCTTCAAAGTTTTCGGCCGAAATATGACCGCCGCTGGTTCTGGCATCCACGCCGGTTACCCCCGGAGAATAGACAATAAAGGAGATTGAAACGTTGGAATCACTTCTCCAAAATCTCCAGGTGCCACCGGATTCCCTGTTTGCATGAGCTTTCACCTTATTACCGATCTGCTCAATTTCAATCTCATAACCATCAAGGCTGGTATCAGTATCATCGAGGTAGCGGCCACCGCGGCGTACATACATCTCCACCCTTACATCATCGCGATCGGAGCCCTTTAACTGGACAAAGCCACCGGAAGTCCGGATATCGAGCAAATCAGGGTTACTCACATCAATGGTCCGGATCAAATATGCCTGATCCGCTCTTTGAGCATCTGCTGTTTCAATCAGAAACCCGACAGAGATAATAAGTAGAAACACGGGTATTGCATTCAATTTTTTCATAATTCAATAGGTTTGGATGTGTCATCGAAGGTATTTGGCTGCCATTTTACCATCCGATCCTCTTATTGCATTTTGATAGTACGGATGATGGACCTGATTTGTTACATACAGGTAACATAGTAGGAAAAAAGAACCGGTGTAAGACCTTTTATTGACTCAGCCTCACCGATGGGAAGGGCCCTCCCAATCAAAAACCCACATCCTTAATTTCCGAAATTCGGGCATTGGTAATTTCCGGTCACAACCCGGATAACACCTGTTATTTACATGAAGGAGATCCATCAGGAATGAACAATGAAAACGGAAAGGATGTTGGATAATGGGTATAGCGGCAGAAATGTGATTTCGTTATTTTTGCACGCAAATTGTCTAAAACCGGACCAGAACGAAACTTTTTTATGAATCTCCCATTTGTATTAGCCAAACGATTTGTCGCAGGTGAAAGCTTTGAAGATGCTGAACCCAAAGTGAAAAAACTGAATGACAAAAAGATCAAAGTCACCCTGGACCTGCTCGGAGAGAACGTGAAGGACAAAAAAATGGCGGATGAGACCGTCGAAAAATACCTGAAGCTTTTAAAATCCATCCATTCCTCGCAGATCGACAGTACCATCTCCATCAAACTGACTATGATGGGTCTCGACATCGACGAAAACTATTGCAGGGATAATCTGTTTCGACTGCTGGAGCAGGCAAAGAAACTGGATCAGTTTGTCCGAATTGACATGGAAGGCTCCGACTATACACAGGTTACCATCGACTTGTTCAGGGAAGCATTTCATTCATATGGTAATCATGTTGGCATTGTAATCCAGGCGTATTTGCACAGAACCAAAGACGATATCCCGGATCTTGCCGGCATCGGCGCTGACGTCAGGCTTTGCAAGGGAGCCTACAAGGAACCGGAACAGATTGCCCTGCAACAAATGCCGGCTATCAGGGAAGCATTCAAGGAGTATGTGAAAATTTTACTCGAAAAAACGCCCTATCCCAGGATTGCCACCCACGATGATGAATTGATAGACTGGGTAAATGGTTACACGGAGGATAATAACATTGGCCGGGAGCGTTATGAATTTCAAATGTTATATGGTTTAAGAGAAGAGACGATGGCCCGGTTTGCTGAGAACGGTTACAATGCGCGGATCTATGTGCCTTATGGAACCATGTGGCTCCCTTATTTCAAACGCAGACTGATGGAGCGCAAGGAAAACATCTGGTTTGTCTTATCCACGATGTTTAAAAATTAGAATACCAATGGATTTATGAGATTTAAGATCCCCCCCTTGATTCCGTCCCGGTTCCGGACGTTGGCTGCAGGCCTGATCATTGGCCTTATCAGCCTGGCAATCCCCTTGCTCCGCGACTTTCACTGGGAATCGGCTGGGCTTGCATCGCTTATCATCACCTTTTATGCGGCTGTGCTTGCATCCGGGGGCAAGGAAAACACACTTTCAACCTGGAGAAAATGCACCGGTTTGATAATCGGCTGGGCAATCCCCCTGATTCTATTTGCCCTCTTCACAAACTGCATGAGTTTTGATGGTGTTGCATTCTGGCTGGCCGGGCCTTTTCCCTCTATACTTTTGGGTTGGTCAATCGGCCGGCTCGTGCTACATTTTAAAGTGAGAAAGAGAAAAACTGTCATCTGTGCAGTTATCCTTTCAATTGCCATTTTGCCGACGCTGTATGAATTTCTCCATTTCCCGCAGCTCTATTTTTTCAATCACGTCTGGAGTTACTGGCCGGGGCCCATATATGATGAGATAGTCTCATTCGACAGCCGACTGCTGCTCTTCAGAGGCATTACCCTATTTTGGGTTACAACCCTCTGGGCTATCCCGCATATGTTCGATCAAAAAATTTATCGATGGATCGCCATCCTTTCCCTGTTAAGCATCATTGCCAGCTACTTACACGCTACTGAATGGGGACTGGTGGCTCCGGAAGAGCGTCTGCAGGCAGAACTCGGGGCTCTTCATGAAACCGATCATTTTAAGATCTTCTATACAGCAGGAACAGTTGAACCGGAGGAACTCGAGCAGTGGGAACAGAAGCATGAACAATTTCTGAAGGATATTACGGAAACGCTGGAGATTGACCTCAGCCTCTACCACACCGAAAAAATTCACTCCTACATTTATGACAATCAGACTCAAAAAAAATGGCTTACCGGTGCCGGCCAAACCAGCTATGTACCTGTCTGGATCAGCCAGGATCAGATGCATATTGCACGAATTAATCTAAACAGAGTATTGAAACATGAATTGGTTCACATTGTTGCCAAGCAGTTTGGCAATTGGTTCGGAGCAAGCAGCAGCATCGGTATGATTGAAGGGCTGGCCGTAGCACTGGATCCGGATCGATACGAATCCACCCTTGATCAGCTTGTTGCAGCCCAGGAGCCATGGCCTGATTCATTTGAGATCCGGAGAGTATTCACTCCGGTTGGGTTTTACACCTCTGCCGGCCCGATCAGTTATCTTCTCAGTGGTTCATTTGTTCAATTCCTGTTAGAAAATTACCCGGTTGAAAAATTTAAAGAAGCATACAGAACCGGCAATTTGGATATCGCCTATTCGCCCACCACACTTGAAGAAGTAACCGCAGAGTGGCACCGTCACCTGGAAACCGTGGAATTGGCTAAAGAAGACCGGGCCAGATCGGCATTTCTGTTTAAAACCCCATCGATTTTTGAAAAGCCCTGCCCAAGGGTCGAGAGGGTTCGCGAGATCAGGGATCAGCTCACCATGGGGGATGGATTCTCGCAGATTACCATGATAAACGAAGAAAGTTATAACTATAACTATAACTATCCCTGCGTCCCTTTGCGTACTCTCCGCGAATAATAAAGCTTTTCTCTGGAGCCATTGTACTAGTTAAGCAATTTCTGCTTTATTATCACCGGCTTCCGGAGGCCGGATCGGCGCCCTGAAGCCAGATATTATTCGACCGGTCGGTATCGGCCATTCTCATGCTCGGATCAATCTCAATTTTAACGATATCTCCCTTGGCCCGGGGGATAGTCAGTTCATACTCCGGGTACACCCATGGCCAGACATCTTCAACTGTTCGGTCGATGTCCGGAAATTCATTTTCCTTCTCCCCGTGCATGATCAGCAGTGGTATATAGAAATGCTCGACAGTCCCGTCTGTATATTCTACTTCCAGATCAAGAGGCATCGGCATCAAACCATTCCGGGTCAGCGTTACCTCGGTTTCACTGCCGTTCGGCCGGACCTCTTCAATTCCATAGTCGATCGTTCTGACCGATTTCACCCAGTAATCATAATACCAGTTCAATTTAATACCGCTCTCTTTCTCCATGATCCGTATGAAGTCTAACCCGGTCGGGTGCTTGAATTTCCACTCATCATAAAACCGTCTCATACCACTGTCGAGTGTTTCCTGCCCAATAACGTAACTGAGCTGGTGAAGAAACATCATGCCCTTGGTATAGGAGGCGATCGAATAGGCTGTATTGGTATGATAGTGATCGGCATGCTGATTCATCGGCTCTTCAATTCCAGCTTCCACAATCCGGAAATAGTTGTTATACGTATTGGCAAAAGGGTCTCCCGTACCATCTCCAAACAGATGATCCATTACACGTGTCGAGGCATATACGGTAAATCCTTCATCGATCCAGTGATAATAACTCTCATTATTCGCCAATACCCCCTGGTACCAAGCATGGATTAACTCATGAACGGTTACCCCTGTAAGGCTTCTGAGCGTCCGGTTACCGGTAATAAGTGTACCCATGATGTATTCCATTCCGCCATCACCGCCCTGGGCGACGATATACTCATCGTACGGATACTCCCCAAAATGCTCATTCATATATTGAAAAGCTTTTGCAGTAAGTTCCGGAAGTTGCTCCCAGTTTTCAAGAAGATCTTCCTGCCGCTCCTCCGAGGCATTTTCCGCAACCGGATCGGTCTGGTAAAAGAATCGAAGTTTGGGGCCATCCGGTACTTGCGATGTCACATGCACATAGTCAGGGTCGGCCGCCCACATGAAATCGTGCTGGTAGTCCGACTTGAAGTGCCAGGTCAGTTTATCCCCGGAAGGCTGCTGAACCTGCATATCGGCCGATTCATACCCATGGCCAACTTCTTCCGGGTTTTGCAGATACCCGGTTGCTGCAACTACATATTCCCTGTCTATATGAATCTTTATATCGAAATTGCCAAAGACGCCATGAAATTCACGTGCAATATACGGATGGGCATGCCATCCCATATAATCGTATTCCGCCATTTTGGGATACCATTGTGCCATGGAGTATTCGATACCCTCAACGTTATGCCGGCCTGTGCGACGAACCTGAACTGGTACCTGGGCCTCGAACTCCATTTCAAATGTCGTCCCGGAATTTGGCAGAATCGGTTCAGCCAATTCCACTTCCATGACTGTATCATTAATTTTATATGAAACCGGCTCGCCATCCTGAGTCAGTGTGAGAATATTCTGATAGCCAATCTCATCCTCATCCAGGTGATAAATCCGGTCCCTGACTCTGTTATCGGGGTCCTGAATGGTGCGAGAGCGCTTATCCATCATAGAACCCGGCTGAAAAGCATTGAAATAGAGATGATAGAAAACCCGGTCCAGCGTATCGGGAGAGTTGTTGGTATAGGTCAATACCTGCCGGCCGTCAAAACGGTGACTGTCCACATCAAAATCAATCTCCATTTTGTAATCGACTTCCTGCTGCCAATAGCCATACCTCTGGGCTTCCAGCATCTCAGGCAACAGGAAAAGTCCGGCGACTGCCAGTGTGATTTTTATAAAAACTGTATCAAATTTCATCATTGCTTTAGTTTTTATTGAACGCAATTTAAAACGTATTCCTGCTGGCAAACGCACGGCTCAGGGTCACCTCGTCGATATACTCCAGTTCCGATCCCATCGGTATGCCATAAGCGATACGGGTCACTTCAATTTCAAAGGGTTTCAGCAGTTTGTTGATATAATAGGAAGTTGCTTCTCCTTCGGCATCCGGATTCAATGCCAGAATAACTTCATTGATTTCTTCATTCATGCCATTGACACGCCCGATCAATTCATTTATCCGGATATTATCCGGGCCTACATTCTGCAGGGGAGAAATCACCCCTCCAAGCACATGGTATCTGCCCCGAAATTCGTTGGTTTTTTCAATGATGTATACATCCTGAAATTCTTCCACCACACAGATCTGGCCGGTGGCTCTTTTTGGATTGCTGCAGATGTTACAGGGATCCGAATCGGTAATGGTCCCGCAAACCGAACAGCGGGTAACCGATTTTTTTAGTTCGACCAGTGCTTCGGTTAACTCAAAGACGGTCTCATCCTGCTGCCTCAAGAGGTGCATGGCAATTCGCTGGGCCGACTTGCGGCCTGTCCCGGGTAATCGGGCAAGTTGTTCAATCGCCCTCTCAAGGGCCTCTGAAGTGATTTGCATCTGTCAGGTGTTAAAACTTCAGAGTCCGAATTTGCTCAGATCCATCCCGGGCAGTCCGCCACCGGGTATCATATCCTTGTAGACATCCTGCATTTTTTCTTTGGCCACCGCTTCTGCCTTTTCAAGAGCCTTGTTCACGCCGGCTACGACAAGATCTTCGAGCATTTCCTTATCATCGGGATCTACCACATCCTTGTCGAGAATAATGGCGATAATCTCCCGCTTGCCATTGGCTTTGACCTTGACCATTCCGCCGCCGGCCTCTGCCTCAACTTCAATTTCTGCAAGCCGTTCCTGGGCTTCTTGCATTTTGTTCTGCATATCAGCAAACTTGCCGAACATGTCCGACATATTTAATTTATCACTCATAATTTTTCTGATCTGTTTACTTGTAATTAATATTCCAATTCCGCCCCAAACAACTCTACAATGGTGCGAATTTGAGGATCTTTTTTCTGGAGTTCCTTAAACCGCTCATATGGGCTCAAAGTTTCCTGTTTCTGTGTGGCATCGCGTTCAACTATACATGATAATCGCAGGCTGGTTCCAATTTCCTCTTTCAGGGTTTTGATGAGCATCATCCGGTTTTCATCAACCAATTGCCGGGCAAATTCATTGTCCACTGCAATGGTTAGTTCGCGGCCATTCAACTCACGGAGCTCTACCCGCTGCATTTGATAGTAAAGTGTTCTGGGAGAGTTCTCTTTCAGCTTATCAAGAAAACTGCTCCACTTCCCTGTAACGTCATGTAAGCCATTTATTTTTTTTTCAGGCTTTTTTTCTTCGGTTTGCCCTGTACTGAGTGTGTCTGTCGTTCTTTTTTGGCCTTTTTTTACACTTTCCGTATTGCCGAGTGAAGGCCTGCCAAAAATATCATCCTCTTCTTCACCCGAAGGCGATTCACTTACTTTTTCATCAACCGTTGGCACCGGTTCATCCGGATTCTGATTCTCTTTAACAGAAGCCTCACTGGATGCCTCAGCCTGGTTATCTCCTCCCGAAGCCGGGGATTCAGCAGATGCGAGGGAATTTTCCGAATCCGGTGCCGCCTCCATCCGGTTTTCATTGCGAATTTCACTCAGATGCCCGTTACCGGAGTTTTTTTTTAACTCCTCCAGTTCTCCGATCAGCCTGTCGAGCTCTATGGAACGGCTCATATGAATCAATTTCAGCATCAATATTTCAAAATGAACCCTTGGTTGCTGGGCTTCTTTCAGCTTATGCTGGGTCTCACTCACCAAATGTAGCATTCTCATCAAATCTTCCTCAGAAAAATTCTCAGCCTGGCTGAGGTACCGCTGTTTGGTGTCCTCGGTGGCCTCTACCAGGTGCAGCCGCTTTGAACTGTGAGCTACATACAAATTTCTGATATGTTCGGTCATCGTCACCAGAAATTCCTGGATATCCGTTCCAGCCTGCAGCAAATCCCGTATCAAAACCAACCCTGCATGAGCATCTTTCTCTTTCACAGCTTCCATAAAACGAAACAGATGCTCCTTATCAACAACGTTTAGAGCCCTTAGCAATTCGTTATACTCGATGGTTGACCCGCAAAATGCGATCGCCTGATCCATCAGTCCGAGTGCATCCCTCAAGGCGCCGTCGGCTCGTTTAGCAATCACATGCAGGGACTCTTCATCGATCTGAATCGACTCTTCCTGAGCAATATTACTGAGCCTTTCAACGATTTCACCGACACTGATCCGTTTGAAATCAAATCGCTGTACACGGGATAAAATGGTAGGCAGCACCTTATGAGGTTCGGTAGTGGCAAAGATAAAAATCGCATGGGAAGGAGGCTCTTCAAGGGTCTTTAAAAGCGCATTGAACGCCTCCTTGGTCAGCATATGAACTTCATCAATGATGAAAATTTTATACTTGCCGTTTTGAGGAGGCACCCGTATCACCTCTTTCAGTGAACGCACATCTTCAATTTTCCTGTTTGATGCGGCATCCATCTCAACAATATTGAGCGTTCGGCTAAGCGCTTCTCCGTCTACATTCGCATCAACGTCATTAACCGCCCGGGCCAGCACCCGGGCCATGGTTGTCTTGCCGACGCCTCTTGGACCGCAAAACATGTAGGCATGCGACAATCTGTTGTTCTTGATTGCGTTCTTGAGAGTGTTGCTTACATGTTCCTGGGAAACAATATCCTCAAAAACCTGTGGGCGATACTTCCTGGTAAGTGCTCGGTAATTTTCATTCATACTATAAAATACAGCTTGTTTACACGCTCAAATGTACTAAAAATCAAAGACCATTTCGGCATTAATGACCTGTAAAAATTAGTTGCATTGGATTCTGCTGAAAATACTCATTATTCTAAGAGAAATTGCATTTTCCGGGTAATCTCTTAAATTATCGGTCAACTTAGTCGTATGCATTAGCAATGTCACCAAAAAAAAACCTTAGCCTTTGGCTCCTTTTATTTCTGATGATTCCGGTAACCGTGGCCGGACAATATCATGATGCTGACTGGCTCGAGCAGGGCTTGCTTGCTGAATTCCGCGGTGAGTATGAACAGGCGCTGGATATCTGGATGGATGCCCGGGACGAACTGGATAAACCTGATTCAAGAATAGGTTTTGAGTATATTCGGATTGCTACCGAACAGGAAATGGCTGATTACTATGAAAAAGCCACTGAAATGTATTTTTGGGCCATCTCTTCACCATATAAAAGTGTGAACAGGGCAGCTGTGCGGCAGGAGATTGAAAGGCTTCGGCCGATCGTGGGTAGCGGCATGTACCGTCAATGGATCAACTGGTTTGAAGAGAGAAATGAAAGCCTGGCCTCCGACCTTCGAGGCTACTGGGTTCAGATGGATCCGACGCCCGGCAACATCCTCAACGAACGTCTCATTGAACATTGGCACCGGATTGCTTACTCGCGCGCCAATTTTGTTAAAAACAACAATACGGTATATGGAACCGATGACCGGGCTCTGATCTATATCAGGTATGGTGAACCGGAAAAACGACATGCAGGTGTATTAACCCTGGATAACCAAAATCTTGGCCAATGGCTGGCCCGACAATTCGACTCGGCTCAAACAGTTGACGATCCGGAGGAAAATCCATCCGTTCGTTTAGATTTTAACCGGGATCAGGGCGATGACAACGGCTCATATAATCAGCTTGAGGAATATGTATTTAAGTTTCACCAATATCCGGAATTTGAAATCTGGATCTATTCCCCGTTAACAGAATCCGATTCCAAACCCCTGATTTTCATTTTTGGCACGGATGTTCGTACCGACGAATTTAACAAACAGGTGAGTATTGATGATTTTATTCCACAGCGGGCCTATCTAAGTGACCGGCGAGATCAAACAGTTCAAACGGAATTTGTCCGCGCCGGCCTGACCCCGGCCCTTGCCCTGCAAATGCTTTACTATGAACAACTCATTGATATCGATTCCTTTTTCCAGGAGAGGTTAAACTATATCCGTGAATCATTCATCGATCAGGGTCCACTTGCATATAAATCACTTGACCTTTCCCTCAGATCACAAAACCGGGAAATGCTTCAGATGAGAACCAATGATGCTCCACGAGAGGTTTCAAGCCTTCGCCGGATGATGCCTGGCATTCCTCTTGAAATTCATCAATACAGGTTGCTTGATGAAGACTACAACCCGATAATCATCTCTTTTGTGGAAAGTGATCCGAGAGAGGCCATTTTGCAGGATATGGAAGTCAACAGAGATCTATATTCGACTGATACCCCTGAATCTGACACGCTGGCAATTGATTCCCCCGACAAACTTGACGAATACCATCTGGCTCACAAATTCATTATCTATGACAGGGACTGGATTGAGAAGAAGCGAGATGAAGACTCCCCGCCCATCAGATCCTTCCTGGACAAAGAAAGCGGGATTGTTCAATCCGTTTTTATCTCCGGGCACGACTACGAATATTTTCAATCTGCAGAAGCCTCATTGATGAATAAAAATCCGGAAAGCAAAACGGGATATCCATCCATTTTCCCGGATGAACTGCGAGGATTGGGAACGATGAAAAACCGGCAACCGGCACCGTTGAAGCCCGATCCCGATCAGCTTGAATTGGGAGATCTGATACTCGGTTTCCGCGATGAACTTCCGGAAGACTATCCGTTTAATTTCAGGGTGGCCAATGATCAGATGATCCCCGGTGATCAAAGCCTGATTTTACATTTTCAAGTGTACAACCTGGAGCCAAGTCCACCAACGGGCTTTACCCACTTTGAACTGACCTATCGCATCTATCCTGTCCTGGAAGATGGAACCCTGCTGACTGATGAGGAGATGTTTTACCTGACCATCAACTTCCAGCATGATGAGACCAGGCTGGCCGAAGACCTTGAAATTCAGACTGCGCAGCTTTCCAGCGGTCTTTATGAATTGCAGGTGATGATCGAAGATCAGGAAAGCGGCCAGGAACAGCGCAAAGATATCCGGTTCGAAGTAACCAGTGAATGATATTTTTGAACCTGAGAAAAGCCTGCATTTTTTCAGCGTATTGAAAAATGCAGGCCAATCCCTTCTGCTCAACTGCCTTGTCCAAAAATTACTAATTATAAAAGTGGTAAATCTTTTTCTGTCAGAAAGTTAAGCTTGTTTTTAGTGTATATTCTAAATTACAGCCTGTAAATGCTGCGCTCCAGGCAAAGCGATTCCCCTCAACAACCGGTCCGGGAAATTTCCTCGAATGCTGCGTTAAAGGTTTCAATCTTTCAGGTGTTTCTCAAAGAATTCGAATATTCGCCGGTATTCATCGTACCATGCCGCCGGTTCAGTAAATGAGTGGCGTTCGGAGGGATACATCATCATTTCAAATTCTTCATGCCCTGCCTGGATCAGCTCTTCAATGTATTGAACTGCATCCTGGAACCCGACATTATCATCTTTCAACCCGTGCAGAATCAATACCGG
>SKRC01000162.1 GCA_007118695.1 Balneolaceae bacterium | reverse complement strand
TCTTGTTGAAGGCAGATTACATGTTTCCCATCCGGGCCCTCTTCTGCGTAAATCAGTTTCAGTGGTTCTTCATCCCGGACTTTTTTAAACTGCAATGTTTTAGAAATTCTTTCGATGCTCTGGTCAAAAATGATTTTCCCGTTGTAAAGAACGGTGAACTGGTCAATCAATGCACTGAGGTCGCGCACCTGGTGTGTGGAGATGACGGTGCAGCGCTCCTGCTGTGTGGCTGTTGCCATGATTTTACGAAACTGGCTTTTGGATGGAATATCGAGGCCGTTGGTGGGCTCATCCATCAACAGGATTTTGGTATTTGCCGCCAGCCCGAATGCAATGAGAAATTTTTTTTTTTTTTTTTATGAAAGCTCCGGAAGATTCTTCTGGGTGTCTATTTCAAACTCAATCAGTATTTTCTCGATTTTCTGCAGATCAAATCGTGGATAAAAAGGAGCGTGCAATTGGATAAAAGTTTCAGCACTTACGGCTGGCAACTCAAACTCTTCAGGCAGGATAAAGAGTTCACTCATCGTCTCAGGCAGCCGGTCGCGGGATGGCTTCCCCAGTATACGGCATTCCCCCCGGGCAGGAAATAACATTCCGGAGACATGGTTCAAGAGGGTAGTCTTTCCGGCACCGTTCAGCCCGAACAACCCATAGGTTCTGCCGGACTGAAGGGTCAGATTCAAGTCTTTAAAAAGGGGTTGGCTCCTTCTGAATGCAAACGACAGCTTATCAATGGATATCATATCTGATGATTTGTCTGATGGTATGGTTTTGTATAATGTCCCTGTCAGATTCGACATTTTGAATCACGACTTCTGTTTCGATTCCGTGCAGCCACTGCAACTGCTAATGCTTCAATGGTAACAAAACCACATCTTCGAAATCAAGGTCCAGTTCATCCAGAACCGGTTCGGCCAGCTCGATGATCTCTTCATCCTCGTAATCATTCAATCCTTCCAGTTCAACATAGAGGGTGTCGTTGAGTTCATCCACGTAAAACCCGGCATCGGTCGATTCAAATATATCCTTGAGTGTCTTCACCAGGTAGGCCACATCTTCCTGCCATGCTTCAAACTCAGACTCTTCCAATTCATCCATCTTTTGTATTTCGTTCTTGGTTATTCGTTATTGGTACAATGACATCATAAAAATAGCACATTTGAACTCAGAATGATAAACGAATAATAGTATGAACAAAGTGATCAGAAAACTGTCGACGATTGCCGGCCATCAGGGCCGGATCATTTTGGGGGTTATGAGCGGGACATCCATGGATGGGATCGATCTGGCATTGTGCAGGGTGCGAGGCGCTTCCATGTCGACGGGTGTGGATGTGTTGAAGTTCGCATCCATACCGGTTGGAGAGAATCTGAAAGAAACGTTTGATGATCTGGCCTATAATCCCGATACAGGGGCCGGGCAGATTTTACGATTCGAGGCTGAATTAACGGAGACCTGGTGCCGGGGCATCGCCGGACAGATTGACGATTGGGACCTTACAGTAAATGAAATCGATTTGCTTGCAAGTCATGGACAAACCATTTTACATCATCCGGATGCTGAAGGTGGATTTCACGGGACACTGCAAATTGTCGATGGAGATGCACTCGCTCAAAGCCTTGGGATTATTACGGTCAGTGATTTTCGCCGAAAGCATATTGCAGCCGGTTATGAAGGGGCCCCGTTGGCACCGCTCGGTGAGGTACTTCTTTTCTCTGATCCGGATGCAGCCAGGGTATTGCTGAATCTGGGAGGTATCGCCAATTTTACGATCCTGGAAAGTGGGCTTGAGGAGCCAGTTGTCCCTTTTGCCACTGATACCGGCCCGGCCAATACACTGCTGGATGCAGCGGTCAAACGGCTCTTGCCGGGCAGGGCGTATGACAAAGACGGTGTGATTGCACGCTCCGGCAAGGTTGACCAAAACCTGCTTGAGGAATTGTTGAAGCACCCGTTTTTTGGCCGCGGCTATCCCAAATCCACAGGCCAGGAACAGTTCAACTGGGAGTGGGTGTATGAATGCCTGATGAAAACCGATCCGGATCTGGAAATGAAAAACCTGCTGGCAACCCTTACGGAACTCACAGCGCAAACGGTCAGCGATGCCATCAGGGAAAACCTGGATTCTGATGCAGCCGAAATATTTGTAAGTGGTGGCGGCTGGAACAATACCTTTCTCATCGAGCGTCTGAAGGCACATTTTCCCGAATGCGAAATCGTCTCCAGTGCCGGTCTGGGACTGGATCCGGAAGCAAAAGAAGCGGCGTTATTTGCCGTGCTGGCCAATGAACTGATTGCCGGTGAAGGATGGGTCAATGTGAACGGCGAACAGTTCAGGTTGGGTAAAATCAGTCTGCCGTAACACGGGAAGGAATATCGAATATTGAACAAGGAATGGTGAGTGATGAATGGGTGAAAAGGCAAAAGCTCAAAGCTGAAAGTGAAAACCTCGCGAGACGAACACTGGGTGTCCTCGGTTAGGGTAAATTTGCCATTTGCCATTTGACATCATCAATATCACATACATCCCTCCCCCAGGTTAAGCCAAATCAGGGATGGAAACTCACGACTCACGGCTCATGACTAATCCCCGGTACTCCTCTATCAACTGCTGCCGCACCGGAATGCTTTTATCGTAGATCGAACGCTGTTCATTCAGGTATATCTCTCTTCCCTTTTCGGTTTCAATTCGGATGGGATCGAGACCTTTATCTCTCAGGTCGTAGGGGCTGGCTTGCATATCAATTTTCCTGGCTTCAATGGCAAGCAGAAATGCTTTCCGGATGATTTCACTTGAAATCCACGGGTACATCTTGAAGCCCCATTTATAGAGATCCATATTGGTATGGATGCACCCTGGCTGTTCATTTTCGATGAAGGTTTCCCGGTTCAGTTCAAATTTATTGAGTGGCCGGGCCTGATGGGTGAAGAACCGGAATGCATCAAAATGGGTACATACAAGGGGCCTCGATTCAACAAATTCGGCCAGTTCTTCTTTTTTCATTCTCAGGGGCAATTGGTTGTGGCGGACCTCACCCGCCCTGTACACCATCGCCCACTCATGCATGCCAAAACAACCAAAGGAAGGCTTCTGGCCGGATGATTTTTCAAGTAACTCCAATATCCAATCAGCCGATTCTTTCCGGTTTTCCGGGAACCGGTGGGGGTCGAGAAAAGCCAAATTCTTTTTCAGGGTGAGTTCACTGATTTCCGGCCAATCGCTTCCATCGCCTGACAGTGCACTCCTGATCCCGGGCGACCACCGCCGCAGGTGAGAAGGTCGGAAGTGATAGTATTCAAATAAAAAATCGAGTACCGGATCTTTTACTTGCCGGGATCGATTGTCAAGATACGGATCAAGGATGGGTGAAAGGGCAGCCTCATGCTCCTGCTGCAGCCGTTTCCACTCCTCCGGTTCCAGCAGGGTCTCAACGGATGATGGGATGTATGTATCAAAGTCTGCTATCGATTGCATATAAATGAATGATACGGCATATGAATGGGAGTAAAAATCAGTTTTCTTCTAATATCCCATAACAGCCAGGGTTATTCCACGTCAATCGTAGATAAATCAGCAATTTCGATTCAAGTTTATGGTATCTCAAAATGACCTGAGAGCTTTGGTGTACCACCATCAAAATATAGCCATCTATGGTGGTACAAATTAATAACTCTTAACGGATGCCGTTAACTCAACTTCAGCAAAATGGCGATGTTTTTGCTGTAAATATAAGATTAATGGAAAAGTGATGGCAATATTGAATGGCATTCGCTTTCGTATCCACCTAACAATTAAAACCTGTTTCGTGTCTGTAGCACTACATATCATCATTTAAATCCATTTGACAGTCAGGGTTTAAACTTTAGCAGAACCTGAGATAACAAGCTGAATTATATCAGATTGGATTATATTTGACTCATAGCCGTACATTCACTCAATCAGCCAATTAAAAACCTGCAAATTGTTAAATTTTCTGATTCACCTGCGCCTGCACTACCAGTTTTTCATCCTCTCGGGAGGGTATTTGCTGAGTGGATTGCTGGTGGACGGGCCCGACTGGCATCAGTATGGGATACAGTTTCTCAATGTGCATGTGCTGTTGTTTGGCGGGGCTACGGCCTTTAATTCATACTGGGACAAGGATGAGGGGCCAATCGGCGGGCTGCGGCATCCGCCGAAGATGAAACGATGGATGAGGAATGTTTCCATGTTGATGCAGGTTGCCGGCCTTGCATGGGCAACCGTCATTGGCCCGGTCTTTGCATTATTCTACCTGATCAGCATGATCCTCTTCTGGCTGTATTCCACTCCGCTTGCCAGGTGGAAGGGCAGGCCGCTGCTGAGCCTGTTTGCCATTGGCGGGAGCACCGGGACAAATTCATTGATTCTGGGAGTACTTGCAGCCGGAGCGGACCTGACCTGGTTGATTCTTATTGCTGGATTTGGGACAGCGTTGATTATGTTGAGTCTTTATCCCATCTCGCAGCTTTACCAGATGGACGCCGACAGGCAAAGAGGGGATACCACATTTGCCATTCAGTATGGCCTGGCGGGTGTAAGACGTTTTTTTTCGGTCTCATTTATCACCGGTATAGCAGCTGTAGCCATTTCACTGTCAGACCTGAATGTAATACTGGCTGGAGGTTTCAGTGTATTGGGGATGATCGTCTGGGGTATACTCTATTCCTGGATAATTTCGTTAAAAGGTGAGATAAATGAATACAGGCAGGTAATGAAAATCAAGTATGTCGCATCAGTATCGTTCGTGATGTTCATTGTAACAGGACTATTGTTAAAACATCTTTAGGAAGGAATAGTTTGACCAAATAGTTTGTTATTATAATAGCAGTGCAAAAATTTGAATACAATGCCCTATGACTTCTACAGATACCAAATTATTAAATCTGGAAACGCTGGAAAAAAGCTACTCCTACGAGGAGTATAGAGATTTGTTCGGCCGGCTTTTAGAGAACGACAAAACCACCGGCGAAAACCATTCGGAGGAGATGCTTCACTACTCGAAAATGAATCTTTACCGGATGGATCGACTGGACAAGTATGCCGAACTTACACCCGAACTTAAACAAAAATTGAATGATCTGGATCGTTCCATGATCTGGCTGGTTATTTCGGAAGGATGGTGTGGAGATGCAGCCCAGAATTTACCGATTATCAATAAAATGGCAGAAGCCACCCCTAAAATCGAATTAAAAATTATCCTTCGTGATGAACACCTGGACGTGATGGATCAGTTTTTAACCGATGGTAGAAGCCGGTCTATCCCAAAACTGATTTGCATGGATGCCAATTCGCACGAAGTTTTGGGTACATGGGGGCCGCGACCGGAGACCGCACAGGAGATGGCCAATGATTTGAAATACACAAATGATGTGTCCCGAAAAGAAGGTGCTGAACGACTTCATAAGTGGTATGCCGATGATAAAAACACCGAAATTCAGCAAGAGTTCTTTTACCTGATCGACGATTGGGAAAGATAGTAACAACTGAATATGCCTTCTCTCCGTGATGATTTCTACAGACATGTAGCACAAACCAGTGAAAGTCCGATGGGGCTGGAGGTCGAACGGGCGGAAGGATGCCACATTTATACAACGGACGGGAAAAAATATGTTGACCTGATTTCGGGAATATCAGTCAGCAGCCTTGGCCACAGGCATCCGGCGGTTGTACAGGCCGTGAAAGAACAGGTGGATCACCATCTTCATGTGATGGTTTACGGGGAGTTTATACAACGGCCGCAGGTAGAATTTGCCGCATTGCTAACGTCGGTGTTACCGGAATCTCTGAGCCAGGTTTACTTTGTCAATAGCGGAACTGAGGCCACAGAAGGCGCCCTGAAACTTGCAAAAAAGCATACCGGCCGTACAAAGCTGGTCTCATTTCGAAACAGTTACCACGGGGATACCCACGGTTCGCTGAGTGTGACCGGCCGCGATATTTACCGTAATCCCTACCTGCCGTTATTGCCGGATGTTCACTTTCTGGATTTCAATGACCACACTCAACTCCATCAAATTGACAACTCCACAGCAGCCGTTATCCTGGAACCCATTCAGGGGGAAGGGGGGATCATACCGGCAGAAACAGAATGGCTGAAAGCCGTCCGTGACAGGTGTGATGAAACCGGCGCGTTACTGATTTTTGATGAGATCCAGACCGGTTTTTTCCGTACAGGCAGACTGTTTGCTTTCGAACACTATGGAGTGGTCCCCGATATTCTCTGCATGGCCAAAGCAATGGGTGGGGGAATGCCGATGGGGGCTTTTGCTTCTTCTCCGGGTAATCTGAAGGCATTTACGTTCAATCCTCCGTTGAATCATGTCACTACGTTTGGCGGCCATCCGGTCAGTTGCGCTGCCGCCTATGCCAATCTGAAAACCCTGCTGGAAGGAGATTTTACTGCGAAAGCCACCCGCATTGAAGAGATGGTGCGGGAGACGCTTGCCGGTAAAGGCATTATTGAAGTTCGCGGCAAAGGAGCCATGCTTGGCTTGGAGCTGGATAATGCCGATCTGACCCAAAAGGTTGTCAGGTACTGTTTTGAAAAAGGTATTATTCTCGGCTGGACCCTCCACTCCAATACCCTGATCCGCATCGCCCCGCCATTAATCATTCAGGATAAACTGCTCCGAGAATCACTTCAGATCATCCTCAATGCAGTCGCTTCGGATTAATTCAGCCGGCACAATAGTGTTGAGCATGCTTGTTCCCGCCATTCCAACCCCGCATTTCTCATTGCCATTCTCACCTTTATTCTGTACTATATGTGCAAAATATGTGTGGTGATATTATGAAACCAATCAAAGGCAGAGGCTCATCAGATAATCCGGAGAACCGGTTTGAAAAGGTGTACCTGGACTATAACCTGGATGAAGAGACGGGCGAAAAGCCGGCTCCGGGAACGCAATTACTGACTGATCATACCAAGGATATCATTTCCAAAAACAACAGTCCGGATATACCCTTTAATAAGAGCATCAATCCGTACCGCGGCTGTGAGCATGGGTGCATTTACTGTTACGCACGGCCATCACATGAGTTTTTGGGGATGTCGGCCGGGTTGGACTTTGAATCCAAAATCGTTGTAAAGTACAAGGCCGCCAAACTGCTCAGAAAAACCCTGTCAGACAAATCGTGGAAGCCGGAACCGATCGTCATGAGTGGCGTTACCGATCCTTATCAGCCGGTCGAAAGAGAATTGAGAATCACCCGAAGTTGTATTGAGGTTCTTCTCGAAGCCCGACATCCGTTGGGTCTTATTACAAAAAACCACCTGGTAACCCGGGATATCGATCTGTTGTCGGAGCTTGCAAAAATGGATGCCGTGAAGGTTGCAATTTCAATTACAACGCTCGACCCCGAATTAGCCCGTGTTATGGAACCCCGGACTTCCCGCCCGCAGCGGAGACTCGATGCGATCCGGCAACTCGCGGAGGCAGGTATTCCCGTTCGGGTAAATGTAGCCCCGATCATCCCCGGATTGACAGATCATGAATCGGTATCGATCCTGGAGGAAGCCACCAGGGCTGGTGCGACAGGAGCCGGTTATACACTTTTGAGGCTGCCATATGGGGTCAAAGAACTGTTTGTGGATTGGCTCGGGCAACACTATCCCGACAGGAAAAGCAAGGTATTAAACCGGATTCTCGATGTTCGTAACGGAAAGTTGAACCTGTCAGAATTCGGCGAGAGGTTTCGCGGCACCGGCAACTATGCCGATCAGATTCACGATTTGTTTAAACACCATACTAAACGGCTTGGGCTTCACAGGGAGAGCAAACCGTTGTCGGCAGAGCATTTCCAGAGGTTGAATGGCGATCAATTAACGTTATGGTGTGAATAGAATCATCCTTTCTGTATCTTAGGTGCCTGATAAGAGGATTTTACAATTCAAATGAATTCCACAATACACGGAACTGTTAGGTGTATTACAATTTGAAACGGAACAGCAACCTAAAAAAATGAAAGACGAATGGCAGCAGTAGAATCAACAATGCTGGAGCTGGAGACCAAAGCTCCACAATTTTCACTCACCGATACGATTACCGGAGAAACCGTTACGCTTGATGACTATAAGGGTAATAAGGCGTTGCTGGTCATGTTTATCTGTAATCACTGCCCGTATGTTAAGCATATCAAAAATGCCCTGGTTGATTACGCTACCGATTATCTGCCGAAAGGAGTCGGGGTTGTAGCGATCAGCTCGAATGACGTAGAGAATTATCCTGATGACTCACCAGAAAATATGAAGGAAGATGCGGAAACATTCGGTTACCCGTTTCCCTATCTGTATGATGAGACCCAGGAGGTGGCAAAAAAATACAAGGCAGCCTGTACCCCCGACTTCTTCCTGTTTGATGAGCGGCTGGAACTGGTGTACCGCGGGCAGTTCGACGATAGCAGGCCGAAGAACGACAAGCCGGTAACCGGCAAAGACCTCCGGGAAGCAACCGATCTGGTTTTGGCAGGCAAAGATGTTCCGGAAGAGCAGATCCCGAGTATCGGTTGCAATATCAAATGGAAGAAGGGAAACGAACCGCATTATTTCAGTTAAGCAACCTTCTATGAAAAAAGTTAATATTTCCGAGCTAAGGCGGTTGTATACCAAAGACGGGATAGTGGAAGTGGATCTGCCTGAGGACCCATTGGAACTTTTGCAGCAATGGGTCGGGCAGGCCATCAATTCCCAGGCACTTGAGCCGAATGCGATGTCACTGGCAACAGTCAAAAAAGATGGCCATCCGGATGTAAGAATGGTTCTGTTGAAGGATATCGGGCAGGATTCGATATCGTTCTATACCAATTATGACAGTGGAAAAGCGGAAGATCTTGAGAATCACCCGGTGGCAGGCTGTTGTTTTTGGTGGCCGGAGCTCGAACGGCAGGTACGCTTGAAAGGTGAAGTTGAGAAGACTCCGGCAGAAATGAGTAAGGAGTATTTTGCCAGCCGTCCGCGTGAGAGTCAGATCGGGGCATGGGCATCGGATCAAAGCAGTGAAGTGGAGAGCCGCGAACAGCTTGAATCGCAATTCAGGAAATATCAGACAAAGTTTGAAGGTAAAGAGATCCCAATGCCTGAACATTGGGGTGGATACAATGTGATTCTCTCGGAAATTGAATTCTGGCAGGGACGGCCCGGCCGGCTGCACGACAGAATCAGATATCGCATGTCCGGTAACCGGTGGGAACGGAAACGGCTGGCGCCCTGAAAAAATGGGGAAAAACAAGCTGAAAAGATGGGCAGATGTCAGCAGCCTGGACAATGTTTACGAATACACCGACTTTGCTGATGAGGGTGCCAAAAAACCGAAAGGAGAATGGTCATCGGTTTTCGGCAACACCAACCCGATAATCCTGGAGCTGGCGTGTGGAAGAGGAGAATACACCCTGAATCTGGCCCGCCGTCACCCGGAAAAAAACTTTATTGGCATTGATATCAAAGGAGCGCGGATTTGGGTGGGAGCGAATCAGGCTAAAGAGCAATCACTGGAGAATGTCCGCTATATCCGGATGTATATCGACCATATCGAGGAGTATTTTGCTGAAGGAGAGATAGATGAGATTTGGATTACCTTTCCTGATCCATATCTGAGAGGTACAAAGAAACACAAGCGCCTGACGTCTGCTCGATTTCTGGACAGGTACCGGCGCATTATGCAAGAGAAGGGTCTAATTCACCTCAAAACCGATTCTGATCCCCTTTACGAGTTTACGATCGGGGTTTTGGAGGAGGAAGGATGCGACATCAAACGGCTGGTAAAAAATGTATATTCCGAAACTCCGGATGATCCGCTTCTGACAATTCCTACCCATTACGAGAGAGCGCATCTGAAAGTGAATAAGACGATCAAATATGTAAGTTTTACTCCATAGTCCTCCTTTCTGATTCACATTGATTTTACCTGATATTTTAATAAATTGAAGCAGGAACTTAACAGTGTTAACCTCGTGTTATGTCATTAAGAGCACAGATATTGAAAGCCGGCAGAAAGATGCTCCTGGATGAAGGATTCAGCCGGATTTCCATGCGGAAAATTGCCAGCGAAATCGATGTATCGGCAACGAGCATTTATCTTCATTTCAGAAACAAAGATCATCTGCTTTACACTTTGATTGAGGAGAGTATTGATGAACTCAACCAAATCATTCAACAAATAATCAAAACCAGCAGGGACCCATTGGAAAAAATTGAAAGCATAGCTCGCAGTTATGTAGCTTTCGGACTCGACCGGCCGCAGGAGTATGAGGTGATTTTTATGTTGCGCCCGGAAGAGATGCCCCGGTATCCCAAGCAGAAATTCCGGAAAGCGCGGGAGGGATATGAGATGATTGCCGAAGTGATACGGGAAGGTATTGAAAGGGGGCGAATCACCGAAGGAAATCCGCTTCATGCTGCCTATACCATATGGGCTCAGCTGCACGGAATTGTATCGGTGATTCTCAGCAAGAGGCTCGATACACGAATACCCAAAAATGTGTTTATCAACCATGCTGTTGATCACATAATGAAAGGATTTCTCGTAAACAACAACTCAAAAGCATCCGTATAAATACTGGTAATCAATATTTGTATGAATGAGAGGACAGGCAGGAGGTGTCGGCTTGTCAAGTGGGCCGGGTTGGTTATGAATCAAGCAACATCAAGCAACAATATGATGTTCAGAAAAGGTTCTGAAGAATTTAAAAAATTATATTAAACAGGCATAAAGAAATTACCATGGAACTACTCAATCAAACGTTCGGATTTTTCAGTGAATTGCCGCTATGGATTAGTGTGGGAAGCGCCCTGTTGGTGGTGTTGCTTTTCGGTTATCGCAATGCCCCGTTATGGCTATGGGCGGTGGCAGGTTTAGCCGGCCTGTGGGGGCTCGCAGCACCTGCGTGGATGCTCGGAGTATTTATCGCATTGGCGGTGATCTTTAACGTAAAACCGGTTCGGCGCGCATTGCTTTCGGGGCCGATTATGAAGCTGTTGGATGCTCTTAAAATCCTTCCTGCAATTTCAGAAACGGAGCAGACCGCAATTGAAGCCGGGACGGTCTGGATCGAAGGGGAACTTTTTTCGGGCAAGCCCGACCTGCAGAAGATCCTGGATGAAAACTACCCGGAGCTGACCGAAAAGGAGCAGGCTTTTCTCGACGGTCCGGTGGAAGAGCTCTGTTCCATGGTTAGCGACTGGGAGGTGTTCAAACGGAAAGAATTTGACGAGAAGACGTGGAATTATATGCGCGAGAAGGGGTTTTTCGGGTTGATCATACCTGAAAAATATGGCGGTTATGGATTTTCTGCCAACGCGCATAGCGTTATTGTGGCCAAGCTCGCCTCGAGGTGTGGACCACTGGCTACAACAGTAATGGTACCCAATTCTCTGGGTCCGGCCGAATTGCTGATGCATTACGGCACCGAGGAGCAGAAGGATCATTATCTGCCCCGCCTGGCCAAAGGAGTAGAGATGCCATGTTTTGCCCTGACGGAACCGAATGCCGGCTCGGATGCCGGCGCGATGCAGTCGCACGGTGAAGTCATTAAGAGAGACGACGGCAAACTCTACCTGAAGCTGAACTGGGACAAGCGGTACATCACCCTTGCTTCCATTTCTACAGTCATTGGCCTGGCCTTCAAGCTGCGTGATCCGGATAATCTGCTGGGCAAAGGAGAAGAACCGGGTATCACCTGTGCACTGATCCCGAGTGATACGGAAGGAGTGGAACTCGGAAAACGGCACGATCCCCTTGGGATTCCATTCCACAACTGTCCGACACGCGGCAAGGACGTTGTTGTGCCGATTGATGCCATTATCGGCGGAAAAGACGGCGCCGGCAATGGCTGGCGCATGCTCATGGAATCACTGGCTGTTGGCCGAGGTATTTCCCTGCCTGCCCAGGCCGCCGGAGGTGCGAAAGTAGCAGCAAGAGCGATCGGCGCCTATACGGCTATCCGGCAGCAGTTCGGGATCAATATCGGCAAATTTGAAGGAATTGAGGAGCCGATGGCCCGCATTGGCGGCTACAGTTACCTGATGGAAGCAGCCAGGCGGTACACATGCGGCGGGCTCGATAAAGGTGCCAAGCCTGCTGTGGTAACAGCGATCGCCAAATACAATTTTACGGAGCTGGCCCGAGAGATTATCAATGACGCTATGGACATCACCGGAGGCGCCGGCATATCACGCGGGCCACGCAACATTTTTGCCCACAGTTATATCGCCACTCCGATCGCGATTACTGTGGAAGGCGCCAATATTCTCACCCGGTCGCTGATCATTTTTGGGCAGGGGGCAATCCGCTGCCATCCATACGCCTACAAGGAGATTGAAGCGCTGATGAATAAGGATGTCAGGCAGTTCGACGACAACTTTTGGAAGCACATCGGCCATGTGTTCCAAAACGGAACCAGGGCGTTCGTGCTGAGCCTGACTCGCGGACGGATTGCCGGATCACCGGTAAAAGGACCGGCTAAAAAATATGCCAAACGCCTTGCATGGGCGTCGGCCAACTTTGCATTTATGGCCGACCTGGCTTTGGGTTCTTATGGCGGAGCCCTCAAGATGAAAGAGAAAATTGCCGGCCGCTATGCCGACATCTTCAGCTGGATGTACCTCGCTTCGGCCACCCTGAAGCGGTATGAATCGGAAGGTTTCAAAAAGGAGGATCGCATCTATTTTGAGTGGGCGATGCAGCACGCTTTCTTCCGAATCCAGAGGGCTTTCGATGAGCTCTACCAGGAGATCCGCGTACCCGGCCTGAGCTGGTTCTTCAACGGGCCTGTCGCCATGTGCTCCCGTCTCAACCGGATCGGGAAGTCGCCCTCCGATTACCACGGCCACAAGGTTGCACAGGCGATGCAGACGATCGGCGAGCAGCGTGACCGGATGAGCGACGGCATTTATATGACTTTCTCGCGTGATGAAGCGATGGGCAAGTACGAATATGGCTTGAAGATGGTGACTGAATCGGCCGATATTTACAAAAAGCTATACAAAGCAACCAAAAGCGGTGACCTGGAAAAAGGTCCTGCTCTGAATCAGCTTGAAGATGCCGTGGCCAAAGAGATCATCACGAGTGAGGAAGCCAAACAGGTCCGCCAGACGGAAGAGGCCCGCCTCGATGCGGTACTCGTCGATGAGTTTACACTCGAGGAGTACGATAGTGAGCTGCCGTCCACACCGGCCGGAGACGGGTTAAAACTGGATAAGGCCAGGGCACATACGGTTTAGATTGATCTGTTTTAAGAATTCAATAAATTGAACCAAAAAATGACAGCTTTTTTGACCCGGTATGCCCTTCGGGGTGTCGGAATCAGATAAATCACAAAGGTTTTGAAGCTTAAATCAAAGGTTGAAATCCTGACGGATTCAGTGACACAATTTGGTATTTATCACTTCGGCATTTACGCTGATCAAATGAATAAGGGAGCACCATGTTTCTACGCGCATTATTGGCATTTATCGCATTGCCCGGGTTTGTAGCTATAATTGTTCCTCCGCTTATCGCCTATGCCGATCCATGGCGGGGTGAGATGTGGATGCCGGGATTGGTGATTATGTTTATTGGAGCTGCAATCCTGATCTGGTGTGTAAGGGATTTCTATGTTGCCGGAGAAGGTACATTGGCGCCATGGGATCCGCCCGAAAACCTGGTTGTGGTTGGCTTGTATCGTTACAGCCGTAACCCGATGTATGTAGGGGTACTTATTCTTGTTGCAGGCTGGGCCCTGTTTTTATACTCTATACTATTGGCAGCTTATACCGTTATCCTGGGTGTCATTTTTCATTTACGTATTATCATACATGAAGAGCCCTGGCTGCAGTCGCAGTTTGAGAGTGAATGGGAAACCTATAAAAGCAGGGTTTCCCGCTGGTTTCCGGGGATCAGGCAGGGGAAAAAAACGAATGTCTAGATCTTTCTGATTACTTCCGCAAACCTCTGTCGGCCGCAACACGGCCAGATGGATGTGAATTCTGTTGGATAAGAAAATGTCTGACACGCCGGGGTTTATCCCAATAAGTTCATACAACTTTTTTGGATTATTTCATACGGATTCTGCAGATGAGCGCAGGAGTGGCAGAAAACGGCAGATCTTTATGGGTATGATAAATTTTTCTTTTGAAGCTTTCGGAAGTTCAGGAAGAATTGGGAAATGGGTTCATTTTTTAGTGGAATAATCGAAACCCTGAAGCATGAAAAAAGCCACGGAACACGGAAAACAGCAACTGCCTGTATCCCGTGCCTCCGTGGCAAAGATTTCAATTCAAATTCCAAACAGAAGTGAAATTTAAATACTTGTAGATTGAGTACCTGTTAATAGTAATTGGTCTTTTTGGTGATGGTGTATGTGGTTGTTACACTTCCCCACCAATTTTCCAAAGTGTTTCTATGTGTACGTGTTCCTTCACGTAAAGAACTAACATTATAAAGTGAACCTGTGGAATTTGGCGGATCTGCAGTGAGTTGAGACATTACCTCAAAATATCCATCTTCTCCCGGATAAGTAGTAAATTTTGTCTGGTAACTATTCAATATATTAAGAATAACATCCCTAAAAGGAGAGAATACAACCATACCAGCCGCGCAATTCGAGATGTTACAATAACTTGTATAACCTGTTTCTGTCCATTCTACTGTAATATCATAGGATTTAACTACCGGGGGGTTGATTGGTTCAGAAATATCAATCATAGTACAATTTCCACGATATTCATGGCTGTCATGATTTACCATACCTACCAATTTCTTGCCGTTTATGGTTCTTGCAACAAAAGAAATGGGCACAGCTTCAGATGCGGTAGTTTCTACAAAAAACTTGCTCCAATCTAGATTTGCTACTGCAGCATTGGCACCACTTTCACTCCCACCGGCAGAATAGATCCTGTTGGTACTATTTTTAAATATATCTTTTTGTTTATCACTAAGACCACCTCCACCTTCAGCATAATCACTCATTGAGGCGCTCAGAGCAGCACTTAAACTTTCGGCATCTTCTACCCTCTTGGATGTTTTTGAAAACAACAGAATTCGGCCATAGGTCACTTCTTCAATGTAAAGAGGAATATTATTTGGGCCGATTTCACCGTTTCTTTCCAGTGTTTCCAGATCTTCACTTGTAAAATCATCAGTAAAAAAGTCAGCCGGTGATGAAATAAGATCGTCTGCAATTCTTACTTTAAATTTCTCCTGAACATATTGCGCTACTACTGTATGTTCATGACTGCTCCTTTGATTACTAACATCCAGACTGCCACTTAGACCAACATCAGTTTTAATGTCCCTAAAACCAACGCTTACACCCATCTGGCTCATGGCCTGATTGTAGGTTGTGGCTTCCTCAATACGCGTTAAAGTTACACCTGCACCGGCTTGTGATCCTTCGGGCATTGTACCTGCTGCGACCATGAAATCAGAAATTGCCTGTTGCGCTGTCACGCTGTTAGGTGTTATGGTTTTGGATCCTACTTCCAGTGGAATATTGGTAGTCAGGGTGATATCAGCTCGCTTACCACTTGTTTCAATTAATCGTATATCTCCAGTTTTTAGTGAATTGCCCTGGATAATTGCACCCGGCCATATTCTTCCTTCATTCGTTCCAACAGATTTGAAATTGGTTATGGTAGTGGCCATATTCCTGTCAAACACAGGGCATTCGTAGTCAACAATCGGGGCACTATCAAAATCTGATGCGGTTAAATCTGGTCCGTCCACCGTAATCGAATTTATATATATATCTTCTCCTTTTGGAGGTTCACCGATCTCCCAGTCAGGAATGGAACTGAAATACTCATTAACACTTGACTGGATCTGTTCTGGACTAAGTGAATTATCACTGCAAGAAATGAACAGTACCGAAACAGCAATTAAGCTTACAATAAGTAATAAATAAAGAATGTTGAAGGTTTTCATTATGCCAGGATTTAAATTGTTATGGTTTTGTACTACACAACAATTTTAATCTAATCCCGGAAGGGTACCTGCGCTGTAACGCTCGTTGCAAAGTGTGGTACGGAGGTTGCAAAAATGGGTGAAAAGGAGCCATTAAGGCACCAAGGCATGAAGGAAATATGTCAAAGAGAGGGACTAAAAAGTCGCCTATGCAGGAGGGATATAGGTGTGTGTGTTGCTCAACAATATGAGCAAGTTCGTGAAAGACACTCCTCGTTCAGCAAATAAGGCTTAGCCTTTTTTGTTTTCACTTTTCCCTTCTCCCCGAGAATCGGGGCAGGCAAGAGGGGACTTTATTCGGGACTATTATTTGCCTCAAACTCACTCGGGCTTACGCCGAACTTCTTGCGGAAGGCTTTGCTGAAATAGGAGGGGCTGTTGAAGCCTACCTCATAGGCGATTTCGGAGATGGTTCCTGATTGGTTTTCAATCATCTCTCTGGCCAGGTTGAGGCGATAGGAGCGAATAAACTCGGTTGCCGAGAGGTCGGTAAGGCCAACCAGCTTCCGGTGAAGCTGTGAACGGCTCATCCCTACTTCCCGTGCGAGCTGATCCACGGAAAAATCCTCATTCAATAAATGTTTTTTGATGGTCTCCACAACACGAAGCAGAAATGCCTCTTCCATCGATTGCACGGAGAGCTCTTCCGGCTTGATCTCAACCTTGCGTTTGTATTTCTCCCTCACTTTCTTTCTGGACAGAATCAGGTTCTCAACGCGCAGCAAAAGTTCATCCGGGCGGAACGGTTTGGTAACATAATCGTCGGCATGGGTCTGCAGGCCCTGAATCCGGTCTTCATGCGAGGCCTTGGCGGTGAGTAGGATCAGCGGTATATGGCTGGTTTTTTCATCCTGTTTCAGAATTTCCGCCACGCGGTATCCGTTCATCTTCGGCATCATCACATCGCTGATGATCAGGTCGGGGATCTCCTGCAGGGCGGTTTCAACACCTTTTTCACCTTCTTCTGCGGTGATAATGCGATACAATGGTTTCAGAATTCCGGTCAGATAATTCATAACGTCCCTGTTGTCCTCGATCAAAAGGAGGAGAGGAGCCGATTCATCAGAGGAGATAACCGGTGATTGCGCGGGGGACAATTCGCTTTCCGTTATCATGGGCTTTGGTGCAGTTCCGGCCGGCGAGGCAGGGATCCGTTCCAGTTTGCTGTAGTGCTGCATCGATATGGGTATCTCCACAATGAATTCGGTTCCTTCTCCTGGGGAGCTGTGCACCCGGATCTCTCCCTTGTGAAGCAGCACAAGTTCCTTTGTCAGCGCCAGGCCGATACCCGATCCCACACTGCCGGAGTGTTCTGTTTCCGAGCCGCGATAAAACCGGTCAAAAATGTGCTCCAGGTCTTTGTCGGCTATTCCCTCACCGCTATCGGAAACCTGAATACGGCATCGTTTCTGACCGTCTTTGCCATTGGTTACTGTGAGCTTGACATTCACGTCGCCACCTTCCCGTGTGAATTTCAGAGCATTGCCGATAAGATTGATCAGTATGGTCTCCAGCTTACTTCGGTCCACCCAGGCACCTGAGAAATTGTTTTCGACATGTACATGTATATCGATATTTTTCATTTCAGCAAGTGACTGGAACGACATGGCCACACCTTTTACAAGGGATTGCAGATCGGATTTTTCCACCGAAAGGGTGAGGTTGCCCGATTCAAGCCGGGACAGGTCCAGCAGCTGGTTGATCAGCGAGAGCAGCCGGTCGCTGTTTTTTTGTATGATATTGAGTTCTTTGCGCATGCCGGGGTCACCTGTGACCGACCGGAGTTTTTCGATCGGACCGGAAATCAAGGTAAGTGGGGTCCTGAACTCATGCGAGATGTTGGAAAAGAAGTTGGATTTCATCTGTGCCACCTCCTCGCTTTTCTCAAGCAGCTGCCGGTTTTTCCTGGTTTTGTACCGCTGACCGGTGTACAGAAGAAGAAGAATCATGGAAACCAGGATGCCGGAAGCCAGGTAGGTATTACGGCGAAACGTTGCGGTTTTGGCTTCCAGTGTAAGCATGGTAATGGTCTGATCCCGCTGTTCAGTTTCGTAGAGGATCTGCAGTTCGTTGATCTGTTTTTCCCTTTCGGCAGTAAACAGGCTGTCTTTTGTAACATTGTAAAGTCTGAGAGTCCGGATCGCATTTTCGAGATCTCCAATCCCTTCATACGCATTGGCCATATTCAGATAGGCATAGTGCAGACGGTTCAGGTCGTTATTCTTTTTGGATTCTTCCTTCGATTGAATTGCATAATCGAGAGCTTCGGGATACTGTTCAAGGTTAAGATATGCCTCCGCTACGTTACTAAGTGTTGCAGGGGTAACGGTGTCAATTTCACGCATTATCTCAAGACCTTCAAAGAGATAGGGTAGTCCTTCTTTCGGGTTACCCATTTTACTGTGAGTAGAGCCGATATTGGTTAGCAGCTTTGCTTCCTCACTTCGAATATTTCTGATACGGGCAAGTTCCAGCGCTTCATGGTAGTACACCATAGCTGTTTTATAGTCACCTTTTCTTTCATAAGCTGCCCCGATGTTGAGTTTGTTGATTAAAATCCCAGTGGAGTCGTTGTTGGCCTCGTCGATTTTGAGGGACTCATTCATAAAATGAATGGCTTCGTCAAAATTGTAATTCAGCATTTGTGTGTTGCCTATGTTTGTATAGGCGATTGCCATCCCAAGCGAGTTTCCCAGCTCTTCGTTTAATTCGAGCGAACGGAAAAAGTTATTGAGCGATTCCGTGTAATTTCCCAGGTGTTGGTAAATCCTGCCGTAAGAATTGTGAATACCGGCAATTTCAGCGGGCATATCGAGCTCTTTATACAACACCTTAGCCTGTTCAAGGTGTACGATTGCTTCTCTGAATTTGCTTCCCCTTTCATAGTACTGACCTTTATGGTAATGGCCTTCTGCGGTAAGCAGCCTGTTACCCATAGTTTGTGATTTTTCAAGTCCTTCTGCATAAAAAGGCATGGAAGATGTCTTGTCTGTTGACCTGTAATGGATGTCGCCAATTTTGTATAGTGCCCTGATTTCACCTTCAAAATTTCCGGCTTCGCGGCTTGCACTTACAGCCTGTAGAGCATATTCAAGGGCGAGGTCCGGGTTGATGATAATCCATTCATCAACAAGTTCTAATAGTTCCTGAATGGTCAGATTTTCTTGCGTTTGGTATGCATCAGCAGTTTTCGTACAAGCAACTGCCGAAGAAGCAAGAAACATCAAAATAAGAACGACTGCACTTCTCATCAGAACGGTTTAGAAATTAATCTGTAAACCCGATAACGAGGCAAGCAAAATAGATACAGCGTATTTGACGTGAAGGATGGTTCCCTGCCATCCCTCTCTACCCCATAGCAGCACTCATCTATGCTAACTTCAGTATACATTTTACTGTCTTACAGGGCAAGAATTTAAAATTTTAATAAATTCATACAAGCTGCTTTGCTGTACTGGGCTTTTTCCTGGCTTTTGTTGCCTTTGGGTTTGCTCCTGCAGTTCTCATCTTATTTGGTGCGGTAGATGCTTCTGCGGCTTTGTGGACAGCATATTGTCTTCGAAATGATGGTGATTTAAGTTAGCTTAAAAAAATTCCGGGTTATTACACTCAGTCAGGGGGCCGGATTGAAGCATAGAAGATGAACCAGTAATCAGTTAACGCTCTCTCTGCTGCCCTTTACTCTCCTTTACTTCACTGTAGACCAGGTTGATGTAATTTTCCATGATTATCCGCCGGGTGGAAAGAGGCCAGGGAAACTGGCGGATCATTTCTACAATTGTAACAACTTTTTCTTCTTCATGGAGATTCTCCATCGCATCATCTTTATCGCTGCCGGCCGCTTGAAGCAGAAGTTCAGGGTTCTCTTTTCCTGCATGTGGCATCAACTTGCCATAAATAAGCCAGTTAAGATCGATATTGTAAGGCAGACACTTTCTGAACAGCAGATCGTAGTTCATGCTGTTTCTTTTCTTCCAGGCTGAAATGGTATTTTGGGCAACTCCCAGGAAATCGGCAAGCTCAACATCTTTTTGAAAATTCAGAGCTTCCTCAAGCCTTTCAAGAATTGCTTGAACACTATGTGGTGATTTTGTATTGATAACGGCTCTTCATGTAAAGTTTGATAATCCGGCTTGCTCCAGGCAGCTTCTATCTGTTTACCCTGTAATAACGATTTACCCTGTAATAACGATCAGGTGAAAAAATAAATTGCTTTATCTCAAATTGTGAGAATAATTGTGTATAATTCACGTTATGAGAGGAACTGTAGTTTATTGTTAAATTTAAATCTTAACAACCAATAATATACAAAATCTCAGGAACTATTAAATATACGAGGCCCGATGAGTTCAGAACGCAATACAAAAAGTGAACGAAGTGAGTTTGAGAAGACTCTGCTCAAATTGATGATCGACCTGGAGGTGGATCAAACGGATATTGCAAATTATGAAGGTGTATCACCGCAGGCGATCAACAACCGCCTCAAACGCCTGAATAAAAAGAAAATGGAAGAGTTTAGAGAGTTGATTTATAAAGTGTCAAATAATAATAAAGACGGGAAAATAAAGTAGATTCACCCTTCCTCCTCATACAATTTGGCTGCCTTCTCGGCCGATACGAGTATTCCCTTGATCATGGCCGAACTGAAACCATTGTGTTCCATCTGGTTCAACCCGCTGATGGTACAGCCACGGGGAGTCGTTACCCGGTCCACTTCCGATTCCGGATGATTGCCCAGACTCAACAGGAGGGAGGCTGCGCCTTTGGCCGTCTGGGCAGCCATAAAATTCGACTCGGTGGAGTGAAACCCGATTTCAATACCGCCCTGGGAGGCTGCCCGGATCGACCTCAGGAAAAATGCAATTCCACAGGCACACAGAGCGGTTGCTGCCGTCATCTGCTCTTCCAGGATCACCATAGTTTCTCCCACGGTGTTAAAAATCGCTTCTGCCGCCTTTACTGCCGCGCCGTTTTTATCGGTCGATGAGATGCAGGTCATCGACTCACGGATGGCAATCGCGGTATTCGGCATCACCCGGACTACCGGCACTTTGTTTCCGGTTTTCTTGACGATATGTTTGCTGTGGACACCCGTAACCACGGACAGCAGAATATGGCGGTCCGGATCCAGGTCGGGAGTAATCTCGCTGAGCACTTCATCAAGCTGTTGAGGCTCGACCGCTACAATGACAATGTCCGAATTGGCCAGCGCTTCGGTATTGTCGGAAGTTATCCTGAATCCCTGCTCTTCAAAAGGTTCAAGGAGATTGAGCCGGCGGCGGGTCAGGGTGATATCCCCGGTCTTGAAATTTTCCGATTTGGCGAGTCCGCTGGCGATGGACGTGCCGATATTGCCCGCTCCGATAATGGAAATTGTTTTCTGTTTTATCATGGTATGATTGATAGATTCACATTCGATTTTTGGTTTCAATCCAACATTCTACAAGATATTTGATAAGATTGCCAACAAATTAGAGCTGCCCGGCCGGTTGAAAGCGCTTTTATTTTCAATTCTTCAAAAACAGCTGTTTTTTATAACGATAAAACTTGATGGGGGCGGATGGAATGGGTAAAATTGCCGTTCCTTTTATCCCCTGAAAAAAGTTGCAGACATGCGTGTATTAAAATTTGGTGGTACTTCAGTCGGCTCACCCGAGGCAATTCGGAAGGTGACAGAGATTATTCGTGCTAAAAAAGAGCAATCGGACCTGGTTGTGGTGGTTTCAGCTTTCAGTGGGGTCACCGATCTTCTCAGAGAGGCAGCCCTGGAGGCTTCCAGCGGATCCGACCGGTATCTGAAAAGAATGAACGAGCTGGAAGAACGTCACCTGGAAAGCATCAGAAGCCTGGTAACGGTGCAGCACCAGAGTGATATACTGACCCGTTTCAAATTGGAGTTCAATATTCTTGAAGATGTATTGCAGGGGGTATCGCTGGTGCGTGAAGTTACCCCGAAAACACTGGACTTTGTGATGGGTTTCGGGGAGCGATTCTCCGCTATGATTCTCTCTGCCTGCCTGAATGACAACGGCATTCAATCGGACTACACAGATGCCAGAACTCTGGTTAAAACGGATAACGAGCACGGACAGGCAAGGGTATTGATTGAAAAAACATACAAAAATTTTCGTGAAGCATTCCCGAAAGGGTCCACAATTAAAGTGGTAACCGGTTTTATCTCCTCTACGGAGGAAGGCATCTCAACGACCCTCGGCCGTGGAGGTTCCGACTACACCGCATCACTGATTGGTGCGGCACTGGAGGCCGATCAGATCGAGATCTGGACCGATGTTGACGGGTTGATGACCGCTGACCCGGGAAAGGTGAAACGGGCATTTCCCATCCGGGAGGTCTCCTACGAAGAGGCTATGGAGATGTCGCATTTCGGCGCCAGGGTCATCTATCCCCCGACCATACAGCCGGCCCTGCGTTCAGGGATCCCGATATGGATTAAAAATACATTCCGTCCGGAATCTCCCGGAACAGTGATCCGAAAAGAGGTGGAACAGACAGACCGTCTTGTGAAAGGGATCTCATCGATTGATGAAGTGACCCTGATCACCATCAAAGGAAGCGGGATGATCGGGGTAAGCGGAATCGCAGCACGCCTGTTCAATACCCTGGCAAGGGAAAACATCAATATCATCCTGATCACACAGGCTTCATCCGAACATACGGTTACACTTGCCGTGTTGCCTCACCACGGGGAAAAAGCACAACGAGCAATCGAATCAGAGTACCAGCTGGAACTTCTGGAAAATGTGATTGATGAAGTGCAGCTTGAAAAGGAGTTGTCGGTGATTGCCATCGTGGGTGATAACATGAGGCAGATTCCGGGTATTGCCGGCCGGGTGTTCAGCGCGCTGGGAAGAAACGGGATCAATATTGTAGCGATTGCCCAGGGCTCTTCGGAGAGAAATATCTCTTTCGTGGTGTCAAAAAAGGATGAAGCCAAAGCGATGAATACCCTCCACGATGCCTTTTTCCTGGCCGGAATTAAAACCGTTAACTTGTTTCTGGTCGGTGTTGGCCTCATTGGCGGCACCTTGCTTGAGTTGGTTGAAAACCAGGTGCAGAGTCTGTTTGAGGATTACCTGATCGATATAAAATTAAGGGGGGTGGCCGACTCGAATCATATGCTTGTACGGGAAGATCCGATTGCGCTCGGCAGCTGGAACGAAATGCTGGAAAAAGAAGGAGACGATACATCACTGCAGGGATATGTTCAGCAGATGAAGGATCTGAACCTGCCAAATTCCGTTTTTGTTGACTGTACGGCCAGTGCCGAAGTGGCCAAACTTTACCCGGATATTTTGAATGCGAGTATATCGGTTGTCACACCCAACAAGATAGCCAACTCCTCCAGGCAGGAATATTATGATGAGCTGCAAAGCCTTGCCATCAAACGAAATGCCGCCTTCCGGTATGAGACCAATGTCGGAGCCGGCCTGCCGCTGATTGCCACGCTCCACGAGCTGGTCACGACCGGAGATAAATTGAGAAGGGTGGAAGGAGTGCTATCGGGAACCCTCAGCTATATTTTCAACAGTTTTAACGGCAGCATACCATTCAGCCAAATCGTGAAAGAAGCCCGCAAGAAGGGGTACACCGAACCCGATCCGAGGGAAGACCTCAACGGGCATGATGTAGGCCGGAAATTGCTGATACTGGCACGAGTGGCCGGGTATAAGCTGGAGTTCAGCGATATGGAAATTCAAAACCTGGTACCGGAAGGGGCCCGGGGCAATGGCGATGTCGAATCATTTTTCAAAAAACTCGAAAAGTATGACGATGAATTTGAAGCACTTCGCAAGGCAGCCGAATCGAAAGGCAAGACCCTCTGTTACATTGCACGATTTGAAAATGGCAAGGGTGTTGTCAAGCTGGAAGAGATCGACCGGGACCATCCATTTTACGGTTTGAGCGGCAGCGACAATGTTGTAGCTTTATATACGGATCATTACCAGGAAAGCCCGATGGTGGTGAAAGGCCCCGGTGCAGGTGCCAAAGTCACAGCCGGTGGTATCGTTGCAGATATATTACGTGTTGTGAATACTCAGGCTTTCACCAATGCGGGGTGATAACAATTCTGGTAATAGGTAAACCCGGATTATTCACAAATAAGCATAATATTTAACTTAAGTTCAGTTTAAGTAAATAGTTCGGATAAAAATTAATGGAAAATTTAATTGAAACCTGTTTTGCGCTGCAAAATATTTTTGCGGGATTCGTTAACATTGAAATGGTGCATGCAACGACTCGAAAGGCCGGGGCTTGGTGAATAATTAAGTTAAAAATGGGCATTATGATGAAATCGTTGACTCTGAAAAAAGTGACTGCATTTGCTCCTGCATCGGTAGCGAATGTGGGATGCGGGTTTGATGTGCTGGGATTTGCCATTGACGGGCCGGGCGATGAAGTTGAGGTTCAGTTTTCGGATGATCCGGGGGTGGTGATTACTCATATAGAGGGAGATCAGGGAAAACTGCCCCTGGATCCTGAAAAAAATACGGCGGGAAAGGCTGCTCTTAGTTTGCTCCATGCCCTGGACGAGGCATCATCATCCGGTATTGAAATGAAAATTATTAAGAAAATGCCCATGGGCAGCGGGCTTGGCTCCAGTGCGGCGAGTTCGGTGGCTGCAGCGGTTGCCGTCAACAGGCTCCTGGGCGAACCCTATTCCGCTAAAGAGCTGCTGCCATTTGCCGTAGCCGGTGAACTTACGGCCAGCGGCAGCCCTCATGCCGACAATGTGGCCGCATCGCTATTGGGTGGGTTTGTCCTGGTGCGCAGCAACGATCCGCTCGATGTCATCGACCTGCCTAGTCCAGACAACCTGTTTTGTACCATTGTGCATCCGAAAATTGAAATTGCAACCAAAGAGACCCGGCAAATCCTTCGAAAGGAGGTGCCGCTGGCAAAAGCGGTTGTGCAGTGGGGAAATGTAGGCGCACTGGTTGCCGGTTTGTACACAAACGATTTGCCATTGATTGGCCGGGCCATGCAGGATGTGATCATCGAACCCACACGCTCCTTTTTAATCCCAGGATTCAGCCGGATGAAAGAATCAGCACTTGAACAGGGTGCTCTCGGGTTCAGCATCTCCGGTGCTGGTCCCTCCGTATTTACACTGAGTGAAACGGTGGAAATAGCAAATAAGGTCGGTGAGAAAGCCGGAAATGTGCTTGATGATCTGGGCCTGGAGTATGACGTGATTGTATCGGAGATAAACCGGAAAGGAGCATTTATCCGGTATGAAGAATAATCGTTCCATAACGGAGCCCATCCGGTTTGTCAGTACGCGGGGGGATGCCGAACCGTGTTCATTCTCGCAAGCGATGAAATGGGGATTGGCGCCAGACGGCGGGCTTTATCTTCCTGAACGCTATCCGCTGCTTCCCGGCGGGTTCTGGCAGGGTGTTGAGGGATTTACACTGCAGGAGATTGCATTCAGAATTGCCGAGCCTTATTTCGCCTCGGCATCAGAAAGAAAGATCATCCGGGAGGTCGTGGACAGTGCCATCAATTTTGATGCGCCATTGATACACCTGGAAGATAATTTCTACGTACTGGAGCTCTTTCATGGCCCTACACTGGCATTCAAAGACTTTGGCGCACGATTTATGGCACGGGCGTTTGCGAGTCTGGATACAGGAATTGACGGTGAACTGACTATACTGGTAGCGACTTCGGGAGATACCGGCAGTGCCGTGGCACACGGGTTTCATGGTGTCCCGGGCACAAATGTGTGTCTGCTCTATCCATCAGAGAAAGTGAGTCCGCTTCAGGAGCAACAGATGACAACCCTGGGCAGGAATATCACAGCCCTGGAAGTGAAGGGGACATTTGACGATTGCCAAAAGCTGGTAAAACAGGCTTTTTCCGACAGCGGGCTGCGCAGCAGATTGAACCTGAGCTCAGCCAATTCGATCAATATAGCACGGCTGCTTCCACAGTCATTTTATTATGTATATGCACTGGCTCAGCTCCGCAAGCAGTTTGATGAACATGCCGACCCTGTTTTTTCTGTCCCGAGCGGTAATTTCGGGAACCTGACAGCCGGGCTGATTGCAATGAAGATGGGTATGCCGTTATCGCTGTTTCTGGCGGCCACCAACAGCAATGACATCGTACCCCGGTTTCTGAAAACGGGAACCTTTTCGCCACAGCCGTCGGTGAAGACCCTCTCAAATGCCATGGACGTGGGAAATCCAAGCAATTTCGAGCGTATTACAACCCTTTTTGGCGGATCATTGGAGCAGATGCGTGCACACATCCGGGGGGCTTCCTTCAATGATGCGCAAACCAGACGCTGCATCCGGGACACCTTCAGCCGGACCGGTTATGTACTAGACCCCCATACGGCGGTGGGTTTGCTGGCCTCGATCAACTTCAAGGACGAAATGGCATCGGATGCCCCTGTTATCATCCTGTCGACCGCTCACCCTGCCAAATTCGGCAGCATCGTGGAAAAAGAGATCGGCCGGAAAATCCCGTTGCCCGACAGACTCAAATCGTGTCTTGAACAGGAGAAAAAAAGCATCAAAATAAGCGGCAATTACAACGATTTCCGGGAGTTTTT
>SKRC01000243.1 GCA_007118695.1 Balneolaceae bacterium | reverse complement strand
TCAATGGATTGAGAGATCCTCGACGTAATGATCAGTTAACAGAAACCAGTTATCAGAAACCAGTTGCAGTTATCAGTTAACAGTGGTCATATGTTGATCAATTACCAGTTAATCGTTGTTTTCAGGATTTCATTTAAGTCTTACTTATCAAGAAAATTGTTTTTTATGATTTACAGTAATACAATTCCGGTGGTTCAATGATTGCCGAAGGCACTTGACCCCCTACCCACAATCAAATTTCGCTTCGCGTGCAAATAATGAGCCCCGATCAGCCGTCGGGAGGGAAAAAATGAACTCCGACAGCCGGAGTGCAAATAATGAGCGTGCTTATAAATACGGGATCATTGCGATCCCCTCACTGCCCCACCCCTCTTGTAAGAAAATCCCCTACAGCCTATAGGGGAATGCCCGTGCCCTTTTATAGGAATGTGCTGTCATGGCATTACCGTATCTCTTGCGACATTGTTCACGGATTGTCAGTCAACAGATATCAAATACAGGCGTCCAATGAAATTTTATCATATCTCAAAAGAAAAAACAACTACTATCATGAAAACACTGATCACAACAATAACAGCACTACTATTCATGGTGCTGTTTGCAGAAACCAATGCACAAGCACAGGATACACGCGACCTTCAATATTACCGTTCACCTGATAAAACAGGCCTGAATGTCTTTGAAACACCTAAAGTTACCGATGTCGAATATGATGGGTTCAGGTTTCGGGTCGGCGGTGCAAATACACTTCAGTTTCAGAGCCTTAGCCAAAGCGGGACATCTGATGAGTTGGCCGATTTGCTCACCAACTTTAACCTTGCCACTTCCAACCTCGATTTTGATGTGCAGCTTCACAGCGGCTTGCGCATGCACCTGAGAACCTATCTCTCTTCCCGCCACCATGCTGAAGCCTGGGTAAAAGGCGGTTATATGCAGGTAGACCGGCTCGATTTCATCCAGGAAGGTTTTCTTTCGGAGGTGATGGATATGGTAACCGTTAAAGTAGGTCACATGCAGATAAACTACGGGGATGCCCACTTCCGCAGATCGGATAACGGCCAGGCTATCCACAACCCGTTTGTCGGGAACTACATCATGGACTCGTTCACCACAGAAGTTGCCGGTGAAGTGTATTTCCAAAACAACGGATTCCTTGTCATGATTGGTTTAACCAACGGGAAATTGAATCAAAGTACCAAAGTAGCCGACGTTAATACACGTGCATCCATTATAGGTAAACTTGGATACGACAGCCAGATCAATGATGATCTGAGAATCCGCCTGACAGGTTCCGTGTATAGCACAGGACAATCTGCCGGTCTTAACGTTTATTCAGGTGATCGAGCCGGAGCCCGTTACTACGATGTTTTTGAAGACAACCGTATGAGTGGACGAATAGCCCCTGATTTCAGCCCACGGGGTGTTGGCGGTGAAATGACCGCATTTATGATCAACCCGTTCATCAAGTTCCAGGGTCTGGAATTCTTCGGACTCTTTGAAAATGCATCCGGAAATGCCCTTAATGAAACCGATTCAAGAACATATAATCAGTATGGTGCAGAACTTCTGTATCGATTCGGTGCAACCGAAAGAATTTATCTCGGCGGTCGTTATAACCTGGTAACAGGCGAGCAGGCAAACGGCAATGAAATTGATGTCACACGATTCAATATCGGTGGCGGCTGGTTTCTGACCAACAATGTCCTTGCCAAGATCGAATATGTAAATCAGCAGTATGACGGATTTGCTCCCGGCGACCTTCGTGAAGATGGCAAGTTCAGCGGAATCATGCTGGAAGCAGTCATCAGTTTCTAATTCAAACACCTAATAAATCCAACGGGCAGAGCCTTCGGGCTCTGCTCTTTTATAAATAACGGAGTATAAACAATGTTACAACGAATATTAATCACACCACTCATCGCCTTTATCTTTGCAACAGGTGCCCTGTTTGCACAGGAAACATCACTGACACTACAGAATGATCATGATGTGATCATTGACGGAACCTCAAATGCCCGCGACTGGGATGGCAAAGTAACCAGTATTGATGCTGAATTCCTGCTCAATGGATTTGAAGGCAGCAGTCTTGATGGCCTGAGGCCCGAACATTTTAAAACACTGAAACTGAATATGTCGGCTAAAAGTATCGAATCCGATGGCCGCAGGCTGACCAGAAACATTCATGACTATCTCAAAGCTGACGATCACCCGGTGATAACTTTCGAATTGAAGGAAATCAAAAATATTCATGCCAATGGCAACAGTGCGGACATAGAAGCTGAAGGTGTCATCACTGCTGCAGGAACAAGTCATACAGTTCTCATGAATGTGAAAGCAGAAAAAGGTGATAACGGGTCTTTTAAATTTTCGGGTGAGCAGCCTTTGAAAATGACCGACTTTAATATCGACCCGCCTACTGCCATGTTGGGCGCAATCCGAGCAGCAGACGAGATGACCATTTATTATACCGTACGATTTACCAAATAATCATGTTATCGAATGACCTCAATGACTCTCCACAGGCTACATATTACCTTTTGGTTCATGCTGTTGGCAGCAGCACTGCCTGGCGTGGAGAGTCATCTTTCCGCACAAACGATCATCACCCTTGATGCCGACAGTAAAATCTGGATAGAGGGAAGATCAAACGTCAACCGGTTTACCTGTGCTGCTGAAAAATACGAGGGAGAGGCAAGAATTTACAGTGAGAGCCTGGAAGAGGTAGCCAGCCGGGCAGATGAACAGGTCAGGCTTGAGTTAAACATTCCGGTTCGCAGTTTTGAGTGCGGACGCAGCCGAATGAACCGGGATCTCTATGATGCACTAAAATCCGATGAATATTTCTATATCACATTTGAATTCCAGGAAGCAGAAACCCTTTCCAGCAATGGCAATGGTTCTTTTACATTGAGAGTCCATGGAATCCTGACCGTGGCCGGCACATCCAGAGAGATCGCATTTGAAGCAGAGGGATTTATACTTGAAAACAATCGTGTGCGGGCAGTAGGTGAAAAAACAATTTTAATGACCGATTACAATGTAGAGCCGCCAACCGGGTTATTGGGGCTTGTCAGAGCTGAAAACAGATTAACGGTTCACTTTGACCTTTACGCCAGCCCGACCAACCGTTCTGAAATCATTAATTTGCAACGCTGATGTTATCCGATTTGATTAAAATAATTACTTCCGCCCCGGATCGATATGGCTCAAAGCTTTGGGATTACAGAATATCAGGCAATTTACTTGAGTTGAGTGTGAATCCGGATTATGCTGACAATCCGGAAGAATACAGAATGGCAGTAATCCAGACCGGCCGGATCCTTCAGTCTATCGACCACCATGCCCATTTGGCTGGACAGGAATCGCAGATTCAAAGTTTTCCAAATATAGAAGCATCACAACTGGTTGCCATGGTTCGTTTACACCGGTTATACGGATCTTCCGACGGAAAATCTACCAGCAACGGAAAAAAGATAGATGCCAAAATTCCATTGAGCACTCTTATGAAATCGATTTCCTCTCATTATGGATTGTTTTTCCACAATCATAATGGCAGTGCCGTTCAGGAAATTCATGCACTTTTCGAATCAGATAATCAAAAAATAGAACAACCGGGGAGGTTCTACTCTCTTTGTACAACCATGGATAATCCTTTTTTATGGTTAAGAGTTGGCCAATGGATTGAGAGAGTCAATCAGCTGCTGGAGGAAAACAATTCCGTTACCATTTCTGCAATCACCCACAAGATTGCAAGAGAACAGCGGGAATCCCTGAATTCCGCCTTTGTCGATTGCTCGTATATACAAGCCCTGGTTCAATTAAAATAGGTCGTGGCTTTCCCAAGGGTCACCGGTTTTGAATATCATCGCTGTTTTAGTTATCGGTTATTGGCTATTAGTTATCCGGGTCAACTGACAGAAGGTTTTTCAGTCAACAAATTATTGTTCACCATATAATAGAACGGATGCAACCATTCATGTTTGATGTATTCAAAATCACTATACGAATTAACTAATCGCGACATTTATCGTCAACAGTTATCGCCGGTCATTAAATTGGAATCAAAGTTTTGTATGTTTTGAATCCATATTCAGTTTCCCCTTTTCATTAACATACTCGACGATCCATATGAATAAAAAGTTTGACCCATCCATAGTCGACCATACCCTGACCATGGGTAAAAAAAAGAAAATTGCCCTTGTTGCGCACGATTACAGGAAAGAAAATCTCCTTGATTGGGCTGAATACAACAAAGATATCCTGGGAAAACATCATCTCTTTGACACCGGTACAACCGGCGGATTGATTGCCGACAAACTCGGGTTGAAAATACACACTTACATGAGCGGTCCGCTTGGCGGTGACCTGCAAATCGGGGCGGCCATCGCTGAAAACAAAATCGATATGCTGATTTTTTTCTGGGATCCGCTGCAGGCCCAGCCACACGACGTTGATGTAAAAGCTTTGCTGCGTATAGCCGTTGTATACAATATACCTGTCGCGTGCGACAGATCTTCAGCCGATTTTATGATAACCTCTTCATTGCTGGATGAATCCTACAAACGCTTCCAGGTAGATTATGGCAAGCGCCTAAAAGAATTGAGCAACAAATGAGTAACTGTCTGAAAACAGAAAAGAGCCCGTATCTCCTGCAGCACGCCGATAATCCGGTTGACTGGTATGCCTGGTCGGATGAGGCGTTTGAAAAAGCGAATCGGGAAGACAAGCCGGTTTTCCTGTCAATCGGGTATGCTACCTGCCATTGGTGCCATGTGATGGCGCATGAATCGTTCGAAGATCCTGAGGTTGCCGAATTGATGAACGATGCATTTGTCAACATCAAAGTCGACAGGGAAGAACGTCCGGATATCGACAATACCTATATGACGGTTTGCCAACTGCTTACCGGCCAGGGTGGCTGGCCCCTGACGGTGATCATGACGCCGGACAAGAAACCCTTTTTTGCAGCTACCTATATCCCAAAGGAGTCACGTTTCAACCGGCTTGGGATGAAAGAGCTGGTGCCCCGGATAGCAGCCGCCTGGAACAAAGAGCGACAAAAGATATTGCATTCAGCAAATAGAATAACCACTGGATTTACCCAAACCCTGGATCTGCCAGACGATGAACAGCCCGATGAAACAGCGATACGTTCCGCCTTCGACACACTGAAAAAACGTTTTGATCCGGCCTATGGCGGATTCAGCAGCCAGCCCAAATTCCCCTCGCCTCATAACCTTCTGTTCCTGTTGCAATACAGTTACAGTTTTGATGAGGAAAAAGCATCAGAAATGGCAGAAGTAACCCTGGAAAAAATGCGTTTAGGCGGACTTTACGATCAAATCGGATTTGGCTTTCACCGCTATTCGACCGATCATAAATGGCTCCTGCCACATTTTGAAAAAATGCTCTACGACCAGGCCATGCTCATGATGGCATACACCGAAGGCTGGCGGCAAACCCGAGACCCCCTCTATAAACAGACGGTTTTTCAAATCGCAGAGTATGTTTCCGAGCAGCTGACATCGGCCAATGGAGCGTTTTATTCGGCCGAAGATGCCGACAGTGAAGGGGAAGAGGGCAAATTCTATGTTTGGGAACTTGAGGATATTAAATCCCTGCTTGATCCGGAAGAGGCGGAGCTTTTTGAAAAGGCTTTTAATATTGAGCCGGATGGAAATTTTGAAGATGAAGCTACCGGGCGCAAAACCGGGGCGAATGTTCCATATCTCAAAAAAAGAGCGGGGCAGCTGGCCGAAGACTTTGATATGGATGAGAAGGATTTTCAAAGCCGGATAGAGAAGGTCCGGTTAAAGCTTAAACAGAAGCGTTCAGAACGCATCCGGCCGGAGCTGGATGATAAAGTTTTGACCGACTGGAACGGCCTGATGATAGCAGCCCTCGCCCGTGCCGGCCTCGTTTTTGATCATGACCCGTTTGTAACATCCGCTAAAAAAGCCTGGACATTCATCGAAGACACCCTGATTGATTCTGATAAAAATTTGCTGCATCGTTACCGGGACGGTGAAGCCGGTATCCCTGCGATGGCAGACGATTATGCCTTTCTGATTTGGGGGTTGACGGAACTCTTCCAGACCACATCTGAGCCGGATTACCTGGATAAAGCATTAACACTCAACAAGCAGTTTATGGACCGTTTCCGCGATCCGAAAAGAGGCGGTTTTTATTTTACATCGGAAGAATCAGAAGAGTTGCTCGGCCGCCAGAAGGAGATCTACGACGGGGCGATCCCATCGTCCAATTCTGTGGCGGCTATGAATTTGCTGCGGCTGGCCCGGTTAACCGGACGCACCGAATTGGATGACCAGGCCGATCGGCTTTTCCAGGCTTTTGCTTCCTTCCTGAATGAATCACCTGGTGTGGCAACTCATGCCATGCATGCCCTGATCATGGCCGTTAAACCATCGGCTGAAATTGTAATCTGTGGATCCTCGGATGATCCAAATCTCAATACATTGACCCTGGAGGTAGCCCGCTTCATAAAAGAGCCGTTTGTCCAACAGATTAAAACCGAAAAAAACGCAAAAACCCTTTCAAAGCTATCCCCATATACAAAAAATTTTCCGCTTGAAGATGCTGTGGCCGTTTATATCTGCCGGGAATTTAGCTGTGAACAGCCGGTTTACACAAAAGAAGCACTGAAGGAACTTTTGGGCAGTTGACAGTGATTCAGTGGTACAGTGTGGTCAGTGTAATAAGTGTGCCGGCGGTAGTTTATAGTTGAAAGTTGGCAGTTGCAGTTGACTAAGTACCTCCATTGACCCAGACAGGTTTACCGGGGTAGGACAGGCTGCTAACCGGCATTACTTCCTGCCGATTGTTGAGTGTATTTCGATGTCGCCTTGCAGTGTACGGTAGACCGGGCATTTGTTTGAAATCTCCAGCAGCCTGTCCATTTGCTCATCACTCAGATCCCCTTCCACGATGACCTCCTTCTCAATCTTGTCGATTTTTGCTTTCGGATCCTCACATTCATCACAATCCCGGGCGTGATCCCGAAAATGACGTAATTCCATATAAATATCATCAACCGGCCATTGTTTTCGCTCGGCATACATACGAAGCGTGATAACTGTACATGTTCCCAGAGACATCAGCAGCAAATCGTATGGGTCGGGGCCAAGATCTTTGCCTCCCGCTCTTTCCGGTTCATCGGCAATAATTTCATGATTCCCGGCATTGAGCACGGTTTTATAGTTTTCACCATCCAGGTGTACATGAACGATTTTTTTTGCTTTCGAATCTGCCATGGTTTGGGTTGGGTCAGTTATCAGTAAACAGGTAACAGGTAACAGGTAACAGGTAACAGGTAACAGGTAACAGGTAACAGAATTGCGGTTTTTCGAGTGATTGTCAAGTTGTTTTTGTACTGAGCGGGTGGAAGTGTTCAATAAAGTGTGGGTATCAATATTAATTACCAACCCGATGTGATTTTACCACCGTTGAAGCCTGTTCCTCACCGTCGATCAGGGTTGTTGTTTTATAGGCATACGCAACCCCATCAACCACTTCCCACTGATCATAATGATTTTCCACTGTCACCCGCTGGCCTTGTTGCGGATCCATCTCACGTGTTACAACCGCAACCGGCAGGGATGTCTCCTTGTTTAAAAAAAGCGTGACGGGAGTATCGAGAAGCACCCGCAACTCTACTACCGGAACCTGGTCCTTTTCGGTCTCACCAATATATTCGGCCTCTATTGAACTATGATTTAACGAAAGGTTGATATAGTGACGCTCATACTCGTTCATCATCGACTGCATCTGTTGAGGCGGCATCTGCTGCTCCTGGCCTCCCATTTTCATCACACCCGACCCATCTTTTATTTCCATGACGACCTGCCCCATGGGAGCTGATATTTCATTTATAAATTCCAATTCATTGAAATTGAGTGTGGCTTTATTCCCAAGCTGCATCACTCCCTGGGGAGTATTCACATTTTGTTCACTTTCAACGAGAATCTCATCAGCATCTCCACCGGGAAGTACAGCCCGGGCCATTTTCCCGAGCCATTCCATTCCATGCTCCAGATCGCCGGCCACACCATCGTCTTCATCTTCCGGTTCCGGAATCGAAATATCTATCTCATTTACGTCACCAAACCGTTCAAGCTGATCGCCTATTTCAGCCCCGTTTCCGACCACCAGAATTTGCAGGGCATCCGGGCGCAAATATTGCTGTGCGGCAGCCTGGATATCTTCGGCTGTCACTTCCTGGATTTCTTCCACCAGTCGGTCGAAGGTATCGGGTGGAAGGCCAGCATACTCATAGTTCAACCGTTCATTCAAAACACTTGCACGGCTTTCATATTGGAATACAAGGGAATTGAGGAACCGGTCCCTGGTATCTTTAAGTTCTTCTTCCGAGACAAGCTCATTCTGTAAGCGTTCGATCTGTTCGATGATGGCATCGATTGCCCGGGCGGTATTCGCACTCTGAGTCATTACTCCGGCCGAAAAAGTACCGGGGAAGAAATTGTTACTTCCGTAGGAGCCAAACACAGCATAGGCCAGCCCCATCTGGCTTCGTACTATTCTCATCAAACGCCCGGAAAAACCGTCACTGAGCACTCTGTTCATCAATTGCAGGCTCGCATAATCGGGGTTATCCCGCATCCCTCCTATATGTCCCAGCAATACATAGCTCTGATTGACATCCCGTTTATCCACAAAGTTGATCGTATTTTCAAATGTATAGTTGACTTCCGGAAACTCCAGCTCCAATTTTTCTCCGGCAGGATATTCACCAAAAGCACTTGCCAATTTCGCTTTCATCTCTTCGGTGTTAAAATCTCCGATCACACCGATCATCAGGTTTTTTCCCGTAAAAGATTTTCCATGAAATTCTATCAGATCATCCCGTGTGATATTATCAATCGTCTCATATTCGGTATTCCTGCCGTATACCGATTCCGGACCATATATCAGCCGGCGGAATTCACGGTTTGCAACCGTTGACTGATTGTCGTTTCTCCTGGAGATACTGCTTTTTTGCTGGGTTTTTGCCAGATCAATCTTGTCATCCGGAAAAGCAGGGTTTTTGAGCAGATCCAAAAAAACCGGCAACAAATCAGCAAAATCTTCTTTTAAAACATTCATATTGGCTGAGCCGGATGTAAATCCAATGCTAATCTCCATCCGTGCAGCCCTGTTTTCGAGCATTTCATTCAATTCATCCCCGGAGATGGAGGTCGTTCCGCCTGTTCTCATTACAGTGCCTGCAATACTTTGAAGCCCGGCTTTTTCATTTGGCACCAAAACACCGCCTGTACGCGCAATGGCCCGCAGATTCATCAGGGGAAGTTCATCATCTTCAACCAGGTAAAAACGGATGCCATTGTCG
>SKRC01000094.1 GCA_007118695.1 Balneolaceae bacterium | reverse complement strand
TCCGTCGAAGGGTCCATTGTTTCGAATTCAGGAGGGATTTCGTATGAAATGCCTGTTTTCTCGGATAAAGACGGTAAAAACCGGTTGGAGTATGGTTGGTCCGGCAGATACAGATTTTCAAGGTTTGCACCTGATTTCGTTTTGCCAAGGGAGCGAGATACTATTTTTGAAAGATATCCGGTCATTTCATTTTTCACCTTACTGGTGCATTTGATCCTCAGTCGACTCCCATCTCTGAAAGGATAAAAGAAAGATACATCCGGCGAAGACTGCGGGTCAGGTTCAGGATCTCATTATGGTGCCAGTGATAGGCCATGGCGAGCCTGTGGATTTCCATCATGATTCGTTTTCTTTCCCGCATTAACGCAGAAAGCAGGAACGATTGAATGTTAAAATAGATCGTTTGCTGTTCCCCGCAATCAGGACATTGGGCTGCCATTTCCGTTTCGATAACAGGAGCAAATTGCCCCATCACGGTTAATAACTGTTGTTCGGTATCCCTGTTTGAGGAAGCCTGAACGAGACAGCGTTCCAATAATGTCTTTTCGGCTTTATCGGGCGATAACCCCAGGATAGCAAATTCATCTTTTCCCTTGGGAAGTCTGAACCGGCTGCCATCGTGCAGTTCAAAAATACCCTTATCAGCTTCTCGTACCGAAATCTCCGGTGTTTTGGATTGAATAAAAGCGAGCAAATCATCCAGATTAAAATTTAAATCAATGAAAGAGGAGCAAGTCGTGCATGAAATTGTACTTTCAATTTTTGTACCGTAGGCCCTCTTGTAGATTTCAGCCAATAGCCAATCCCGGTCTGCCGTTGCTATTTCATCTGCCTGGCCAGGGATAAGCGCTGTTTCATGACCGTCTGCCAACAGGCGGTCAAGTAATTGAATGGCTCCTATCGTCCCTGTTTCGCTGACAGATAGTTCATCACGCCCGGTTAATTCACGCAGGTAAACAAAATCTCCCGCTGAGGCGTATTTTAATGAAATGCAGTACGATGACACGTCGAACCTGAGATTTTAAGACTCTGTGGGTTCCGCGACATCTACATCGCGTTCCCATCCCTCGTTTTGCAGCACCATAGACTCGATTGCAATTGCATTACCGGCGGCATCCAGTTCAGGTAATGCAGTATACTCCGAAACCCAGCATCGATATACTTTGTATGCTTTAGCGACGCTACCCTGTTCATTTAATAATTCAATAATGATGTCTTTCCTGAAATCTTTTAAGGATATAGCAGCATCTCCTTCAATGTTCCAGATGAGTTTGGCCCAATTTTCGAATTCGGGATCGTGGGTTACACCCCGTTCAATTGTAATGGGCTCGAAGCTCCAGTCACCGGGAGATTTTCGAGACATACTCGGATCTCCCCCCTCGCGATGTTCAACGGGTTCGGTCGACTGCTGCAAGGCACTGATCTTGCTTACACCGGCCACAATTTTTCCGTCCCATTTAATACGAAATTTGAAATTTTTATATGGGTCAAACCGATGAGTGTTGACCACAAATTGAGTATTTGCCATGGTTATTATCCGTTTTAAAATTAGACTTCAATTTGACCTGCCATTTGCTGGAGTCGGAGTATTACGAACTCAGCCGGTTTCAGTGGAGCGAATCCTACCCAGATATTGACTATACCCATGTTAATATCGTTTTGGGTAGTGGTTTCTTTGTCACATTTTACGAAATAGGCATCGTCTTTTTTAGTTCCCTGAAATGCCCCTTGTCTGAACAGATTATGCATAAAAGCCCCGACATTCAGGCGAATTTGAGCCCATAATGCTTCATCGTTGGGTTCAAAGACGACCCACTTTAATCCGCGATAGAGACTCTCTTCGATGAACAATGCCGTACGGCGTACGGGAATGTACTTCCATTCACTGGCAAAGTCGTCATCTCCATCCATCGTACGGGCGCCCCAATTCACGATGCCGTTCGGGAAGACACGCAGGGTGTTTATTCCCTGAGGGTTAAGTACACCGTTCTCATTATCTGAGAAACGATATTGGAGTCCAACAATTCCCCTGAGATCCGCTTCCGTTCCAGCCGGTGCTTTCCAGACGCCCCTGTTAGAATCGATACGCGCCATAAGGCCCGCAATGGCACCCGAAGGTCCCACATGTACTTTTAAACCACTTTCTCGTAGAGTGACATTCGGGTAAAAAATAGCGCTGTGGTCTTTGATTAGTCCAACACGCAGACTGTTAACCCCGCTGGCAGGGTCAGTGGCCTTTTGAACATCCGTCCAGGAATCAGGTGGATCCATCAACAGGAAAGCCCGCTGTTCCTGGCAAAATATGCTGGCTGCCGAATATATATTGGAAGTATCGGCAGCGGTATGATCGGCATCCCTGGGCAGTACCAGCAAATTGAACAGATCCACTTCCTTCTCGATGACAGTATAAGCATCTCTGTAGTCGCCCGGTGCGGGCGCTCCGCCGTCGTTACCGGGGGCTCCATTTTCCTGGTAATTACCCATCCCGGAGGTACCCAGACTGTAGTAGCGAACATTCTGAGTAAAGTGATCCAGACCTCCGTCACCAATATTGGTACCGCCTCCGCCACTGGTGGTTAATGTATGCGTGGTGTTATCACCGCCTGACACGGGGATCAATGCCAGGCGGTTTCCCCATACCTCGGCACTCCATCCAAAAGCGGGGTTGGAAGCACGCTCATTGTTTATTGCCTGGGCAATAATGGACCACTTTTCTCTGACACCGTCATTGTTTTCGGTGTTGCTGGTAGAAAAATCATCCCGATACATCGGATCGCCAGAACCGGTCGTCTCCAGGGAGTTAGCAAGATCGATATCCGCTGTATCAATATGTATCACCCGGAATGCATCCTGCTGTAACCCCGCCAGTGCCACCAGGTTATCTACATCAAAGACAATACCGTTGGGGGCCGGGCGGACATTGGCGTATTTGGCTACCTCCAGGCCGCCTTGTGCCGATCCCATCATCAGGGCTTTCGCCAGATCACCCATGGCCGATGGTTCAATCCGGACATTGCCGTTGTCGGATGCAATTTGGAGTAGAACAGAAGTTTCATTGTCCTGTCCCGACGGCCCTTCCGGTCCGGTTTCCATCGTTACGGTAACCGATGCACCGGCCGGCAGCGAATTATTGATCACGCTTTCAATTTCACCGGGAAGGTTTGCTACCGCTTTGGCGACCGTATCCAATGTTGAGGCATTAAAATCGATACCGGAAAGGTCTACATTCACAAATGATCCGCCGTCAACACTTATGCGAAATTGATTTGTATCATCGACCGAAGTAGTTCCGATAAGGTCTCTCCAATGATCCCGAAAAATGGTATCTGTGCGACGGGGTACCGGCCGGCCGGTGCGGGAGTAACCTTGTGCTGCAGGCCCCGCTGCAAGGTCCTGTAGTGCAATCAGGGATGAATTTTGAGTGACATATGTTGCAGCATAGCGGGAGCTGGCAGGGTCCATGCTTAGACCATTCCAGTTTTCCAGGTCAGTTTTTACTAGCTGTCCGGAGGAGTTGGATTCCCACCTGAAGACCTCCAAATTAAACGTTGATTCCGGGTGGGGGCCTTTATATGTAACGGCAAGGCGAATTCCTTCACCCACCAGTCCGGCAGATTTTGCGGTTGCTCGCAAGACAGGTACCTGTGCTTCATTCCTCAGCGTAACCCCGGCAGAGGCAGCCGTATCATCGGCTATACGCATCACATAACATTGTGAGCCGCCATTTTGGAAAAACAGGCGCACAGCCCTGGCCAGATCACTATTTGCATAATCCGCCGAAAAGACTCTGTCAAAATCTGAAAAATTCAGACAAAGAACCGGTACATTCATGGCCCCCTGTTTGGCCCTGCCGATAAACATTGCAATCGAAGTCCCTACACCTATAATGGTACGGACACCGCTGGGTACTTCCTGAACATATACACCCGGATAGGTTGGTTGAACAGGCATTTTTTACCTCCGAATTTTTATTATTTGATTGAAAATCGGTTTATAACCCATAAATCACGCACTTTTTGTGAAGCTATAGGGTACATCAACCTTGAAGTCTATATTTAGAGATGTTATCTGAACGATAAGCCGCGTCTTTCCGCGAGTCTCAATGACCTTACCCTTGAGCCCTCTCATAGAACCCGACTCGATTTTTACATTGGAACCTATAAGACGAGCAGGTGTTTCCACTCTTTCAATTTTACCTGGATGTGATTGTAGCAACCTGATCTGTTCGATCTCTTCCTCTGTAACGATGACCGGAACTCCTCCAAACGCGATACAACGTACTATGCCCGGTGTACTCAAAACCTGTATTCTTTCTCGTTCGTCAACCCTGGCAAATATATAATTCCTGAACAGAGGTTCCTGGACTTTCTTTTTACGATCCTTCCATTGACGGACGACTGTCTGAACCGGAAGAAATACGTCTATTTTTTTCTCTTCCAGGCGTCGTTCACACTTTTTTTCAGCCCTTGAAAAAGTGTAGAACGCCCGCCAATAATAGGCAGAAATTGATGGAGTCCGGTAAGAAGACATTGATTTCTCTTCTCTTTTTTTATGTTCTTATATTAAAGTAAAATATCGGGAAAATGAGTTGAACGGTTTTAAAAATCAGTATCTCTGAGCAAATTTGTCTCTCAATTACGATTCTATAATAGCTAATAGCTAAAATTTCGACATACAGCTCCGCCACTTCACTTACAGTTGATAATCAGATTCAGATGTAAGTTTATCCCTTTACAAAACAGACTGCTTGAATGTTTTACCAGACTGTCCTCCTGATATCTCTCATTATGTTTACATTTCCGGTTATAATGAGAGTAGTTTAAAACCCCAACAATGAACCTTGTTCTAAACTTATTAATACACTATATAATCACTATGTTTTTATCAAGGTTACAATGCAATAATTCACTACCAAACTTTACTACCGAATTTAACTACCGAAGTATTCTTGATTACGTTTCGGAATTTTTTGAATTTTTTTGTCAGTTGCTCATTGATCATTTTCTTTATCTCACTCGGTGAACAACCGATGTGATAATTTAATACGATCTCATCCGGTATCCCGTGTTGACATGCAATAACAAAATTGGAAAGGCTTGTTTTACGCAGCTGAGTGGTTATACTTCTATTGAGGGGATTTACTAATTTGCATCATGTAATAATATATACCCTCTAAAACTTCAAGGTTTGATATAATGTCAGAGATAACTGTGATAGCCTACTTTTTCAATCCTAAAGAAGAAGGATTTATTCGTCAACATCTAAAGAACATGATCAAGACCGAGAGTTTTATCTACGGTACTATTGACAGCAAGGATCTGCCAGTACTCAAAAATAAAGGGATCCTGATCGATCTTCTATCAGATACCTCCGCCCCACAAAAAGGAATTCCCCGGAGTCTGAAAACCAGGTCACTGGGCAGAAGGTTTGTCAGCCTGGGCACCGATCCCGAAGAGAATAAAATTCAAAAGAATTGCTTCCTGATCAGCCTCAAAGGGCCCATGCTTCAACCCTGGAAAAAGAAATTGGAACAAATGGGTGTTGAAATAATCACTCACCTGTACAGCCAGGTCTACAAAGCTCGCTCAACTCACGATCTCACTGAACTGCAAAACCTTGATTTTGTTGCAACTGCCAGGCATTTCGAACAAGCTGATACCGAGGTAGTCGCCAGGCGGTCGGCTTTATCCGATATCAACCTATTTGAACCTGAAAAGGAAAAAATTGCCATTTATGACATCAGGATGCAAGAGGAAAACAGTGCTGATGTTCTTCAGTTTCTGGATGAAAAAAACGTGGACATTCTTGCGGCCGGTCGTGATAAAGTACGGATTCGACTAACGGGCACCTCCTTTCTGAATGAACTCAGAAGCATGAATGAGGTTCTTGCAATCGAAGAGTATGTCAAGCCGAATCTTCATAATGACCAGGCAAGGCTCATCATAAACCTGGAATACAACCTGGACGGAAAAGTCGAACCGAATATTCCTTTTCAGGGCAAGGGACAGATCGTTGGCGTCGCCGACACCGGAATTGACTCAGAACATCCGGACTTCGAGGGCCGTATCCATAAAGTCAGTGCTTTAGGCAGGAAAGGAGACGCTTCTGACCCCCAGGGCCACGGTACCCATGTAGCCGGTTCCATCCTCGGGGACGGGAAAGCTTCCAACGGAGTTGTAAAAGGCATGGCTCCTGAAGCCGCTCTGTTTTTCCAATCGATCATGGATGATCAGGGAGGACTGGGCGGGATACCATTGAATCTGGAAGATCTGTTTCAGGAAGCCTATGTTGAAGGTGTACGTATCCATAACAATAGCTGGGGAGCATTTGCCGAATCGGAATATATGTTCAATTCGCTGGAAGTCGATAAATTCGTACATCAGCACCGGGATATGTTGATAGTGATTTCAGCAGGAAATGACGGAACGGCCAGTCAACCCAGAAACAGCAATCCCGGATACGTTGACTGGCTCTCCCTGGGTTCCCCTGCTACCGCCAAAAATGCGCTCACAGTAGGCGCCAGCCGGAGCAGCCGACGGGAAGGCGGATTTGCCATGCTTACCTACGGCGATTCGTGGCCGGAAGTTTTTCCGCGTGACCCGGTTAAGAGTGAAAAAATATCCGGTGATGATCAGAGTATGGCCGGGTTCAGTAGTCGTGGGCCATGCGGCAATGAGAGCAGAATCAAACCCGACGTCGTCGCACCCGGTAGTGATATCGCTTCAACCCGGTCCTCGCTGGCGCCCGGCACCAACTTTTGGGGCCCCTACCCGGGTAACAGGAACTATGCATTTATGGGAGGAACGAGTATGTCTGCTCCTATTGTAGCCGGTTATGCCGCTCTGATCAGAGAATATTTTATGAAGGAAAAATCCCACAATCCAAGCGCCGCGCTCTTGAAAGCTGCCATTATTAACGGTACCCGAAAACTGACAGGGGAAGATGCACTGGCTGATTATGCCGTTATTCCCAATTTCCACCAGGGGTTTGGCTGTATAGATATGCTACAGGCCATACCGAATGCCAGGCTGGAGAACCTGCAGATCGATTTTATCGATTCCTGGAAGCGGCCCGAACTTCAATTCAATACCACCGGACAGCGATTTTTATTCAGGCTGACAGTTGAAGGGGATACTCCCCTGCGGATATGTCTGACATGGACGGATCCGCCCGGAAGAGGATTGCAGAATAACCTGAACCTGTTTCTGATGCATCAGGAAAAAGAAACCAAATGGACCGGAAATCAAGACATTCCCAGGACAATCACCGCCTTCGACCGGGATAACAACGTGGAAGTAATCAGGCTGGAAAATCCATTGCCCGGCGACTATCTCATCGCTATACAGGCCGGCAATATCATTTTTAATCCTCAGGACTTTGCCCTGGCAGTAACCGGGCATCTAACCTCAGACCTTCAACAACAAACCTAACACCCTTGTTTATGTTAAATTTAAAAGTGATTCAGGCCAAATTCGGAGATTGCATGATTCTCGAATATGGAGATGAACAGGAACCGCACTATATGCTCATCGATGGCGGCCCCGGAGGAACCTATCGTGATCATCTGCGCCATGAGCTGGAAAAAATATCGTCGGCCGGCGGTCAACTCGACCTGGTTGTGTTAAGCCACACCGATGCCGATCATATCGTCGGGCTCCTCGACCTGACCGAAGAATTAAAAGAAAACAAGGCGGATGGTACCGACCCTCTCATACGGATCGAAGAGCTTTGGGCCAATACCTTTTCCAGAACCATTTCAAAAGGAAACAACATCAAAAACGCACTGCAGAATATGCTCGCCAACGTAAACAACCTTTCCTCGGTCTTGCCGCATGGAAACCTGGCCTTTCAGAGCATATTACAGGGAGATACCCTCCGGCGAAATGCCCTCCTGCTGGAAATTCCCCTCAATGATGCCACGAATGAGGATATCATTACGTACGACACTGTCAAAGAACCGGTTACCATGCCCGGTATAAAAATGAAAATCATCGGCCCCAATGAAGATAACCTGGAAAGTTTGCGTGAAGAATGGCTTGACTGGTTTCGTAAAAATGAACCGAATGTGTTTTCCACCGACCGCGAACTGCTCAGCCAGATCGACCGCTCGGTACCCAACCTGAGCAGCATCATGTTTTTGGTCGAATCGGACGGCAAAACCATTCTTTTTACCGGTGACGGACGCGGTGATTTTATCCTGGATGGATTAGAAAATGCGGATCTGATGGATGAGGAGGGAACGATCCATCTGGATGTGTTCAAGGTGCCTCACCACGGCAGTATACGCAATACCTCCAAAGAATTTTTCTCCCGGGTAAAAGCCGACAGATATGTAATTTCCGGCGACGGCCGCCATCACAATCCGGGCATTGAAACGTTGTCCTGGATCGTTGAAAGTGCGCATGAACAAGGCCGTCCAATTGAAATCGTCTGCACCAATCAAACCGATGCCACGAAAAAGCTGGAGGAAAAATATCCCGCCGGAGAGTTTGAATATGAGATGCGATATCTTCCTGAAGAAGACCACAGCCTGGATATCAGGCTCTGAATTTGAGTTGAGAAACTGGAGCTAACCCGACAGTAAACCCAGCAAACCAATAATCATTCCGGTAATTCCGAGAAGTACACTCAAACCGCCCAGCAACAGACTTATTTGAAGCGGTATCCGGTATGCGGGGTTTGGATGATACCAATGAGCTTTGATCACTTCCAGTTTTCCGGCAGGACGAATGTTAAGATCACAGGAAAAGAACTGTTCCTCTGGCGGATCTGCCGGATTTACCGGTTCGGTTTTGTGTATTTCCAGTTCAATGGATGTATCGTAGTCCAGTTCAATTGCGTCTTCCGGAAATGGAGTTATAGAGCCGTTCCCACGTATCGTTCTGTATGCACTGCCATGAGGCGACTCGATGAACACCCAGGCATTTCGACCGCCAAGCTTCTTTAGCAGACTATTGTGTACACGGACTGCTGCAAAAGCTGCATAATCCGACTCTTTGGAAAAACTTCTCTGTTGACTGATGTGAATCAATTGTCCTTTCGAATTTAAAGCCAGTTCACTCACGAATGATCAGAACTTGTTCTTTTTTTGGTCCTGATTTATTCTCACCAGGCACATAATTAATTATAAAACAATGTATTACATCAAATACTCATATGAATAGTAATTTATATTTTATTTAAATGCCAACAGGATAAACTTCAGGCTTGCGGGTAACTCTTTAACGGATATCGCCGACCCTGATCGCTGTCAGTTTCGGATTCTCGCCAACCTGCACCGAAGTGGTATCGTTGCCTCCCTTGCGGCACCGGATGCTCAACTGCGTCGAACTGCCGGAAGCCCGGACAACCCCCTGCAATACAAACGTGGTCGCATTGTACCCGCTGTCCGGGCCGCCCACACGCATGGGGTAGCTGTC
>SKRC01000108.1 GCA_007118695.1 Balneolaceae bacterium | reverse complement strand
TTTTGACACGGCTTTTCACCACTCCCTCCCCGCTGAAGCGTATCTCTATGGAATTCCAAACCGGTTGTACCGCCGCTATAAAATCAGGCGGTACGGGTTTCACGGAACCTCCCATTATTATGTCAGCCGCCAATACTATAAAATCATTGACAAGCCGGTCAAAGAAACCAAAGTCATCACATGCCACCTGGGCAACGGGGCCTCCATTGCAGCCATCAGGGGCGGCAAGTCGATCGATACGTCGATGGGGTTCACACCCTTGTCTGGCCTGGTAATGGGAACGCGGAGCGGTGATATCGACCCGTCGATCCTTTTTTACATCATCGAAAAAGAAGAGTTGACACTGAACAGCCTGCATGCCCTGCTGAACCGCCACAGCGGATTGCTCGGCCTGAGTGGTTATGCAAGTGATATGCGTGATTTGATTGCAGAGGCCAACAAAGGCGACAGGCGCTGCCAGCAGGCGATTGATGTATTTTGTTACAAGATCAAACAGTACATCGGATCATACATCGCTGCATTGAACGGGTGTGATGCGATTATTTTTACAGCCGGAATCGGGGAAAATTCGCCATTGATACGCCGGCAATCGCTGGAAAATCTCAATTACCTTGGAATTGAAGTGGATCCTGATAAAAACGAATCTGCCCCCTCCGGCAGCATCGAAAAAGTTAGTACCGACTCCTCCAAAACCGACGTTTACATCATCCCTACCAACGAGGAACTTGTCATTGCCATCGACACGGCCAAAATCGCCCAGGCTTCCGGCCAGTCGCCCTGGGTCTGAGCCGGGTGGTTATGGCAATCTGAACACGAATTTGAATTCCGTCCAGCCGTTGTTGGTCACTTCTATTTTTCCATTCAGTTGAGTGGAGAGATTACCGATCAATGTCATCCCCAGGGTGCCGGACTCATCCAGGCTGAAATCCTCGGGCAGGCCTACACCGTTATCAGCCACTGCCAAAATGCCAAAATCCCCCTCTGTCTTCAAATTTACCTTAACGATCCCATCTTCTCTGCCGTTAAAAGCATGTTTGTACACATTGTTGATTATCTCATTATAAAGAAGACCGAACGGTATGGCATGGATGATATCAAATTTGACACTCTGCAGGTTTTTCTCCACTTTCACCGGCCGTTTTTTATAATCAAAAGCCAATGACATAAATTCGGTCAATTCTTCTATGTATTCTGCCAAATTAATTTCTGCAAAAGTATTGGATTGATATAGTTTTTCATGGACAAGGGCAATGGAGTGGATACGGGTTTGTATCTCCTGTAGAACCTCTTCGGCGCTCACCATTTCATCAGTTCCATCTTTCTGAAGCTCAATCAGACTGGATATAATGGCGAGGTTATTCTTGACACGGTGATGAACCTCCGCCAGAAGGGTTTCTTTTTCCTTAAGAGATTTGTTTATCTGATCGAGATGCTTTTTCCTGTCCGTAATATCCCTCACATTCCCCACGATGCCGTAAGGTTCGCCATTTTCATCCTTCAGCAGAGACCTTTTGTTGTTCAACCAGATGTAGTTGCCCCATTGGGTTTTAATTCTGAACTCCGTATCGAGTTTAAGCTGATCTTCAAGGTCTGGCGAAGTAAATTGTTCAAGCTCCCTGTTTAAACGGTCCTTGTCATCCGGATGTATTCTGTCCAATATATATTCGGGGCCTTCCTCCATCAGTTTCTCTGCCTGAATACCCAGCATTTGCTCCACAGATCGGCTCATATATTCATAACGTGTACCACCCGGATCCATCTGATATAAAACATCCCGAGAATTATCGAGAACCGTTCTGAATTTGGCATCTGTGTCAAGCAGCAGATCATTTAACCGGTTGACCCGCCGGAAATAGAAAACTGTGATAAAACCGCCGCCAAATATCAGGAACAGGCCGATAAACAGAACCGACCAGTAAATGAGATTACTGACAAAAATGGCAGCTTCCCCCATCGTATCAGAAAAATTATTTTCCAGGACAGTTAATTCACCATCCAGATCATAAAGCAAGGCCAAATATCTATCTTTTTCCGGCCCGGATAATTCACCTTGTGTGACCCGCTCATGCACTTCAGCGCCAATCACCAACAATTCTTCAATTTTAGCATCTCCCTCCTCCCAATAACCAATGGCTTGTTTTAAATAAGGAAAATCCTGAAAATGGTCGAACAACCAGATCACCGGGCCGATTTCATCAGGGTGTATTTTTCCCTGTTTAAAACCCTGATAAGCCTTCTCATAGTCAGGATTACCCGAAGAGAGAGTAATTCTTGCCTGTTTATCTCCCATAATGACACTCAGCGAGCTCAGATAATTGTCATAGTACTCCACTTCCCGGTGATGGATATATTGAATCAGTTCAAGGACGGATTGTTTCTGCGATTTTGCCCATTGCGCCTCCCCTGAAATATATCCCCGGACTCCTGTCAGGGCTTTGTTTCCATAGTGATTCACCAATACCAGGAACAATCCCAACACCAAAAAAATGGCGATGATCACATATATATACCTGTTACCTTTTACGTCGCTTACCATTGCTCCTGATATTTGCGAAAATGAGGCATCACTGTATTTATCCCAAAAAGATGTTTGACTTTTTTTGCTCCGACAGCCGTTGGGGTCCCGTCGGGCAATCCTGGTTCATTGTTCCAAAGGCAATGTCGGATTTATTATATAAGTCGTAAACTTACAAAAGCCGGCCCAGATGCATAAACGGTGACAAAACCTATCATATCGCATCTATTAATAGGAAAGAAACAAATCCGGCCAAAATGTTTCAGAATTTCTGAAAATACCAGATACGGGCTATCCTGCATTTTTCCCATCAGGTTTTATAGGGAATCTCCTCTTGATCAAACTGAGTGCAAGGTGCATTATGGATGCTGAACTTCTAACCCGCATTATTCACCTAGAAATTTTTCCCTCACCAAGGCGAAGCTAAAATAGCAGCGGAAACGTCCCGTACAGCTATCGGGACGTTGAACACGCTATTTTTGGGTTTAATAAGCAACCGAAGATGACCTGCAGATTCATACAACTGATTATGTGCAGCTATATATCAGGCCGTTTTATATGCAGCTTATTTCAGCCCGTTATTTTCATTTTTTCAGTTTTACAGGCTAATATTGCGGGACTTCCTGGTCTATCTCTTTTGACCAGGCCAGAATTCCTCCCTGCAGATTATACAAGTTGTCGAATCCATATGCTTCCTGAAGCTGACGAATTGCTTTTGCGCTTCTCGTTCCGGCCTTGCAATGCACCACAACTTTCGCGTCCCGGCGAATTTTCCCGGCATTATCGGAGACCGTATTCAGGGGAATCAGCTCCCCACCAATGTGAGCGATGTCGTATTCATGAGGCTCCCGCACATCAATCACCTGGACATCTTCGCCACGGTCCAGCAGTGTTTTGAACTCCTGTACGGTGATTTCGGACACTTCATCCTCCTCATCACGGCCGTTTCCACCCACGCCGCAAAAGACCTCATAATCGATCAATTCGGTGATGGACGGATTTTCACCGGTTAACGGGTTATCCCTGTTCTTTTTGATGGTTACCGATTGCGTTCGGAAGTGAAGTGCATCAAACAGAAACAGTTTGCCCGCCAAGGGTTCGCCGATGCCGGCCAGAATCTTGATCACCTCGCTGGCCTGCAGGCTCCCGATGATACCCGGCAGTACTCCCAGCACCCCGGCTTCTGCGCAATCCGGAACAAGTCCGGGTGGTGGCGGTTCGGGAAACAAGTCGCGGTAGTTGGGGCCGCGATCGCCATTTTTACCGGTATAATTGAACACCGATATTTGCCCTTCGAACTGAAAAATAGAGCCGTGTACATTGGGTTTATCCAGCATCACGGTGGCGTCGTTGATCAGATATCGGGTGGGGAAATTATCGGTACCATCTGCAACGACATCATAATTTTTGATGATCTCCAGGGCATTTTCACTGGTAAGCCGGGTTTCATAGGTTTCGATGGTGATATGGGGGTTGATCTCCTGCAGCCGCTCTTTGGCCACTTCCACTTTGGGTCGTCCTATGTCCGATGCACCAAACAGGATCTGTCGATGGAGGTTGCTTGCTTCCACCTTGTCAAAATCCACGATTCCGATCGTCCCGACTCCGGCCGCTGCAAGATATTGCAGCATCGGCGCGCCAAGTCCGCCCGTCCCGACAGCAAGCACTTTGCCCGCCTTCAGCTTTTTCTGCCCTTCCACGCCGATCTCCGGGATGGTCAGGTGCCGGCTATAATGCGCCAGCTCTTCATTTGATAACTTCATCTCTGTCCACTTACTCATTGTTATTAAAATTGTTATTTAAAAATTATGACCCATGTAAAATCCTATTACACTACCAACATCGAAATTCAATTGTTCAATATTCAATATTCAATATTAAAATCCGTTCGATATTCGACATTCCACTGTTCAATATTCGTTATTCGTTCCTCCGGCAATCGCGGGCACGATACTGATTTCCGTTTCTTCCCCGATCTCGAGCGTCCCGTTCTCCAGGGGATCTACCTCCTCGTCGCCGACATAGATTTTGATGTACGAGCGGATATGTCCGTTATCATCCAGCAGATTCTTTTTGATCCCGGGATGCTCCTCGACCAGATGTTCAATTGCCCCGGAAAGGGTGGTTTTACCGGTTTCCAGTATCCGGTTCTGATTCGTGAATTTACGAAGCGGTGTTGGTATATGAATAGTTGCCATGGTTTATTTTGAAATTGGTTTGGTTGCGTATACTTGTTTGGATAAAAAGGTGATGGTTTCCTCATCAAAAGTCTCCTCCCCGTTCAGGCGCCAGGAGCGGATCTCGCTTGTAGTGCCTCCCTGAACCGAAACGATGATGTAGGAGAAAAATGGCAGGGCAACACTCCGGTCGTGCTCGGATGGCTCGGCAGGATGATCCGGATGCGAATGATAAATTCCGAGCAGGTCCAGGTCATTATCAACCGCAAATTTTTCGGCACGCCGGTACTCATCCGGGTCAATCCGGAAGCGCCGGCCACGGTTTTCGGTCCGGGTATTTGTTGCCCGGCGGACATGGCTGATCCTTCTGATGTCACCATCCTCACCGAACAAGAATCCGCAGCATTCATCGGGATAGGCCTCTTCAGCGTGCCTGCCAATGGATTCCTGTACCTCATATTGCAATGCTAATTCCATAGTTAAAAATTGATTTTGATTACTTCCATGAACATCTGACGACATTATCAAATATTATGTGTCATTGGTTCAGATCGATCGATTCATTTGAGCAGTTGATTCAAAATTTCACTGTATTTACTACCGTCATCAGGAAATACCGTTACAACAACTCCTTCGTCCAGTTCCCCGGCCAGCTCCAGGGCGCCGGCCAGATTGGCCGCCGACGAAGGGCTCAGCAGCAGCTGTTCCTTTTCCTTGACTATTTTAACCAGTTCATAGGCCCTTTCGGTGCTTACCGGCCGAACTTCATCGGCAAGAGTGGAATCATAAATTCCGGGAACATGGGCGGTTTCCAGGTGCTTCCACCCTTCCAGCCCGTGCAATGGAAAATCCGGCTGAAGTGCCACCAGCCGGATATCAGGATTAAATTCTTTCAAATAACGTCCGGTGCCGGTAAAAGTCCCGGTAGTACCAAGCCCTGCTACAAAATGAGTTACCTGCCGGCCGGTTTGACGGACGATTTCAGGGCCGGTGGTCGAGTAATGAGCCTTCCAGTTGCTGCTGTTATTATACTGATCGGCATAGTAATAGCGGCCCGGCTCATTCCGGTACATTTCCCTGGCAATTTCCTGGGCTTCATCCGTTGAGCCCTCCTTGGACGTCAGAACCAGGTTGGCCCCCAGGTCTTCGAGAATCTGTTTGCGTTCTGCCGATGCATTCTCCGGAAGACAAAGCGTTACCGGGATACCCAGGCGGCTTCCGATATGGGCGTAGGCAATCCCGGTATTGCCGCTGCTGGCATCCAGGATCTCTTTCTCCGGGGAGAGTTCCCCACGTTCAATGGCATCTTTGATGATTCGGAACGCCGGCCGGGATTTGACACTGCCGCCAAGCTGCTTCCACTCCAGTTTGGCAAACAGCTGGACTTTTTTGTTCGGCAGAAGCGAGCGAATCTCTCTCAGGGGCGTATTTCCCAGGGAGGATTCAAGCTGCTGAAGTTTCTCATCCAATGAGGCTTCAGGATTTTGTATGACGTTGTATGATTTCATGTGATAACTGTGATTCAGATTGGTAAAATTGCAGCGATGGCCAGTAGATGGAAATGAGTCAGTCAATGTGAGCTGAACTCAGTGAGGCCTGGGATGGTTAACGGAACCGGTTAATGTCTGGAGTGACTACTATGCGGTTTCGATAACCTGACAACAACAGCAACAACATGCACATACACAGTCGGAGTGCATTGAAAGAGAAGCTTTTAAGATGTTGATTGTTGCCGGCATAATCTGGAACGGCTTGGTTTTTTGGTTCCTTTGAATTCGCTTAACGAACGAATATAAAAAAAATTTGAATTAAAGGGTAGAAAGCTTTGCAAAACCTTTTTTTCCATATAAAATTTTTGAAATCAGTTTTACATCAAACTATTGTTCTATGTAAATAAGACCGGGTTATTATCCTTGCGGGGTTTTGAAACCGGTTCTTCAGTTTCAGCCTTAAACCTTACGTTGAAGGTTTCCAGTATTCGCTTTGTCGAGGCTCACGAAGTATTCCCCACCTTTGCAGGCGGAGAATCGCCATAAGGTAGACCTGTCAAATACCATTCGGAGTTGAGCACCGGTTTGGTTTTTTTAGCCCTCATCCATTCCAAGATGAACCTTAAAAAATCAAACAGAACATGGGCTATAACCCACAGGGTATTATGAACATTTACGAGATCATTCGTCGCTGGCATACCAGCCAAACCATCAGTGACAACCCCAAAGCAATTCGCACTCCGATCAGCCAGCGGCTAAGAAAGCGATGATCAACTTTATAAAGGTTGCTAATACTCCCAGCCGATCAATTTGCTGATTCCGGCCAATGGTATTGGCTTGTGGATTCTGAGCCGGCTGTCGTGTTGATTCTTCATAAACGCGAGCGCCGGGGCCAGCCAATGTTTCGATTCTTCATCCAGATCACGGATCATCAGATGCATTTGATACAGGTGAATGAACCGCCGGAAGAGAGGTTTGGCGGTCGCCTCAAGCTGGCCGCGCCCGACACCGGCAGCCCGGCCGAGCAGCTCCCGGATCTCTTCTGTCTGTTTTTGGAGTTCCGCCCCGAATTCCTGGTGTTCGAATGACGATTGCATCTCTTCGGTCAGTTGTTCAAGGGCGTCTGTTTTGTCCAGGGCGCGCAGAATATCGAGCACAATGACATTGCCGGATCCCTCCCAGATCGGGAGCACATTAACGTCCCGCATCAGTTTCGGCAGGATAAAATCCTCGATATAACCGTTACCACCCATCAGCTCCATACATTCGCGAACCACGTAGACAGCCGTTTCGGCCGACCACCACTTGGCCATCGGCACCAGTATCCGGTACGCATCCCATTCGTTCTTTTGGCCGGCCTCCAGACGGTCCAGTGACTCAATCGTACGCCAGACCAGATGGAAGTTTGCAATGTGAAGCGAGCCGAGTTCGTGGAATTTTTCGCGAATCAGGGGATGCTCGACAGCTTTTTTTCCAAAAACAACCCTGTGGTTAAGGTATTGCCACACTTCAATGAGGGCCCTGCGGGTGGCAGCCACAGCGGTGAGTGCATTGTAGAGCCGCGACATATTGATCATATCCGCCATAATTTTAAAGCCTTTCCCCTCCTCTCCCAGCCGGGTGCCGATCGTATCGGTCAGCAATACTTCAGCGGTGGCCATGGACCGGACCCCGAGCTTGTCTTTCAGGCGCACGATTTCCATCGGGTTCCGGCTGCCATCATCCAAATGCTTTTCAACCACAAACAGGGAGAGCCCGCGGGTTCCCTCCTCTTCCCCGCCGGTTCGCGCCAGAACCAGCATCACATCGGCATTGACATTGCTGCAAAACCACTTCTCGCCATTGAGTTCGTATCTTTTCCCCTCGATCTGTTTTGCAGTTGTCTGATTTCGCCCCACATCCGATCCGCCCGATTTTTCCGTCAGAAACATCGCCCCCGTAAAGAGATCTTCGATTGAGCTGCTGCTCAGGTATGGAATCAGCTTATTGCGCAAATCTTTTCCGGCATGACGCTCGAGCACATAGGCGGCTCCGTCGGTCATACAGAGCGGGCAGTACAGTCCCACCTCGCTCATGGCAAACAGCTGGCCGGCGGCGAACCCCATCCGGTGTCGTTTTCCTGCAAACTTTATTTTTAACGTGGGTTCATACTTGAGATGGATCATCTCCGATTCGGCTGCGATGTCCAGCATCTGCCGGTATGCAGGATGAAATTTGACCGTATCAGCCGGTTCCCCGAACGGCGACCGTTTGACCAGTTCTGGCCCATTTTTATCTGCAGCCAGGGAAAGCTCATCCATTACGGTTGCCGCCTCTGTCCCCAGCCGTCGCAATTTCGGTTTCAGGTATTTCAGTGCATTTCCATCCAGGTGTTTCTCCAGGTAATGGCACAGAATCCGGTCGGAGGTGAAGAAATTCTTGCTGGTGCGGGCATCCCCGGTTAAAACCCGGTTGGGAATGGTTTTTCGAGTCTTGGTCTGATCAGCCATAGCGAAATGGTTTGTTGAAGTTGTCACTTGTAGAATTTAAACTCCGATTACATACCCTGCCGGGAATCTTTGACTTTTAACGGGACACCACTGTTCAGATTTAATCAATGTTATTGATGAAAATTCCGGTTTAAAATCTTCTGCACTTTCGGGTCGAGGCGGTCGCGGTGCGTTCCGGCCCAGTAAACCTGCCCACACCCCGTGCATTGGGAAAACCGGTTGTAATAGCGTTTGGTCAAAGGCTCGAGCTGATCCAGAACCTCCTCTTTCGGCACGCTTTTCAGCAGCCCGTTGCAATGGATGCACCGCGAATAGGGATTGACTTCGCCGAACAGGTCATATCGCCGCAGCACTTCTTCGAGCTGGTCGGCGGCGTGGGTCGACCGCACCAGGCAGCCGTACTGCACAACCTTGTGCATAAGCAGCTTGCGGTCGCGGGTCAGCAAGACGCGATCCTCCTCCAGCATCTGCCCGATCAGCTCCCGGTCTTTGGCATCATTGCGGTAGGCCGTATCGAACCCGGCCATCCGGAGAAACCGGGCCAGTTTGCCCAGGTTCACATCAACCAGGAACCGGGGCTCCCGAAGCGTGCGTGCCTGCAACGGGGCTGCCCCGGATATTTCGATGGATCTGAAGAGCGGATAGACACTAACGCGCTCCCCGCCCTCTACCGGCCAGGAAAAATCAACCAGCCGGCCATTGACCAGGATCAGGTCCACCTCCGTGTGGGGAACACCGCATCCCTCGATCAGATCTTTCACGGACGTGGGCTCCGGCAGGATGCGCGAAAAGGCAGTCTGCCGGCGGCCGGCCGATAGCAGATCATTGAGCTCCCCGTAAAAACGAAGCCAAACCCGGATGGTATGGGTTGAAGAATCGGACATAGTCAAAAAAAGAACAGTTTCTCCTGGTCTTTAAATCCTGATCCCGGGTATTTTAGCTATAGCAGCCGTTTAAATTGTAGAAAAATAATCCTGGCGGCAGTTTATCCTTATTCCCTTGTCATTGGTAAACCATCAAACAACCTGTTTCAAAGACTTTTTTATCCGTTACCTGAGGGATGGTTCTGACAACTCCTGCTTGTTGTTCTGGATAATAATTACTTGCCACAAGAACAAATCCCACCGTTTCAACGGTGAGACAGGTGCCCCTCAGTCATTAAAAAACAGCTCTTCATCCACCTCCTGCACCATCCGCCAGGTGAGTGTGGCGGTGTCGAAAACGATGTGGAAGAAGCGGTCGCCGGCGGTTTTGACCACAAAGTGGTGATGGGTATCCTTCCCGGACCGCTCGCGGTGTACCTGTCGGATCTGCACGATTTTATGCCTCTCCCCTTTCTGCGTCTCGAAACGGTAAGGCGTTATATGGTGCGGCAGTTTCGGGTGGCGAAATCCGCGAATAACATTGAGTACGTTGATCGGGTGAAATTTATCTTTGTTCATCAGCTCTCCTTCGAAAATATGGACAACCATATTACACATATATCACACATATATCAAGACCAAAAAGAACGACCATTCCGATATAAACGCTGCCACTGGAAGAGTCGGGGGTATTTAATCAAAAGCGGTTTAACTTCCCGGCCCTCCGGGTGGGAAAACAATTGGAGGTGAATCTCCGGTTGAATCCCCCTGATGGCTCTTCCCCGAGGTAGTTCAGTTTGAATAAAACTTCCAACCCTGTCTGTTTTCCCGCGATGCCGCCCCCTACCCCGGAGGGCCGGAATCGGTTCGGTTGCGAATATTCGACAAAAACGTTCAAACGGTTTTCCGGAATAAAATCTCGACTGCAAGCTTCCCGTTTGCAATAAAAGCAGTATTATAGCACCCGGGGCAGAGAATCAATCAGAAAAAACATTGCAGTGATAAAAGAAGATCAACTACGAGTCGCACCCGAAATCGCCGGCGAGCCGGATTTGCTCCGGCAGTACGTATCTCAAAAAGAGGGAGTCCCGGCCGGGAAGATCAATCATATTGAAGTGCTCAAGCGATCTATTGATGCCCGGCAGAAAGATGTAATCATCAACCTGAAGGTGAAGATTTACATAGGCGAACCGTACCGGGAAGAGCCGATCGGGCTGCCCGATTATCCGGATGTAAGCCGCGCAGAAGAGGTGCTGATTGTGGGGATGGGGCCGGCCGGCATGTTTGCCGCCCTGAAACTGATTGAGCTGGGCAAAAAACCGGTTATCCTGGAACGCGGCAAGGATGTAAAGGCACGGATCAAAGATCTGAAAAGCATCAATGTAGATCATATCGTCAATGAAGATTCCAACTACTGTTTTGGGGAAGGCGGCGCCGGCACCTATTCAGACGGCAAGCTCTACACGCGGGCCAAAAAGAGAGGGGATGTGGACAGGATTCTGAAACTGCTAGTCGGCTTTGGAGCTGTCAGAGATATCCTGGTGGAAGCGCATCCGCATATCGGGACCAACAAGCTGCCGCCCATTATTGCCGAAATGAGAGAGTGTATACTGCAGCAGGGCGGCGAGATCCACTTCGATACACGGGTAACGGATTTAATCATTGAAGGAGATGCCATCAATGGAGTGAAAACCCTGAACGGGGATACTTATCATTCAAACCATGTGATTCTGGCCACCGGCCACTCCGCCCGTGATATTTTCAGTCTGCTCCATCGCAAAAACATTGCCATCCGCCTCAAGCCACTGGCAATGGGGGTCCGGGTTGAACACCCACAGGCACTGATCGACTCCATTCAATACAATTGCCGGGAACGCAGCCCGTATCTGCCGCCATCGGCCTATAGCATTGCCCGGCAGGTGGATGGACGCGGGGTCTATTCCTTCTGTATGTGTCCGGGCGGGGTCATTGCCCCCTGTGCCACGATGCCCGGCGAGATTGTCACCAACGGCTGGTCCGCATCCAGAAGAGCGCGGCCGACGGCCAACTCCGGAATCGTGGTGGAGTTGCATGAGCAGGATTTCAAACCCTTTGCAGAACATGGCCCGCTGGCCGCCGTGGAGTTTCAAAAATCCATTGAGAAAAAAGCATGGGAGATGGGAGGCAAAACACAGACTGCGCCGGCCCAGCGGCTGGTTGATTTTCTGGAGGGAAAACTCTCTGCTGATTTGCCCGATACTTCCTATCCGCCCGGTATTCGTTCTGTAGAGCTGAAGGAGGTGCTGCCCGGGTTTATCCATCGGGCGTTGGCCGGCGGATTCAGGCAGTTCGACAAATCGATGCGGGGGTATCTCACGAACGAGGCAGTGATACTTGCCCCGGAGAGCCGTACCTCATCGCCGGTCCGGATCCCGAGAGACCGCTCTACATTTCAACATCCGCAGGTAAAAGGGCTCTACCCGTGCGGGGAAGGGGCCGGTTATGCAGGCGGGATCGTCTCAGCCGCCATGGACGGGGAAAAATGTGCGGCAGCCTGCGCAAAAAAGAGAGTAGCCTCGAACCGATAAATTGATTATTTAAAAGCAGGAAATACATCATTTTTTCACTTATTCATGGGGTTTGGCATGAAATATTCACTTCTGTTATGCTTGATTATTGGGTTTTTATGATATGTCGAGTTTCTCCAGAATTTCCCGGAGTTCCTCCTCATTTTCCACCAGCACATCCCTGGCTGAACTGCCCTGGTAAGGCCCCACTATACCGGCATTGAAAAGTTGATCGATAATGCGCCCCGCCCGGTTGTAGCCGATTTTGAGCCTGCGCTGCAACAGTGAAACAGAGCCCTGCTGGTGCAGTACGATCACTTTGGCCGCCGCTTCGAAATACGGGTCAATATCATCCAGCGGATCAGGAATGCCATTCGTATCATCTTCAACCACCGGGAGCAGAAAACGCTGCCTGTATTCGGTCTGATTCCCGATAAATGCTGTGATTCTCTCTACTTCTTCGGTGGATACGAACGCATTTTGAATTCGTGTTATACCTCCCCCGTTGGTAAAGAGCAAATCCCCGTCCCCAACCAGCTGATCGGCGCCGTCGGTATCCAGAATGGTACGGGAATCCACTTTCGAGGCGACCTGGTAGGCGATGCGCGCCGAAAAATTGGCTTTGATCGTACCGGTAATCACATTGACGGATGGCCGCTGGGTGGCTACCACCAGGTGAATGCCAATCGCCCTGGCCAGTTGCGCTATGCGGGCTATCGGTGCTTCGATCTCTTTGCCGGCGGTCATCATCAGATCAGCCAGCTCGTCAATAATCACCACGATATAGGGCAGGTGCCTGTGGCCCAGTTCCCCGTCGAGCTCCCCGTCGGCATACCTTTGGTTGTAGGATTTGATATTGCGGACACCCGCCATCTTGAGCAGGTCATAACGCTCGTCCATCTCCGCACGAATACTGTTCAATGTTTCAAGGGCTTTGGCCGTATCGGTTACAATAGGCTCTTCCGAGCCGGGCAGTACGGCCAGGTAATGGTTCTGTAAATGCCTGTAAAGGGAGAGTTCAATCTTTTTCGGATCGATCATGATAAACTTGAGATCATCCGGATGGCATTTGTACAGAAGGCAGGTGATGATCGTGTTGATCCCGACCGACTTGCCCGAGCCCGTGGCCCCGGCAATCAGCAAATGCGGCATGCGGGACAGATCGACCATGAACACATCATTTTCGATCGTCTTCCCGAAGGCAACCGGAAGCTCAAAGTTGGTGTCGGCAAATTTGCGGGAATCGATCACACTGCGGATATAAACCTTCTCCCGGGTTTTGCTCGGCACTTCGATTCCAACCGCCGCACGTCCCGGAATCGGCGTGATGATCCGCAGGCCATGGGCGGCAGTGGCCATCTTCAGGTCGTTGGCATAGCTTTGAATTTTACTGATCTTGACATCGGGAGCCGGTTCGAGCTCATAAAGGGTTACCGTCGGGCCGACAATGGCATTGATGCTGAGAATCTCGATTTTATGCCGCCTGAGTTTGTCAAGGATGATCTTTTTGTTCTCGTTGACCTCTTCCATATCCACTTCGTTGCCTTCCGATGGCGGTGAGTCGAGCAGATCCAGGGTGGGAAATGTATACTTGCTGCCCGGCCGTTCCCGGTCTTTTTCTTTGTTCCGGCGGAACAGGGAGCGTCGTTTGGCTTTTTTGTCCCTTTTACCTGTAAAAACCGTCATATCCACACCGTTTTGATCGTTGCCGGATGAACTACCTTCGCTGAGCACACCCTTCTCACTTCCGATTTTCCCCGCTTTTTCTTCTTTACGGATGCGGCGGATCTCCTTTTTTTGCTTCCTGCGCTCTTTACGGCGGGCCAGAGCTTTTTTCAGTGCCCCGGAGGTCTTTTGGAGATCACGATCCATTAATATCAGGAATGTGACAAACAGAAGGCCCGACAAGATGGCAATAGAACCACCCCCGGTCAAATTCTGCAGCGAATGAGTGAGGGCGATCCCGGAATTGCCGCTCCATGCAGTGGAATACAACTCGTATTCAGTATAAAACCATCCCAGGGTGGTGGACAGTAAAACCATCGTCCAGAGAATTGATACCCCGAACCAAAACAGGCGTTTCAGTGATTTGCCGCGAAAAACATACCAGCCCAGGATAAAAACCAGCAGCGGGATACCCATACTCATATATCCAAACAACTCATCGACATACATGTAGGCCACGAATGCTCCCAGGATGCCCAGCCAGTTATACACCTGCATGTGGGTAAGCTGCTCAATTGAAAAGACATCACCGGCAGGAACAAACTTTACAACATCATAGTCATCCGGATGGTAGGAGACGATACTCAGCAGGTGCAAGGCCGCTATGGCCATAATGATTATGCCCCCGATTTCAGCTCGACGGGTATGCGACAGTCCTCTCATGAGGCCGGTAGAAATACGTTTGTCAGACATTATTTTTTTAATAAACCTTTTTTCAAAACGGCCGGCACACGGGTTATATTGGTTCTATTGGCTGCCGTATGCTCATTAATTCTTTTGTACAACCGGGAACAATGTATATTACACCGGGCATCTATACTGACATTTCATGCGACTTGTTTCCTGCGGAGTACCTTTGCCAATGATCCGACACCCGTAAATATCCATTTTTCAAAAACAATAGCAATCTATAACCACATAAAACACTATCGGTATACCGGAATCCATGGAAAATAAATACAAACCCACCGGTTATAACACCCTCTCTCCCTGCCTGGTTGTCGAGGGTGCAGAGAGAATGATCGATTTATTAAAAGAGATCTTCAATGCCGATTTGCAACGAAGGTATGATACGCCGGACGGCTCTATCATGCATGCAAAACTGTTGATTTTTTCGATTATCTCTCCGGAAATCTTGATTCTGATAACATTCTCATGTAGTTACCGGTTATTGATTATCCGGGTCCATCGGCGTAAAGGTTCTCCGATAAATTATTGTTACCAACTAACACAACGGATGCATCCATTTTTGTTTGATGTATTCAGAATCACCATACGAATTAAATTATCACGACTCTACTGTCAATTTATAAGCCAATCACATCCAGGCCCATAAGATATCAAAGTGTAACAAAACGTTTTTACAATACGAACTAAGATAATATGATGAACAACCTGAATACATTTAAAGACCGGGAAGTCCGATGGGGAATCATTGGAGCGGGAGATGTCTGTGAAGTCAAATCGGCCCCTGCCATGCAGAAAATTCCCTCCTCCAGCCTGGTGGCAGTCATGCGGCGTAATGCGGAAAAAGCGGAAGATTATGCAAAAAGGCACCGGGTCCCCAAATGGTACGATGATGCCGGTCAATTGATCAGCGACCCTGATGTAAATGCCATTTATATTGCCACTCCGCCCGATTCCCACATGCACTACACGCTAAAAGCTGCGGCTGCGGGGAAACCTGTTTACGTGGAGAAACCGATGGCCAGAACCTGGCAGGAATGCCAGAAAATGATCGAAGCCTGTGATGGGGCCGGGGTTCAGTTGTATGTCGCCTATTACCGGCGGACATTGCCGCATTTTCTGAAGATAAAATCGCTCATTGAAAATGGAGCAATTGGGGATGTCAGAACCGTTCACATCCGGATGTGTAAAAGCCCGTTGACCGGTGCAAATGCTGATCCGGATAATAACTGGCGCGTGGATCCGGAGAAAGCCGGGGGTGGCCTTTTTTATGATCTTGCCTCCCATCAGCTCGACTTTCTCGATTTCCTGTTTGGAAAAATTGGCCAGGCCGGCGGGTTCTCTGCCAATCAGGCCGGACTGTATCCGGCCGAAGACCTGGTAACGGGCTGCTTTGAGTTTGAAAACGGCGTGCTGGGAACCGGTAACTGGTGTTTTACTTCGGCTGATCTGTACGAAGCTGACCAAACCCTGATCACCGGATCCAAAGGCCAGATCTCATATGAAACGTTTGGGAAAGGCGAGTTTCTTCTGGAAACGGATAATGAGGGAGAAAAAACCTTCCGGTTTGACTTGCCGGAGCACATTCAATACAACCTGATCCAAAGCATAGTGGAAGAACTCCTGGGCAACGGCCGCTGCCCAAGTACCGGGGCCTCCGCCGCCAGGACCAATTGGGTGATGGAGCAAATTGTATATTAACTCAATGAACTAAAAGGCAGAATAACTTCCATTCAACCACTGCCACCATCCCCATCCGGCTGAAAAGAGCATCATTGAAACCTTCGCAAATTGTGGCGGCTCCTTCCGGGTTGTTGAAAACTGCTTCTTTACCGGTTATGATTTTTCTTATTTTTAATGGACGATAAACAAACAAATGTTGTCCCATGCGAAATGATGATGTTATTAAGAGTATCCGCTATACACTGGATATCAATGATGTAGCAATTGCCAAAATTTTAAAACTTTCCGGATATCAACCGACAAGAGAAGAGATTGCGGAGATATTCAGCGACCAGCCCGAACAGGTTGAAACCATCGATGGAAGGATAGTCGAAAAAGATGTCAGCCATAAACTTACCGCTCATTTCCTGGATGGCCTCATTATTTACAAACGGGGCAAAAACGATAAACACCCTCCGCAGCCCATCAAGGTCCCTGTGACCAACAACATGGTGCTGAAAAAGCTACGGGTAGCCTTTAAACTCCGGGAGGGTGATATCCTCGATATTTTGAAATCGGTTGATTTTCCGGTCTCCAAAACAGAGCTGAGCGCTTTATTCAGAGCTGACGACCACCGAAACTACCGCCATTGTGGTGATCAGCTGTTGCGTTACTTCTTAAAGGGTCTTACCCTAAGATTCCGGAAAGAGTAGATTTTCCCGGGTCCTGAAAGCGCGGCCGGGAAACAAAATACGGGTTAAGGTAAACTTCTCATGTAGATTGATAAGCAGATGAAGCAGTCATTAAACCTGATGCTTGGCGGTGATGTAATGCTGGCCAGGGGTGTGGGCCGGGTTATCAATGAAAATGGTGTGGATTATCCTTTTGAAGAAATCCGGCGGCTGACTAAGCAAGCCGATTGCTTTTTTGTGAACCTGGAATGTGCGCTATCATCCCGCCCGCTTGGAGAGTTTGCCGCACAAAAAAAGTTCCGTTTTAAAGCCGATCCGGAAGCAGTGGGAGTGCTGACCGATGCCGGCGTTGACCTGGTTACCCTGGCAAACAACCACGCTCTCGATGCAGGCCCCGATAGCCTGTTTGATACGCTTCAAACCCTTCATTACAACAACATCCGCTTTACCGGGGCCGGCGGCAACCGGCAGGAAGCCTCGAAGCTCTGCCGGATGGAATGCAATGGGGTGGAACTTGGTGTTCTGTCGTATTGTGATCATGAGGAGGCATTTGCCGCCGGGACAGACTCCCCGGGTATTCGCTTTGCCGACCTGTCAGATGCCCGGGAATATTCAAACATACTGGAAGAGGTCAGGCAGGCATCATCCCTGGTGGATCATCTGATCGTTTCCTTTCACTGGATGCCAAACTGGGTTCGAAGAATTCCGGGTGCTTACAGGCGCCTGGCCAAAGATCTGGCGGAGGCCGGTGCCCGTATAGTCTGGGGCCACAGTCCCCATCATATTCTGGGTACAGAATGGATCGACGAGAGCATCATTCTCTACTCAACCGGAGACCTGCTGGATGACTACGCACTCGACTCTCATTTCCGGAATGACCGGCAGCTGCTCTACACGGTTACCCTCGACAAAAACAGAATCTATGAACTGCATGCGCATCCACTGGAGCTTAAATTTGGCCGGACACTCTTCGCCGGCCCGGAAGCCCGCAAATGGATCCGGCAATGGCTGGAAAAAACCTGCAAAGAAGTCGGCAGCAGTGTTGTACACAAAGACCAGCAGTTTGAAATAATACCGGGCTGAATGCAAAACCTGCGAACACTGTGAAGTTGCTCAAACCCATTCCCCCCTCACTTCACCATTCCCCTGTTCATCAGTTCAACTGTTCCTTGTTCAACTGTTCGTCTGTTCGACATTCCTCTGTTCGTCTGTTCAACTGTTCGACTGTTCGACTGTTCCCCCACCCCCGTTCTAATATGCCTGCGTAAAAGCCATTCCATCGGGTTCAGCTCCAGTCGGGATATGATCAATAATCTCAAAATTGCTGAGGTCTATGACATAGAGACGGTCGGTTTGAGTGCCGGCTACCAAAATCCGGTTACCGGGAATCGGCAGCATCCCCACAGGACCGGCATTCTGATCGCTATCCGGTTCCAGGTCGATTCGCATGATTTCACTCCGGTCTGCCACATCAAAAACCGATACATCACCGCCATTCATATTAGCTACCAGCACATGGCTTCCGTCGGGTGTAAAGTTGGCGCGGATGGGAAATTCGCCGGCAGACAGGGTTTCGATGACTTCATAGGAGTCCAGGTCCACAATCGAGACGGTATTGACATACCGGTTCGTAATCCAGAGTTCCGATTCATCCGGTGAAATAGCAATCCCTTCAGCACCCTCATCTGTTTCTACAAGTGCGATGACTTCGCCGGCCTCCAGGTCAATCACACTCATAGTACCGTAATCGATATTGGCCACAAAGGCGCGGGTATTGTCTGATGAAAGATGAACGATATGGGATCGTTCCTGATCGGTGTTTATCACTTGGACAATTTCATTCGTTGGCACATGCAGTACAATCAGCGCCTGTTGCCCTTCCGCTGTCACTGCCAGGTGTTCACCGTCGTTAAACCAGGCAAGTCCGTGCGGGCGGGTATATTCACCCAGATCAATCTCCCGATCCACTTCTCCTGTCGCAAGATTGATAACCGTGAGGGTATGTCCCGGATCCCCGTCATATTCACCATAGTTGGATGCAACAGCGATTCGTCCGTCTGGGGAAATTTCAGCTTCATGTGGCGCTACGCCCGTCGGAAGTGTCGCCAATATTTCACGGCTGGCCATATCGATAATCATTGCGGTGTAATCGGATTTGTTCAGGACAACCAGTGTTCCGGAATCCTCATCAGATTCCGCATCCTCCCGTTCATCACAGCCTGAAAGGGAAATTGAAATGATTACACAGAAGGCCAGGATCAGTCGTCCGGCCGGCAAACCCATAATGGGTGTGTTATATTGGGATTGAATCATGGCAGGGTCTCCAAAATATTTGTTAGCAAGTATCCTTCCTTTATCACAAATCTACCCGAAGGTAGATAACCGCATCGTATAAGTAAAATATAAATCCTGATCGTTTGGGACGGTGAATCAATTGAAGGAATTCAGAAGATTTACATTTTTCAATTTTTGGTTTATCAAATTTTGTGTATAGTAAATCCATGTACATAATAACTTAACAAATAAACCAATGAAATTATGATAAGTAGAATTGCTGTAGTTTTGATAACCGCGCTATTTTTAGTTCCTGCAGATACATTTGCACAGCAGTCTGCAACAGATGTTTTGACACTGGAGGAAGCCAAGAGGATCGCGGATGCGGCCGAGGAACGAGCCAATCAGGATAACTGGACGGTAGTTATTACAATTGTGGACTCCGGCGGGCATCCAATACTGCTCAGGCGTATCGACGGTACTCAGCTCGGCAGCATTGATATCGCCCTGGAGAAAGCTCAGACCGCCGTTTACTATAAAAGACCGACAAAAGCATTTCAGGATGGTGTTTCCGGTGGCAACCACGGCCTCATGGCACTCCCTAATGTATTGCCGTTTGAAGGAGGGGTGCCAATCACCCGTAACGGAGAGATCATCGGCGGTATCGGTGTAAGCGGTGTAACGGCACAACAGGACGGAATCATCGCCCAGGCCGGGATCGACGCACTTTAATAACAGAGAATGCAGACCGGGATTCTGTCAGAGTTGTGAGATCCGGTTTGAAGCCCGGGTTCCCGGGTCAGTCGACCCGGGCTGTGTCCCTTAACCTTAACCCCAGGCCATTCGTTCTCCGCGCCAGCGTACGTCAAACCGGTAGAGGCCGGCATCCCGGGCAGCCTTTTTGGCTTCCCGGAACTCCCCGCCGGTCACCCGGCGGCTGATCTCCTCATACCGGTCGGGCTTTCTGGTGACCTGTGCATCGGGAAAATACTGATCCATGATCGTCACGTACGTATCAGGGGAGATTTCATCATGGAGAAAGCGGAAAATATCTTCAGCCCCGGCAACACGGTTCGGCATCACAAGGTGACGGACAATCAATCCGCGCAAGGCCAGTCCGTCGCTGTCGTATCGCAGATCGCCGACCTGCCGGTGCATTTCCCTTACCGCTGCCCGGGCAACCTTCGGGTAGGTGTTTTCGGTCATATAGAACTTTGACAACCCCGGATCCCAGAATTTGAAATCGGGCATATAGATGTCAACAATATCCTCCATCAGTTTCAGGGAATGGATGGAGTCATAGGCACTGGTGTTGTAGACGATCGGCAGGTGAAGCCCCTTTTCGATGGCCAGGAGTATCGCCTCCAGCACCTGCGGGACCACATGTTCGGGAGTCACAAAGTTGATGTTATGGCAGCCGCGATCCTGCAGCTCAATCATCATATCGGAGATTTCCTCAGCCGTAACCTGCTTTCCGGCCCCTTCCCAGGAGAGCTCGTGATTCTGACAAAACACGCACTTGAGGTTGCAGAACGAAAAGAAGATCGTGCCCGATCCGTTCCACCCTCTCAGGCAATCCTCTTCCCCAAAATGCGGGAAGTAACTGCCCACCCATGCCTGCCGGCCGGTCCGGCACTTGCCGTGCTCATCCTCCATTCGATTGACATGACAGTCGCGCGGACAGACATTACAACTTTCCAGGACGCTGAGCCCTTCCTCAATTCGCCCCCGAAAGACCGATCGGTCGGTTTCGTAAAGCTTCAGGTAAGCCGGCACAAAATCATCCCGGGATAATTTCCATTTGGGATCCGTAAGGTAATCGGGAATTTGATTAAACATATCTTGGGAAATTCAAGGAATTTGAGAGTTCAAGGAATGTAGAAATTCAAGGAATTTGAGGATTTGGTAAATGCCATAATAAATTCACGTAGATTCGTTTAATAAATAACTCATTTCGGAAAGTCGTATTGTTTGATTGCGCTCATTTTACTATTTCAAATATTGCGCCTGTGTTGTAGATTAGTATAACCGTGAGTCATTTCCATCCATTCAAATTCCGGTATAATGGCAGATTTCATTCACATCAGAATATTTTCAACCAGGTTAAATAAAGTTTTTAGAAGTCATCATTTTGGGTGGATCCCGGGGTTTTTGGTGATTGTGCTGGCTATGAATATCTGTTCACTGGAAGCCCGGCAATCCGGGCAGGAGGCAAGGGTGGATGCTCTGTTCGAACCGCTTGACAGCGAGACAACTCCCGGATGCGCTGTCTCCGTGATGCAGGGAGGCGAAATACTTTACAAAAACGGCTACGGGATGGCCAACCTGGAATATGGGATTGAGATTACACCCGAAACCATTTTTCATGTTGCATCGGTTTCCAAACAGTTCACGGCTATGGCGGTGCAGCTCCTGGTAAACAAGGGAGAAGTATCGTGGGATGATGACATCAGAAAATACCTGCCGGAAGTACCTGATTACGGGCATACCATCACCCTTCGCCAACTGGCTCATCATGTCAGTGGCGTGCGGGATCAATGGAGTTTGCTGATGCAGGCCGGCTGGCGCTGGGAATCGGATGTGGTCACCCAAAAAGATGTCCTGGACATCACCTCCCGGCAGAAAGCCCTCAATTTTGAACCGGGTACACGTCATCTCTATTCCAATACCGGCTATACCCTTCTGGGGGTTGTGGTGGAACGGGTATCCGGCCAGTCGCTGCGAGAATTTACGACAGAACATATTTTCGAACCGCTGGGCATGGAGAATACACATTTCCAGGACGACCACCGCAGAATCGTTCAAAACCGCGCCTGGGCCTATGAGCCGCACAGGGAAGGCGAATACGGCCTGAGAAACTCCGTGCCGGTATTCGATGTGGTTGGCGCATCCAGCCTCTTTACAACCGTTGAGGATATAGCTGCCTGGGACCGCAACATGTACAGCGGTGAAGTCGGCGGGACGGATGGTATTGAACAGCTCCATCAACCCTATGAAATGAATTCCGGCGAAAGCACCACCTATGCGCTGGGAATTATCAGAGGAGAACACAGGGGATTGGAAACGTATGGCCATGGGGGCGCCGATGCCGGGTACCGGAGCCAGTACCTGCGCATTCCCGACCATGAGTTCGGTGTTTCCGTCTTCTGCAATGATCCCCGGGTCAGCCCGAATGCCCTGGCCCGCAGGGTTGCCGATATTTACTTGGGAGAACACACAGAGGCGACGCGTTCGCGATCCAGCCGGAATCAAGGCAGCGATTCTGATGGAAGGCTCTCACCGGACGAAATGCAAAACCTTGAAGGTATTTATGTGGCTCAACCGGGTGACCGCACTATGAAAGTTTCTTTTGAGAATAACAGGCTGAAGCTGGATGTAGGCCCCGGCGTGCCGTTGGTGCCGCTCGGTAACGACCTTTACACGGTTGGCAGGTCGGATATGCAAATGGAAATTAAACCCGGGGATAAAACCGGTTCAGGCAATGCCGAACTCCGGTTTACCAATCGCAATGATCCTGATATCTATACAAGATACGATGCATGGTCACCGGATGAGGAGGATCTCAAAGAATTTACCGGCATCTATCATTCCACAGAACTGGGAACCGACTACAAGTTCAATATTGAAAATGGCAGACTCCGGTTTCATCACAGGAAACTTGAATCGCGGACACTCACCCCTGTTTTCCCCGATGCATTCCACCTTCAGGGAAGAATTCTGACATTTACTCGCGATGACAGGGGCAACGTAGACGGATTCCGGGTCTCCGACAGCCGCGTTTGGGGGGTCGAATTTGAAAAAACAGAGTAATGTTGATGCAGTCGAAGTTCACTACTTCAGCTTGGCTTACCAGGAGTTCGAAGCTAGCTTTGGCATCTACGACCGGGATGAGAACCAATGGAGAGAAGAGTTGCTGAATGCACTATTACCCGAATAATAGAAGCATGGCTTCCCTATCGTTCTTTATTCACAAGTTTTTGTGAAAGTTAAAGTTGACTCTTTACCATAAAAATATGTACAATATATGTGTGAATCCAACCCATCCGTCCCCTTATGACTTGCAGCAGGATGTGCACCGCATCACGCTCTACAGCACAGTGGCGAAGGAGCATCAGCGGCGGAGTATGCGCAAGCATCTGACGCTCCACCTCGATATGAATTGTTTCTACGCGCAGGTCGAACAGCGGGCGTATAATCTCTACGGGCTGCCGCTGGCCATGGGAGGCTGGCGCAAACCCGATGGCACGCCGCGCGGCATCGTGGCCACGGCCAGCTATGAGGCGCGCAGGCTGGGCATCGAGACGGCCATGAGCGCCTTCGAGGCGCATCAGATCTGCCCTTACCTGGTCTTTATGCAGATCGACTACGACAAGTATAAGGGAATCAGCCGCCGGCTCAAGGCGATCATGGAGGATTTTGCCCCCGACGTGGAAAAATACTCGATGGATGAGTACTTCATGGATGTCAGTTTTCTGCGACAACACTCGCGGGCCGGTATCGAAGATTTTGTAAAAAAGATGAAGGGGGCCATTTACAGTGAACTCGGGCTGGTATCCTCCATGGGCGTGGCCACCAGCAAGACCTACGCCAAACTCGCCTCCGGGCGCCGCAAACCCGACGGGCTGATGATGATTCTCAACCCTGACGATGCCGCGCAGCACCTCTTCCACCTGCCACTGGACAAGGTATGGGGGATCGGGCGGCGGCGCTATGCCAAACTGCAGCGGCAGGGCCTGCACACCATCGCCGACGCCCATAAGCACGGCCCTGCCCTTTTCCGAAAACTGTTCGGCGAAATGCAGGGACAGCTTTTTTACGAAATTGTGACCGGCCGCGACCAGGCCCGGGTGCTCGACAACGAAGATCACATCCCCGATGAGGTGAGCTACATGCACACCTTCTCCGACTGGTCGGACGACGAGGACCGGATCCGAGGGGAGATTGTCAAGGCGGTCCGCAAGGTCTGCTACCGCCTGCGCGGCTACAACCGCAAGTCGCGCCGCTGGGCGTGCCACATCCGCTACCAGGATGTCAAATGGGACGGGGTCACCTTCGCCTTCGCCACCCCCGGCCACACCAACCTCGACGACTACGTGCTCGAGGCCTGCCTGCCGCAGGCGCTGCGAATTATCCGCCAGGCCCTGCGGGGCGGGCACACCATCCGCGGGATCGGGCTGCACACCATCGAAATGCTGCAGGTCGACCAGCTCGAGCTTTTTTTCCAGGAGAACAAACAGGTGCAAAACCTCTACCTCGCCGCCGACTGCATCAACAACGCCTACGGCGCCGACACCCTCGTCAAAGCCGCCATCAAAAACGGCGTACCCGGCAAAACCCATTTTGTGAACCGAAGCTGAGGCCGGTTACCCTTTAACTGTGTCAGCATTTGGCGGCAAAACCTCACCATCTCCGGTATACAGTTCGGCCATACCCGGGGCATCACCACGGGCATAGGTTTTCATAAAAGTTTGATTCCGTTGTTCAATCGTATCTTGAATGATTTAACTTTTGGTATTATGCGTAATGGAAGGGAGAAAAGTGACAAATTCATTGAAAACCGGTTTTTGATCCACTGTTCATTTCCTGTGCATTTCTGCATTGAATGTAGTCCGAAAATCAGAATCCGAAATAGAGTTGTCAGGCTTTGGATACGATAATGGAAGTGTTCATCCCTGATAGACAGGTTTGGGGTGTTAAGATTTGCGAAACGATCGCTGGGTGGCATTACAGTTTGTTGATCCAATCAATTCAACCCGGGGTTGCTGTCTGCTTGCTTTCTTCCGGTAGCAGAACTATGCCGATATCTTCAATAAAATCAGTTTTTCGAGGATTGAACCTTGAGTTTTATTGTTGCCCAACATAAATTTATTTCATACTGTGATAAGGGGTAACTGACCAGGAAAAGGATGCCCGCCTGGTTGACGGATAGCAACATTTAATTTTCGCTTTTCTGAAATCAACCACATTCAGAATTGCGCCATTCCGGTTGGTTTTCAGCAACAAGATTCAAGATGCAGCCGGAATGAATCAAGAAGTCTGTAAATCGTCATTTCTTAAATACAATAGGAGGGTAAACATGAAACAGAGAACATGGGGTATACTTTATATATTTGGTTTGATTTTAATCTTCATCGGTATAACATCCTGCGATAGCCCAACGACGGTTGAGGAGCCGGTCCTCGAGAGGAGTGAGCAGGTGGCAGGTGTGAGTCCAACGCATTTCCTCTTCAGGCCGACTTGCGAGGAAGGAACACTCAATAGTGGTGCAGATTTCAAGATCTGTGTTCCGCGCATCTGGAACCGTGAGCTGGTGGTCTATGCTCCCGGCTACCGGGATCCCAACCTGGGAGATCTGGAGATCAGAGACGATGAGATCGGCGGTTTTTCCGTACAGGAAATTGTGAACAACCTCGGCTTTGCCTTTGCCACCACCAGCTATCACAAGAACGGGCTTCCTTTGACAGAGGATGAGTTCGATGCACTGGATGATTTGATTCAACTGGTGGAGCTGACTGATGAGATCACCCGCCGACCGTTGCGTAAATCGTATCTGACCGGACCGTCATTAGGCGGGCTGGTATCTGTATTGGGAATCGAAACACTGGCAAAGACCTTTGACGCAGCCTTGGCCGCGTGCGGTCCCTATGGCGATTTCCGGTGGCAACTGGACTATTTCGGTGATTTCCGGGTCGTCTTTGATGCGCTGTTTGCTGAGCAAATTGTAGTTAATGAAAATGAAAATAAAAATGAGTGGCCGATTTGGACGGAGCCGGGCTATGTGGATGAATTTCTTATCGACCAATGGGACAATGTTATTGAACCTGCAATCCGGGATGCCATTGCCGATGATCTTGACAACGATGGAGCGTTAACAAATCAGTTGCTCGAAATAACCGGGGCTCCGGTGGATTCTGCAGATGATGGAACCATTGTCGAGACTGTAGTCGATATCCTCTGGTACCACGTGCATGGCACCAACGATGCGATAGAGGTGCTGGGAGGACAGCCGTATGACAACAACGAACGGGATTTTAATGATGTGATAGTTGAAAGATTTGAAGCAGCCCCGGCTGCCGTGGCTGCTATAGATGCTCACTATCAAACTTCCGGACTATTGCAACGCCCGCTGGTTACCCTGCACACCGATCTGGACCCGGTGAACCCGGTGGAACACCAGCAGTTATATAGAGCAAAGGCCAGACCGGGGATTCTGCATACGCCGATCACCGTCTCCCGGTACGGCCACTGTAACTTTACGCTTGAAGAGGTGCTGGCTGCTTTTTCTCTCATGATCCTGAAGTCCACGGCACAGGATCTGCTGGTATCGATCAGCGTCTTGCCCGAACCTGAGCAACAGCAGGTATTCCTGAACAAAGCCCGCGACATTGGGGCCTCTCCGCAAATCGTCCCACCTGAGGAACTGAAAAGGTCGATAGAGCAGCGTAAAAATATTGAATAGGAACAGGAAACCTATCTGCATCTCCCCCGGCCGCCGTCGGGGGTGATTTGTCATCCCAATAGGGCTGCTTTGTAATATAGAGGGAACAGGTTATCCATATCTCGATAAGAATTTTATTGGTCCCAAAGAGGGGTTAAAACCCTGCACTTTTAGTGCAGCACTTTAGTGTTTCGAAAAATCTAAATAGTGGTATTTTGCGCGTTATGGAAAAAGGAATGCGCAAAGGCAGCCA
>SKRC01000296.1 GCA_007118695.1 Balneolaceae bacterium | reverse complement strand
ATAATAATGGGAGGTTCCGTGAAACCCGTACCGCCTGATTTTATAGCGGCGGTACAACCGGTTTGGAATTCCATAGAGATACGCTTCAGCGGGGAGGGAGTGGTGAAAAGCCGTGTCAAAAACAGCAACGTGAGGAACATCCCGCAGGTGTTGTTTGGCGGCTTGTATACCCTTGTGATTGGGCGGGTTATGCAGTGGCGCCAGGTCGAAAGCCTGTTCAATCGCCTCAAGTACATCCTCATCAATCAGCACGGAATCACTGAACATCTCCCCGCCGTGCACCACCCGGTGGCCGACAGCTTTGATGTCAGACGGTGAGCTGATGATACCGTTATCCGGGCTCATCAGGTAGGTCATGATTTCCTGCATGGCATCTGAATGATTGTCGATAATACGTGTATCTTTTGTGTGTTTTTTGTCGGCCGGTTCGTGTTTGACAATCGATGTAACAGCCCCGATCCGTTCAATCAGTCCCCGGCAGACATCCTTGTTGTCCGAGGTATCGATCAGGTTGTATTTAACAGATGAACTGCCGCAGTTAATGACAAGTACGAGCATAAATTACCGGTGAATCATGTGTATGAAAATGTTCAGTGATAAGGGCCAAAATAGTGAAACAGTACAAGATTCACGAATGGCCGTTGCGAGGTTCAGGAACTTTCGTCTGGTCTGTTCTGTGGTGCTGAATCAGGTGAATCGGGCTTGAATCATTGAAAGGACAGGCCCCGGGAAACCCGGGAATTTATCCCGGCAGGGAACATCAGTTCAATTTATAACCAGGAAATATTTTATATAGAACTGATGGATTACTCAATTTTATTTTTTAAATGCGGAAGATTGAGGTCTGAATTCCAAATAATCTGTAATTTATGTATTCGTACCTTATCATAAATGACATCTGATTATATTATCTAACTTACATAACTAACCTGATGCCGTTACGCCAAATTGAAGTAGTTATTCCGGAAGAAGGAGAAAAAGCATGTAAAGAACTGCTTGAAGATGATTCGGTTGAACATTTTTGGCAAGACAGCTCATCTCAACAATCCGGGTTTTTATTAAAAGTGCTTGTAGATGCATCTCTGTCGGAGCAATTTCTCGATAAAGCTGAAAAATTGTTAAATCGATACGAAGGGTACAGATTGGTTTTGTATTCCGTTGATGCAACACTTCCCCGCATCGAAAAACCGGAAAAAGAAGATGAGAAAAAAAAGGAGGCAGATAAGGATGAACCCCTTCAGCCCTGGGAACAACCGATAAAAGGACTGCGGGTGAGCCGGGAGGAACTCTATTCAGAGATTACCGATGGGGTAACAATGAGCAGGGTCTATATTTCGATGGTTGTTCTTTCTACCATTGTTGCTGCATTGGGAGTACTGAGAGATAATACAGCTGTCGTTATTGGTGCAATGGTAATTGCTCCTATTTTGGCACCCAATGTCGGGCTTGCCTTGTCAACTGCTCTCGGGGATTTTAAACTGGGTAAAAAGTCACTCAAAACTAATCTCTCAGGTATTACTGTGGCCCTGGTACTCTCGGTGATACTCGGTTTTATTTTACATGTGGATGAAACCGTATATCAAATCGCCAGCAGAACCGAGGTTCACCTTTCCGATATTGCCCTGGCTCTTGCCTCGGGAGCAGCCGGGGTATTGGCATACACGGTTGGCATGTCAGCAGCCGTAATCGGTGTAATGGTTGCTGTGGCACTTCTTCCACCGCTTGTAACGGCGGGGTTGTTATTAGGCGATATGCAATTTCAACTGGCCTTTTATGCTTTCCTTTTGCTTTTAACCAATATCATTTGTGTCAATCTTTCTGCAGTAGCTACCTTCATTCTTCAGGGTGTCCGTCCCCGAACCTGGTATGAGACGACAAAGGCAAAGCGGGCCAATAAATTTGCACTCACTCTGTGGATAAGTTTACTTCTGTTGCTGGGACTTGTAATCTATTTTGCGTAAGATACTGCCATCAATAACACAGGTTTACCGTTCCATGTAGTCAAACAGATCATTCGCTTCTTTCGCGGGTGCTTCAAAAGGCCGGAAATAGATAATTTTGCCCCATTCTTGCATGGACTCTATCCAATCTGCAACAAACTCAGGCGTGAACTGGGATTCGTGGCAGAGGGCCGCTCGTTCAGCCGCTTCCAGCTCCTCATCTGTAAACGGAATTTGAATTGTCAAGTATCGATCATCCACTCCCATATACATCCATTCGTCATCATCGAGAACCGATACCGGTACTCCCACATAAAACAGTGAGGGGGTTTTATCCCATTCCCTGCTTAAAACAACCTGTGTGACCGAAACACCAGTCAAACGGTGATCCATATGGTTAGAAAACCCGTCGGGACCGAAAGTGATGATTGCATCGGGTTTTCTTTCTTCGATGATCCGGTGCAAATCCCTGAGAATCCCGCGTGATTGTGCAATCAGGTTATTATGGCCTTCAGAAATACCCAGTTGATCTTCGTAATCCAGATGAATCAACTCCGCTCCCAAATAATCTGCTGCACATCTGAGCTCCTCTTGCCTGACAGCTGCAAGTTCGTCCTCATCTTCATAATCGGTATGGCCGGTAAAACCAAGCCTTCCATCTGTTACGGTTACCAGAATCACCTCAACTCCCTTGTTGGCATATTGATTCAGAATCGGACCAACCAGTGTTTCATCATCCGGATGAGCAAAAATGGCCATCAGTACTTTATCATCTGTATTAGCTGCTTCAGGTTCATTTGCACAAGCTATAATATTTGCAAGAAACAGGATTGCAAGAAAGCTGAATTGGAAGTATTTGCGCTTTTTGTAATACGGAGAATCACTTGCCGGATCTGCAACAAGTGCAGCAGTTTTGATGGTATTCATTGGAGTCGGTGTTCTTTTTTGATAGGTGTCAGTATGGAATCCAGCCCGTTGGTCTTGATTTCGTACATCGTTGCCAGGTACTGCCCGAGCTTGCCGTCCGGAAATCCCTTGCGGCTGAACCACTCCAGGTAGTGAACAGGCAGATCTGTAATAAACCGGCCTTCGTATTTGCCAAAGGGCATCCGGGTCTGAACAAGCCGGATTAAAAATGTACGGTCATACATGGCTGTTACTCAAAAGTTCTTATGCGGATTCCGAAAGCCTGTTGTGGATTGTGTACCATCAGCTGACGTATTTCTGATTCGGTGAATCCATTTTCAAGTAATGCCGGCACCAGGTAATCAATGATATCGGTATACCCGCGGAAATTTCCTCCGTCCGGCTCACCCACATCATACCAGCCGGCATCATGAGAGATCAGGACCTTGTCGAAAAATCCTGCATCGTTGAGTTCCATGATCCGATTTACATACCATTCTATACTTCCGGTTTCACCGGGTTCATGGGATGGATCGTGGGTAACATTATCCAGGGAGATCCATGCACCTTCCTCCGCAGCCCGGATATTTGCCTCCGGCGATCCCGATTGGGCATGTGTCCAGATCCATGTCGAGGGAGATACTCCTTCGCTTTTTAACAATTCGATCTGAGCAAAAGCCGGTTCATCACCAATCGTATGTGAAGCGATTGTCATGCCGGTCTCAAGATGTGTTATCGCAGCTGCCTGCACAATTTTCTGATGGAGTTCGGAGAGCGGTTGTTCTTCGGTAACTGAAATTTTCATAAAACCGGGCCGTAACTCACTTCCGTCAATTCCGTTGACGAATTCGTCGATCCAGCGCCCGGCTATCTCCTCGGCACTCTCCTCATAGGCATGAGCAGGCATGAATTTATTATCAACAGCCCCGTAGTACCCTGTATTTGTAATGGCCCAAATACCTGAATGCCGCGAGAGCTCTTCGAGGATATATGGGTCGCGGCCGAGGTAAGCGGGAGTAAATTCAATGATGGTATGAATCCCTTTTTCCCTGGCTTCAAGAAAATAGGGGAGTACCCTTTCCACCACTTCTGCCCGATGCCATCGGTCATAACCGGTGCTGTCGGCCCCGATCCAGTCAACCATTACATGCTCATGGCTAAGTGTGATCCCCATATCCGATGCAAACATCGAGCCGTTGACAGTCATTACCCTGAGGTCGGATTCCACCGGCTGACACGAAATTATGGCCAGAAACAGCAATCCCGGCAGCAAAATAGTTTTCTGAAATGTCATCATTTTAACAATCTATTTATGATGAGTCACTGTCCGGTTAAATCCACCTTTTCACCATACGCCTGCCCGGGCAGCAAAGGCTGAAGCCAGGCTTTTTCGCGTTCTCCTTCCTGGAAATAATTCTCTTTGGGTTTTGAGGAAATAATTTTGACACGTACATAAAGCTCATCACCCTGATAGCGATAGGTGGCCTCATGGCCGGTCGTTTCCTGCAGAACCTTTCCGATCTCATCGCTATAAAGCCGGGTCCTGTCCTCCCGTATCTGCCCATCTTCATCTACATAGGGTTCACTGGTGGCATCGTATCCTTCCCGTGTTCCGATAAACCGGATCCTGTATTCCACATCGTCTTCAGGTTCAACTCTCACCGAGTAGTGTGCCCCATCAGAAGTAACTTCTTTGATTTGTACACCTGTAGTCCCGTAAAAATCCCCGCTCTCCAGGGCATGTACGATATGTTCCGGGGTGAGGTATCGGGAGCGCACTTTTACCCAGCCGCGGCCCGGCCGCGCTACATCCGATTCACTGTCTTCGTAATGATGGGCATCATCCACTGCGATGCCATAGACAGGGTTCAATCCCAGCTCCCCCAATCTTTTGGTCAGGACGATGTCCCATATTCTATCCAGGTTTTTGGCCCCGTCTTCATCTCCAAAATTGATCACACCCCGATGGCCGTTGTACACCTCAAAGAGCCTTAAGTTTTCAACCGGTGCCATATCTTCTGCCGTAACGGCATGGCGGAAATTGGGATGGTTCAGGTGTGGCACCATCTCCTGGCCGGTCTGTTCCCGCTGATTATAAACGGCGTTGATATTGAGCCGGATTGTCTCTTCAACATTCTCTCCGGTTACCGGTTCAATCAGCTCCAGGATATTAGTGGCATTGACGTGAATCACATGTTCAGACTCGGTAATCTCTTCAGCATCGATCATGATAAAGCGGCCGGCTTCCTCAAAGAGTGCACGCACTTCATGAAGAGGTTTGAGGCGGACTTCAAGATCATCGCCGTCGCCCCGGGTTTCGATCCAGTGATCCCCAAAACGTTCCCGGTAGACCTCGTAGACGTCCATGCCACCGCCACTTTGGGCAAACCTGTTTTCGGTCGGTTTGATCCACTTTTTCCCGCGGGCCAGGATGTTGTGATCCGACAAGGCCAGGAAATTATAGCCATGTTCATAATACCATTCCGAGACGACTTCCGGAAACTGGTCTCCGTCGCTCCACAGCGTATGAGTATGCAGATTGCCTTTCCACCAATAGTAGCCTTCATCATCCGGCTCGGGCGGCTCATATTCACCGGCATCGGACCGGAAACTGTAATCCACCTGCAGGTGTGTGTGGTGATGGTGACCCTCATCGGCATGGGAATGGCTGTGGGTGGTATCATCATCATGGCTGTGAGAGTGGGGATGGCTATGTTGAGCAATCAAATTATTGCCGGGTGCAAATAATAAAAACAGGCAGCAAACTGCGGTTATGGTTGTTAGTTTTGAGTTCATTTCTGTATTGAAGGGCTTGAGAAAATTTAAAGATTTACTGGCATCCATGAGAAATTGAATCAGAGTTTCGTTTATAACTCATTAGCTCCCTTAACAGTAATGATATAATTGTAATCTTCCAAGCATGGTGATTAGGGAAAGTGATCCGGGTAAGGCGGCCGGGATGGCGGGAAACCCTCAAGGGTGATATGGACTGTTTCAGGTATCATAACATTGGAAGGCTGGAATACCAGGCACGAAGATCAAGGAATGATGGAATTTCCCGTCAACACTAAACAATTAACAGTAATGAAAGAGTTGTCCCTGCGAGTGGGTCCTCATTACTGCCACCAGCTATCATTTTCTTGTTTTCCATTTGATAGCGATCCAGATGTACGATCCGGTAATACCAGAGATGATTCCGGCACCCATCGAAATCAATAAAGAGATGGCCAGCTGAGCATGGATAAAGTTAAGAATCAGAATCCCGGCGATAAAATGGAGAATAACGGCGATCATATACCCGATGATAAAGGACGTGACCATATCCCATGTTTTCAGGTTTACAAACAAAAGGGTGGTAAATGCCCCGACGATTCCGATGGCAATCCAAATCATCAGAAAGTTTGGGTCGGTAAAGTCGATCTGTCGAAGTGACTGGGTCCAGATGGGGAGTCCGGCTGCAATCGTTGCAATCAGGATCGCAATCATTTTGTAATTCTGTCGGCTGGCTTCAATCACGATTCAATTCGGTTTTGATTCAAAGGGTTTCGGATGGGCAGAGTATAACCATTTTTATCAAAAAGGATTTCCAAAAAGTGATGAATATTTTATTTGCCCGAAGCGTTTTTTGCAGAGATCCTGTATGCATTTCTTCGATATGCTATTTTAGCTTCGCCTTGCTGAGGGAAAAATTTATTGAAAAAAAACCGGTTAGGGGCAATTGCTGTGATAGCTGCCTCGAATCCGGAGATATCAATAGTCCAGCGAAGCCCTGAACCTCAGAAATTCGTTGATGTTGTCTATATCAATAACACCGACCAGCTTATTGCCTTCGAGGACCGGGAAAAAGTTTTTACTTCCACTGCGGAGTTCCCGATATGCATTTGTAAGCGGATCAAATGGATTGAGCGTCTTGAAATTTGTATCCATCACATGGGATACCGGTGCATGTCTGCCTTTGGTTTGAATCGCTTCCGTAAGATCTTCCATCAGCAAAATGCCCCGGGCTCCATATTCGTCGGCCACCACAAAATTCCTGTCCGTGCCCATCAGAATATTGTCAATCACGTCGTTCAGCGTTTGGTCGGGCCTGATCACGGTAAACCGAGTGATCATGGCATCCCGTACGATATAGCCTTTAAGCAGATTGAGCTGCATCACCATCACATTTTCCGATTCAGCCCCGAAATAGATGAAAACGGCGATGAGCGCCAGTATCAGGTTGTAGAATATACCGATCAGGAAAAATGTCAGTGCCAGGAATTTCCCGAGAGCCGCCGCTGCCTGGGTAGCCCTGACGCGGCCCATTCTGACCGATAAAAGAGCCCGCAGCACGCGTCCGCCGTCAAGGGGAAAGGCGGGGAGCATATTAAACAGAACCAGGGCTACATTTGCTGCAAAAAGGTAGAACATGAAATTGTTGGCTGTAATACCGGTCAGCTCTTCCTGGAGTGTTTCCGGATCTTTTTCCAGGAAGGTTTCAACGGGGACAAATATATAGAGGATGATTGCGATGACCACATTAACGGCCGGCCCGGCTATGGCAACCATAAACTCGGCCCTCGGATCCTCCGGAACCTCCTTGAGGCTGGCCACACCCCCGATCGGGAGCAGTGTAATGCTGCGCGTTCCGATTCCATAACTCCTCGCCGTGAGGGCATGACCGAATTCATGCAGTACCACGCATACGAAAAGGGCCAGGATAAACCCGGTGCTCCATATAACATCGGAGAATGTGCCCTCCTGGGAGTACACAAGGATTACAATGAACAAGATCAGGAACCAGAATGTCCAGTGTATCTGCACTTTGATTCCGGCATAGCGCCCAAGGCTTAAAGATGAAGTCACGTTATATCAATCATTTGGAAAGTTAACTATTTCTTTTGTTTACAATTTCCGGGGATGAAATGTTCATTGTTTCTGATGGATGTATCCTGCGTTATTTACTCCCTGCTTTTCCGGATGTATGGCTTTAACCACTTGTTTTACAAAAAGATAACCCACATAAAACGTGCAAATTTAACAGCATGTCGTCTAACGCTTCATGTGCAAAAATGAGCTTGGTGAATAATACAGGTTATGAAAGATACCTCAGAATTTATCCTTGAATTTGTTGAATGAACTCTTCACTTCGTCCCGGGCTTTCTCAATGCCTGCTTTCATTCCTTCCCAGGTTTCTTCGCTGGCATCTTCGAGTTGTTTCAGTTTCTGTCTGGCTTTTGCCTGTTTTTCTTTCAATTCCTCAATATGCCTGGAGTAGTTGACCCTGGCATCTGCTTTGGCTTTGTCAGCTTTGGCTTTCAATTTGTCGATGTCGGCTTTCCATTCGTCAAGCTGGGCTTCAATTTTCTTTTTATAGGCTTCCTTTTTTTCCATAATGACTCCCTGTATTAATGGTTATTTAAGTCTCTGTAATTATAATTTAGCAATATAATAACTACTTATCCTGCAACAAATAATGGTGGGGAAACATTCTTTTTTGGGTTCTTGTCCCTCTCTGCAAACACCCCCCCCAGGATGAAGTGCTGAACCTGCGAACACCCCTTCCCGGATCGGGATAACGCTGAACGCGTCACAACTATCTCCCTAAGGGGAGATAAAGGTGTCGCGTTCAGCGCCAGCTTTTGAGGGGTGTTCGGCAATACGGGCAATTACACAAACACTCACCCCAAGCCCTTACCGCCTCGTCTCCGCCTGGCGTACTTTTTCGCGGTATTTTTCATAAAACTGCCGGTGCATATCACTCATATCAATCTTGCGCCCCTCGATATAGGCTTGCTCGATCTGAGTGCTGTACTCCATGGGGTTGCCGTCGGTGATCAGCAGCGTGGCATCTTTGCCCACTTCGAGCGAGCCTGCCCGGTCGCTGAAGCCTAAAATTTCGGCTGGTGACAGGGTGATGGCCCTTAACGCTTCCGCCGGATCCAGGCCATAAGCCGCAGCCGCACCGGCTTCATATGGCAGACGGTTAGCATAGGGAGCACTGGCAGCGCCCGCGATGGCAAACCGGATACCCGACTCGTGAAGTCTAGCGGGCAGGTTGTACCGCGAATCATAGCTTTCCCAGGCACGGGTCGGTGAAGCTAGTACGGTGGTTACAATGACCGGGATATCCTTGCTTGCCAGGTGATTGGAAACATAGGGCGCGTCGCGGCCACCCAGAATCACAAGTTTAACATCCTCTTCTTCCGACCAGGTAATGGCATCCTGGATCTGCCGGAGTAAATTGGCGTTGACAACAACAGGTACATCGCCATCGAGAACCGGGATCATGGCATTCCACCGCGCATCATAATCGAGATGCCGGATCTCACCTTCCTTAACCGCCCGAAATGCTTTCCGATAGGCACGGGCATCGGCAAATGCATCCCGTAGCTCACGCAGTTCATCCTCGTAATTATCTTCATCGCCGGGAGATGGCCAGTTGACAATCAGTCCGGTGCCCGGCTTTAAGAGCATCTCTTCCCAGGTCCAACCGTCCAACATCATGGCGGAGGATTGCCCGGAGATAAGGCCGCCCCCGGGCGAGGTGACCGTGATCAGAACACCGCCCGATCGGGCTATACCGATATGGCGGCTTTCCGGGTTGAAGGCAACTTCTGGACGAACATTCGGGTTGATACGCGCCTGCTCATTGATGTCGAGGGTCATATCGACCGCCCCGATTTCATATAACCCCATCTGGCTGTAAGAGTCGATAAGGCCGGGATATATATATTTACCGGAAACATCCACCTGTTTCGTCCCGGATGGGAGGTCGATCCCGGTGCCGACGGCCGTAATTTTGCCATCTTCAAACAGGATCGTGCCATCTTCTATAACCCCATCGGTGAGGGTGTAAATGGTTCCGCCGGTCAGGGCAACAGGATCGGTTTGGGAGGGAGCCGGAACCTGCCCATGCAGCGCAGGCAGAGCCAGGATTGAGAGCAGCAACGCCAGGGCCGTTACCAGCAGGGCATTGCCAAGTTGTTTGCAGCCGGAGTTGATTCGTTCCAGCCCGGATCTGCCGATATTGGATTCATTTGTGAAATTCATCATGGTAATATCTGATTTTAACATTCTTTCAATGACAGCAGTTGGATAATGGTGGTTTTTGACTGATTGCATAATCAATCCTCCAGTATAATTTGAATAAGCTGCGAACGCTCCTGCTCAACAGCATTTCTAAGTTCCCTGTCATCCTCGAGGTCAAAATATTTCCGTCCATCGACCCAGGTCTGTTCAGCCTTGGTCAGGGTGGAGAGGGGATCCCCGTTCCAGATTACAAAATCAGCATCCTTGCCCGGTTCCAGCGACCCGACCTGATCGTCGATGCCAAGCAGTTTTGCGGTGTTGATTGTCACCAGGGCCAGGGCGTCTTCCTTGTCCATGCCTGCTCGGACCATCTTTGCGGCCTCCCAGTTCATCCGGCTGGCGATCTGACTGTTATCGGAATGGAGTGAAGTCAGCACTCCGGCCTCAGACAGCAGCCGTGCATTGTAAAGCGTTGCATCGTAGGCTTCGATCTTGAATGACGACCAGTCTGACCAGACAACGGCACCGGCCCCGTGTTCTGCAAGTTCCGGGGCAACCTTGTATGCTTCTACTCCGTGATGGAATGCTTTGATCTGCATGTCGAATTCTTCAGCAAGACGAGTCAGCATCAGGATTTCATCCTGACGGTAACTGTGCGCCTGGATCAGAATATCGCCTTCAAGAATATCGACCAATGCTTCCATTCGCAGATCTTTTCTTGGCGGAATTCCCTGACCGTATTGTTCCCACTCATTCCAGCGCGTCTGGTAGTCGCGGGCGGCCCTGAAATGATCTGCCATGATCTGCTGTGTTCCCATCCGGGTTTCCGGATACCGGTCTGTGCCGACGCGTTTGACGTTTTCACCAAGAGCGAATTTAACCGTTCGGGGAGCGCCTTCAATTTTGAGGTCATTGGAAAGGTGGCCCCAGCGCATTTTCAGGTGCTGGTTTTGCCCTCCGATCGGATTGGCGGACCCGTGCATCACATGAGCGGTTGTTAGGCCGCCTGCCAGCTGGCGATACATCCAGATGTTGTTGATATTGAGAACATCCCCCATGCGAACTTCCGGTACAATGGCACCGCCAATCTCATTTACTCCATCCACACCGGAGTGAAGGTGTGCATCGACCAGTCCGGGCGTCACATGTTTTCCATGGGCATCGATTTCAACGGTGCCGGCCGGGGCCTGCACATTGTGTCCCACTTCAACCACTTCACCTCTTGTTACCAAAAGGTCGGCATCTTCCAGAATCCCGTCCGGGCCCATGGTCCAGATGGTGGCATTGCGAACGAGGATGTGATCAGGCTGTTCAGGTGGCGCTTCCCGTCCATATTCCATTGCCGGGCGGATATCGGTGAGCTGAACCTCACGGGGTGTGATGTCGGGGTGTTCCCGTTCATCCGCTTCGGCCGGAGCGGTTCTTTCGCCGTACCATTCCATGCGATCCATTCCGGAGGCTTCCGCCCATCCATAAAGTTCATCACCGGATATGGAGGCGGTAATTCGCACCAAACCGTTGATATCCAGTTGTTCTCCCGGGAAATCTGCCCGGAATCGCCGTGCCTGGTCCCGGACTGATGCAGAGGAGAGATCGACCTCCTGGTTGTTGATGGTGATGGTCCCTTCAAGTCTTTCCGGCTGGCCTTTTACCACCAAGGTAGCTTCAACGGTTCGGTCGGCCGACACCATTCTCCATTCTCCCCTCGGGTCATTGGTCAGGGGTTCATGAACTCTGAACCGGTCACCATCAACCCAGACATCGAGAATTTTGGCATCAGTTTCAAACAGGTCTCCGTCGGCAACGATTATATTGGCTGCTTTTCCTCTTTCAAGTGTGCCGTGCGTATCACTGATTCCAAGCATCCCGGCCGGGTTCACCGTCAGTGCAGCAAGTGCTGTTACCGGGTCCAGTCCGAGCTTTACGGCTTTTCTCAGGTTTAACAAAAACCGGCTGGGGTTATCGAGGCCGTCTGCGGTCAGTGAAAAGGCGATGCCGGCGGCGGCCAGGCGGGCCGGGTTTTCAGGGGCCAGATACCAGTGGCGTAATATGGAAAGGTTTTGATTGAGGGCATCTTCCGGACTGTCAACCTCAGGCTTATCAGGAAAATTCAGTGGCACTATCAAGGGGAGATTTCTATCAGACAGCACATCGAGGATCCGGTATTCATGCCCGCTTCCGCGAAGCCAGGGGGTGATAGAAAATTCATCGGCTATTCTGAGGCTGCGCATCATCTCTTCTTCGCTGATCACCTCAAAAAGAACCGGCTGGCGGCCGCGTACGGCCTCTTCAAGAGCGTTCAAGGCTGCGTTGGATTCAGGCCGTTTCAGGCCTTCCGGATTTGACTGATAAACCGAATGTGCCCGTTCGTACCAGTCGGCATCGTGGAGAGTTTGACGGATAAAGGCGATCGCGCCTATTGGTGACGTCGGATAACTGAAGCCAAATTCGGGGCTGCGCCTGAGGGAAACGGATTGGGCGATTTCTGGCCGGATCACACGGTCGGATACCGATCCGTTGCCGAGACTCATAACGGCTGCTTGCCCGCGGAAGATACCCAGCGGCGGCACGGATAATGCGGTTGTAAATCCCTGAGTTCGGAGCTGTTCGCTTCCATCGTCCTCCGGATCATATTCACTGTTGGCTTTGAGCTGGGCACGCAGCTGCGGGTTCCAGGAGATATCCCCGCGGTCCAGTTCAACACGCGGGTCTTTCATGCCGGCATCGGAATGGGCATCGATAAAACCCGGGTAGAGCGTTTTACCTTCCATATCCCAGATGCGGGCATCGGCAGGCGGTTCTGTATTGGTGCCTGCATTTTCAATCACACCGCCGCGGATAACCAATGTGGCATTTTCAAGTACTTCACCCGGTGCCACAACAATGGTGGCATTCGTAAAGGCGTGCACATCCGGGGCGCTTTCATGCAGTCCCTGCACCGGTTCGGTTTGTCCGCAAGCGGCAACCGGAAGGATCACCATCAGCCAGACAAACAGGGTTAATTTCTTCATCACAGGAATTGAATTTTGATTCGATGGGTAGCTCTTATTCTTCATATATAGAGAATATTAGATAAAGTTGTAAATGTATTGGCTCCCATTCGGATCAAAGATGGGGGAGCGCATATGACGGTGATAAGTTAGAAATACTGAATTCTTTTGCAATGTTAAAAATTGTGAAGGATCAAGGAGCAGGGGAATATCGAATATCGAATATCGAATATCGAATATCGAATATTGAATATTGAATGTTGAACGGGGGATGTCGAACAAATGAACTAGGGGCTATCGAATAACGAAATGAAGTCTTTTCTTTGAGAGAGTTCTGCGGAGCGGAATTGCATATTAATCATATATTAATTTAGTATTACTTATCATTAATATACTGTTAAGCGTACAATCAAAAAATAATTTGGATGGGTGGGTGGGTCTGCCGTATGTTATCAGGAGTTGCTTGAAGCAAAAGCTCTCCTTCCGAAAGTGTTCAATAAAAAGTGTGCCAGGCAAATCTCACTCACTTTCTTTTATTTTCATCACGCTATTATTTTTATCACGGTAGTCTCATTGTTTTCAACACGGCAGAACTGCGTTTTTGCGTTTCTTCTGTAAGAAACGGTTTTACCATCGTCAATCAAATCTTTATCGCACAGCCACTCTTGTTAACGTATTACACTATCTGTCAATAATTATATCCTATCGCAAATCCGGGTAACTTATTACTCCGTCAATCAAAAACTTTTTCGCGCCGCCGACCTGGTTAATTTATTACCCCTTCAATCAGGAACTTTTTAGCGTCTTCAACCTGAAAAACTATTAATTCGTCAATCAGTTAACCTGCAAGGGTCACTACTACTAAATCAGGAATATAAAAATACGAGCTAAATCAAAAAAATTCAGAACTTTGCGCACCTGGTGACCTGTGCGGTAAATACACTAGAGGAGCTATGTCACCGTGTTAACCTGCGATCTGTATTTATTCGTTAAACAAAAAATATACCCCGCCCTCAATCCTTGTCAGTATCACCCTTTCAAATTTTGCTGCCCGATATATTCACTGTTTTTTCCGCCATCAACTCCGCCATCATATCCATAGATGAAAAATATCGCGGCTATAGCTGCGAAGGGGATCAGCCAATCCTGAAGAATTGCTAAAACCCAGGTGGTAAAGAGAGTGACAAAACTGACGATAATGGGGAGTATCAGCAGATTGAATGGAGCTTGCGGCCGTATCAGCATCAGGGCTCCCAGGGTAAAGAGAATGGTCGGTTCGGGGGCGATGCCAAAAAAGCGCACGTCAGGCCATCCGGTGCCGAGAAGCCCGTCTGCTACCGGATACATCAAAAGTGCAAAAACCATAAACATGTACCCGGCAATCCCTTTATAATCCCGTCCGTCTCGGAAAATAATTTCACTGCGAGAGTATCCCGTCCAGAGTAATATCAATCCCTGCAACAGGAATATCCCGCCAAAGTAGGGTGCGGCAAAAAACAGCATGGCCAGGTGGGTCATATAAAAGACAGCTCCAACCCACAACCAGGCCATGCCGAGGACGATGAAAACCAGGCGTGGTTTCGTTTCGGCTTTTCTGTAAAAAGTGTAGAGAAGGACGGCCCCAAGCAGATTGGCAATGATCGCTGCCGGCCAGACCGACCGGTTGTATTCTCCGAAAAACGCAAACAGACTCTCAAATGAAAATGGCAGCATGGCGAAGGTTCAATAGGTAGATTGTAAGTCAATACAATGTAACAGAATGGAAGGTTTTTATCACAAGTTATACAGTTTTGGTGAGACTCGAGGGGAAATCTGTATCCGGTTCACCTGCTAATAAATTTCTCAGATCTTTCAACGGCATTCTTTCACAGGCTTTCTCTCAGAGGCTTTCCACATATTCGGCCATCCGCCGGCGCTGCTCTTCATCGGGCATTTTGCCGTAGAGGGCACCCATGTTTTCATGCAGATGCTCGAGCTGGGACGTGGCGGGGATGGCACAGGTGATGGCCGGATTAGAGACGATAAACTTCAAGAAAAACTGCGCCCAGTTTTCGACGTCGATTTCCGATACCCAATCCGGCAGCGGGTCATTCCCGAACTGATGAAAAAGCTGCTTGCGCCGGAAAGGACGGTTGGCAATGACAGCGATACCACGATCTTTTGCCAGGGGAAGCAGGCGGTTTTCGGCCTGCCGGTCCAGGACATTATAGGTGAGCTGAATAAAATCAACCGACTCGTTTTGCATGATCTGTTCCAGCTCGCGGTGACGGCGTCCATGCGAAGTGGTTACTCCGGAGTAGCGAATGATTCCTTCATCCTTATACTCCCGGATCGTCTCCAGGTGATCCTGCCAGTTCAGCAGATTGTGGACCTGCATCAGGTCGATTTCCCGTATCCTCCACAGATCAAGCGAATCATCAATCTGAACGGGACCCTGTGAACTGCGGCGTGTCCAAATTTTGGTGGCCGAAAATAACGATTCGGCACTGTCCAGACGATCCAACCCATAACCGATAACCTCCTCCGAACTGCCATACATCGGAGAGGAGTCAATCATACCGCCACCCCGTTCAAAAAAGGCCTCCATGATGTCAGCACAATTGTTGCGAAGCCGGGTGTTGGTCCCGACGTTGAAAGTGATGTAGGTGCCCAGGCCAATCACCGGGATCTCCTCGCCGGATGAGGGTATCGCTTTTGTGTGCATCTCATCCAACCGGGGCCGAACAGTTGCAGTTCCGAATAACGGTGGGTCAGATACCGCCAGGCCTCCCCAGGCGGCCAACCCCCCGAGAGTTGACAGAAAACTACGTCGGTTCATGCCGGAATCATTGTTTTTCATATCATCTTGTCGGTTGAATATTATCGATTGACCAATTCAATTCAGAGACTGTCTATATTTATCATGGGACAAATATCAAGGACAAATTCAGGAAATTTCACAGGAATATCATCAGATTATATATAAAGCTGATACGTAAAAAACAAAAACAGACGATCAGGCTATCACATTCCTTTTATCTGCAAGGACTCTTGCCAGGGTGATCAGATTTCACCGGAATTTCAGGGCGGTTACAGATGAATACTGTAATAAGATATACTTGTCTGAAAATATTGTTGAATTTTCAACAAGAAAGATGTATGATGATGGCTGAGAGTTACTGCCACTCTTGATTGGTAAGTGATTGGGCATCAACACGAACTGACTTTTCCCGGAAGCATTTAAAAAGTATTTTACGGCAGGTGTTGCTGCTGATCGTCAGTCTATTTATAGTACGGCATGGAAAATAGAATTCTCTCCAGAAATAATGTCAAGATTTACGGAGAAGGTGAACAATCAATTCTGTTTGCACACGGTTTTGGATGCGATCAGAATATGTGGAGATTCGTAACCCCGGCGTTTGAAGATGACTACAAAGTGGTGCTGTTTGACTATGTAGGTTCGGGAAAATCAGATGTCAAGGCTTACAATTCGCAGCGTTACAGCAGTTTGAAGGGGTATTCACAGGATGTTATTGATATCCTGGATGCGCTCGAATTGGAAAAGACAATTTTTGTCGGGCATTCTGTAAGTTCAATGATCGGGGCATTGGCTGCCATCGACCAACCCGGCAGATTTGAGAGTCTGGTTATGATAGGACCTTCTCCCTGTTATTTGAATTTTCCTCCGGAATATTTTGGGGGATATGAACGCGACACGATTCTGGAACTGCTTACCCTGATGGATAAGAACTATATTGGATGGGCCAACTTTTTTGCTCCTCAAATTATGCAGAACGAGGACAGGCTTGAGTTGTCAAAAGAACTGGAAGAGAGTTTCTGTTCGACCGATCCCATCATTGCACGTGAATTTGCTGAAGTCACATTTTTATCCGATAACCGGAATGATTTACCGAAGATTTCCACTCCCACTCTGATCGTTCAATGCAGCAATGATCCTATAGCACCTGTAGAAATAGGAAAATATGTTCACAGTAAACTTGAAAAGAGCGATATTGAAGTGATTTCAGCCTCCGGCCATTGTCCGCATCTGAGTCATCCGGAAAAAACGATTAGTGTTATAGAGGGATATTTGAGAAGTAAAAACAAATGAGGCATAGTTATGGATCAACTTTTGGATCGTATACCATGCGGGTATCTTACCTTTAATGATGAGGGAGTGATCAGAGAGGTGAATGAGAGATTTTGTGAGATGATCGGATGCAGCATGGAAAAGCTGGCCGGTCAATCCGTTGAATCGGTTTTCACCCCGGGGTCAGGAGTTTTTTATCAAACCCATCTCTACCCCCTGCTCAAGTTGAAAAACCGTGTTGAAGAGGTCTATCTTTCCATGAAATCGGCTAGTGGGAAAAAAATTCCTGTCCTTATTAATGCCCTGCGATCAGAAGAAAACGGGGTTTTTCTGAACCGTTGCATTATCGTACAACTGCAACGCCGCTCTGAATATGTCAATCAGATATTGCAAGCTAAAAAACAGGCTGAAGAAATCAGCAAAAGCAAAGAGAAGTTTTTGTCTATGATGTCTCATGAACTGCGTACCCCATTGCAAGTGATCATCAGTTTGGTTGAATTGCTCTCTGAGGAATTGAATGGAGATGCTTTGAGTGATGAAGCGGAATACCTGGGCATGATAAAACATGCCGGGAAGGACCTGAACAGGTTGATTGACGATTTTTTGAATTTTGCACGGCTTGAAACCGGGTATTTTGATGTCAATACCGAGGTAGTCGTTCTTGAAGAGTCAGTGATCAGGGCGGTGATGATGATGTTACCGAAAGCTGAAATGAAAAAAATCAAAATCAACCGGCGTGAAAAATCCGATGTTAAAGTTATGGCTGACCCCGACAGGCTTCAGCAGATACTGATGAACCTGCTTACCAATGCCATAAAATTCACCGATGAAGGCGGATGGATTTCAATCAGTACCCGGACAGAAGATGCATTTGTCTATATAGATGTAACAGATACGGGCATAGGAATCCCATCCGATCAACAGGAGATCATATTTAGCCCATTTATGCAGGTCCAAACCGAATCTGCTGGAAAAGGGAGCGGATACGGTCTTGGACTGGCTATTTGCCGACAGCTTGCTGCACTGATGGAAGGAGATCTGACGGTACAAAGCAAACCGGGAAAAGGCTCAACGTTTACACTATCCCTGCCGCTTTCCGGTTCAAAGAGGACCGGTTCATAACTGTTCATACAGGATACGAAGTGTGAAATAATAAATTTTACTACAAAGTCAGCCGGGAATCTGCTACAAAAGATTCAAAATTCATGCTATTTCCGATTACATGTAAATTAGACAGGTTCGTTCAGGGTGCTTAATAACATAATATATGTTCAATGTTGACATTTAAATTCAATTTTTACGATGAATAAACCAATATCCGTCCCTGAAGAGTCAGAAAAAAATATCGGTTTATATATAAACAGACAGCAAACCGGGAAGGTAATTGATGTATTGAACAGCCTGGAAGTTGAAGGCAGATCCGTTGCTTTAGATCTGGCAACCGTTGATAACAATCCCATTACAATCATTGGCCGGTTTCGTATGCAGGCACAAAAAGAGAATTGGACGGATGAGGAGATTAAAGCAATTCAAATGGAGGCCATGTCGGGCAACTTCGATCACCTCATACAAACGATCAAGAGATTTTGCAAGGAGAAGAGCAGATTGCATAATGCATAACTATTGTTGTTGTCCGGTTTTACTGCTTCGATGATTTCCAGGTGTTTATAATGATGATGAAAGATGGCAACAATCATTGAATTGCCAGTTTAGTTTTTACCTGCTCCCGTCCGTCCCGCTAAATGGCAGGCTTAATGCATCAGGCGAAATTCAACAAAAACCGTTAACCTGACCCTGACGGGTTGTCCTTGTATCATACCCGGCCAAAAGCGGGCTTCTTTGAGGGCATCAACAACCACTTCATCACAGCCTCCACCGATCCCGCGAAGTACTCTCGGGTTTTCAACCCTTCCCTGTTCATTTAAAATGAATCGAACAAATACCCGGCCTTCGATGCCGGCTCGCCTTGCTGACTCCGGATACACAATATCATTTTTCAATTCTTGCATGCCGGCTAATATGCCGGGTTCGATATCACTCAGGCGATGGTCTCCAAGAAAGTAACCAACTTTTGTAAAAATGGATGGAAGCGGGACCGGTATATACTCCGGTTTCTTGATTTTAAGTTCTGAGTCGAAATCAAAATCCATATCTTCCACAATTTCATCATCCGGTGCAGTGGTAACTACCCTTGTCCGCGGAGGTGCAGGAATGGAGATATCCGGCTGGCTGCCCAGGTCAGATGCAAGCAGTTCAACAAATTCTTCTCCACTGCCAATTTCATTCTGGTCTGAAAAAATGAGAATTTTTTCCTCTTTGATGGATAACTCCCTGAGAATCTCTTTGTCCACACCAAACCGTAACCCTGCAATAAATGAGGTTAAAACCACAATCAATCCTATTTCAAATAAAATCGGATAGTACTTCTTTAAACCGGGTTCCGGTTTGTTGACCGAGTACATAAGCATTCTCCGTTTGATCTGGCAGGAAGTATGGAACCCAAAGGCAATAACGGAGGATTTGGTCTTCGGAATACAGGCAGATCAAATGCCGTTACAAACATCTTCCAGCATCAGAGAATTATTCTGTTCGTTTAGTGTCATGTCAACCCTGCTTGTGCAGGGCTCCCGATATCTGTCGGGATTCTTTTTACTCCTGACTGCTATTAAAATAATGCACGCAGCTAAGGCTATTTATATCATTTTCTCATTTCCAGGAGCAAAAATGCCTTCGATTTACTCCACAATGCATGGCTGACAAGACACTAGTGTGTTCAACCATGCGTGTGTGGCAATTCGCCATTCTGCAAGTACGTGACGCCCCTAAAATATCAGCAAAACGATAACCAGGTGTTTTTTACTGCCAGGAACAAAAAGAGCAAAACTCAGCCATGCATAAAGATGGTAAACACAGCACTACATCAATTAAGTTAAAATTCCGAATAAAGGCAAAAAAATCACATGGTTATAAGATTTGTCATAAAACTTTAGCGTGCATATTTTTATGATTGAACACAACCGGTATTTGAATTGCATTGGCCACTAAAAGAGCCCCAGCAGTGCACAAGAGGACATTGGACAGTCGTCAAGAGCAATGGTGCCAGGGAGTCAGATATATTGGACCCAATGTGTCGCAGATCAGCATTTCACCAGAATTTGAAGTCACATGCAGATCAGCACTATCAAATCATACTATTATTGGCTCACTTGCCGGACCGCAATTCCGTGAATATCGGCTCTTTCAATCATCTCACCATTCTCTTCCACCATGTTACTGATCGGCACTACAGTTTTGAGCGCCCCGCTGCGTCCGTTGTTGGTAACCTGAAGGACTCCAATGCCGGGAGAGTCACCCTCTGCGACATGCGGGTCGCCACTGAGTGGATTGGGTCCCCGCAAGGAGACAAAAACCCGGTTGCCTGAAGGGGATACGGCAGCCAGGTCCGGGGATGGGTTCATGGTGAACGGACCGGTCAGGTCGATGGTATTGACATGATCACCGGATGCCACATCGAAAACTTCCACGCTGTTTGCCATCCGATCCAATATCCACAGATTCCTTTCATGCCTGGTCACTGCAATCCCATGACTGTCCCGCTCGCCATCCAATGAGGCCACGACTTTGCGTTCCGGTGCATTCGGTGGATTTCCGGGGTCGTATCCCTCCAGGGGAAAGCGGTAAAGATCGAACGTGAAGAGATTAGCCGGTGTACCACCCCCGGAATTGATAAACATCGAATCGCCGGCTTCTATACCTCCACAGCCGTTTCCGGCCACATGGTCCATGTCGTATTCCGCGACAATTTCCATGGGCGTTTCGGTGGCGTCCACGACAAACAGTCCGCCGCCTCGCAGGGTAACAAAGCCATACTTGCTCGAAGAATCAATAATGGGACAGATAGGTGCGTTGTCCGGGCGCAGCTCCGGGTCTTCACGATCCTCGCCATTCGGGGTTTGTCCCACCGCCAAATCCAGTGTGGCATCCGTATTATGGAAGAAGGAATTTGCCGCATAATCGGTATCGATGCGCTCCATGAGTTTGCCGTTCTGATTGGCCACCAAAATATAAGAATCGTCCGGTGACGGGAATGCCGCATGCGCCTGAATGGCTCCGCCGGCGCCTTCAGACATCCGGATGCAGTCGAGTGGCTCACGGCTTTCAGCATCGTAGATTACCACGTGTCCGCTGACTACGAATGACAGAATCGCATGGGTATTTGCTGAATTAAACAGCAGCATGTGAGGACGGACCGGGTCGGCACCGGTGGATGACTGGCAAAGTTCGGTTGTTGCCTCTGCCAGGTCGACTACTTCCAGCGGTTCTTTTTCTGAGGCAGATTCACCCATCAGCCCCGCGCCTTCAAAGATATGGATCGCACCGCCGTGATCGAGTCCGGCGCTGTTCGACTGATCGACTGCCCATACCTCGAATCCGCCAGTTGCATGCCGGGCAGCCTGATGAACGGATGCGGATGATGCATCAGCATTTCTGTTCAAAAGCTCTTGATCGGAAGTGACAGGGCTCATCTCATCACATCCGTATATGAACAAAATACTTAGCCCGAAAATAAGTGTAACAACTAAATTTCTCATCATGATATCTCCTTTTTAAAGTTATAAACAGGAATCGTTGAATTTAGTCTCAATAAGTCGTGAGACTTTTCCCCATTAATCAAACATTGACTTACTTCAATGGCAATGTTTGATAAAACTCATGCTGCAAGTTGTCTTTGTAACGATGTCTGTAATGTGGTTAAACAATTGAAAAAATTCAATGGAATTACCGGATGGAAATTTATACAGATAGGATAGAAGTCTGCCTTTCCCCCAGCACCGTTGAAGCGAGCTACTCTGACAGGTAGCCCTATTCTCTTAAATTTCGAACTTCTTCTTCTGTGATTGCACTTGCATCATTTCCAAAATTTTGCCGAATAAAAGTCAGAACCTGTGCGATTTCCTCATCACTTAAAAAATCGTGTGCAGGCATCGGATTATTGTAGAGTTCTCCCCGAACCATAATAGGACCCTCCATTCCGTTAAGAATAATATTAATCAAACGTTCTTTGTCACCAGTAACCCATTCGGTTTCGGCGATTGGTGGAAAACGTGGTGGAGAACCCTGGCCATCGCGTGCATGACAGGCAGCACAGTAGGTTATGTAGATTGTTTCACCACCCAATGCAATATCGCGCTCAAGATTATCCTCTTCTTCATGGGGGGTACGGATATTACTGGCAGTGCGTTTCTCAACATCCATTCGTGCCAATTGTTGTTCACCGAATCTCTCCTTATCACCGGTATACATTACTCGCCAGATTTTTCCATTGATGGATTCGGTGATATATAATGAACCGTCAGGGCCGACAGCCAGCCCCATAGGCCGGTGCTTTGCATCGCTTGTACTAACGATCGGATCTACTACTGCGAATCCGTTTGCGAATACGTCCCAGTCGTGTGAGAATTGACCATCCACATAGGGTACAAATGCAACAAAATATCCGGCCTGGGGATAAGGATCCCTGATTGTTGAACCATGAAATGCTATAAAAGCTCCGTTGTGATAGTAATCCGGAAACTGGTCACCCCGGTAAAACTGCAAGTCGTTAGGTGCATAATGTCCGGGGAATCCAATAATCGGATCATCAAATTCACTGCATCTGCCAACCTTCTTGCCGTCCCCGCCATATTCGGGGCCCAATACTTTCTTCTCCTGCATCTGATCGTAATAGCAGAACGGCCACCCGAAATTCGATCCTTCGGTAATACGAACAAACTCTTCTGCCGGAAGCATTGCACTGTCCCAGCGACTATAGAATTCTGGCCATTGCCGGAAAAGGTAATCCCGTCCGTGCTGAACAGCATAGAGCTGTCCGTCAACCGGATTCCAATCCATTGCAACGATGCTTCTCAAACCGGTTGCATACTCTGTTCCGACCGGATGTGTCCGTTCGTCAGGTGCACGACTTTCTTCTTGTACCTGATTTTTTTTATTGGCATAAAAACGCCATATACCACCATGTTTATCCAGTTCAGGACAGGGTTCCTGTCCTGCAAGGCCGGGAGTCCGGGCTGGAATCTGGCAAGCATCTGATGGAGCTCCATAGGGAATATACATATACCCCTGGTCGTCAAAAGAAATGGGTTTTGTCTGATGTGCATGATATCTGCGTTCATGATCATCAATAACGATAGTATCTTTTCGGGTGGTATCAGGAATCAATTCACCCGGTATTAACGGATATCGGTACACATGCAGGTTGGTACTGAAATAGAGATACCCATCGTAAATTTCAATGCCTGTTTCATAATTCCCCCTGGATTCATATACGCTGAATTTCTCGATGATATCTGCCTTGCCATCATTGTTGGTATCCCTAAGTGCGACAATACTTCCATCGTCGTAGGATCTTCTTAATTTGACATAGATATCGCCATTGTCGTTGACGATCAGGTGCCGGGCAGGCCCGATGCTATCAGTAACAACTACAGCTTCAAAACCATCTGACAAGAGAAGACCGCCATTATCGGGATCTCCGGGAGGAAGGCCGGATTTTTGTTGCTGTTGACATCCTGCGAAACCGAATATGAATAGAATGACTATGGAAAGTGCCAGGATGCGGTTACAAAACCAATCGGTTTCATTATCCGGCAAACGGGTAAGGTTGATCTGGTCAAATGATAAATGCATAATTGAGAGAACTATTGGAAAGGTTCGGCTTTAACAATGAATGAATGTGTAAAATAGTTGATTGACCCATTCGATGATTTTAGGAAGATTTAATTTAAAGATGGTTTAATTCCCCGGCCTCGTCCCGATCCCGTCCCGAAAGCGTTCGGGACGGGATCGGGGTCGGAAAGAGTAAAAAATTGAATTCAAATTGATTCCCCGATGATTCTGCCTCGGGGTTGTTCAATGTTGTAAAAGCAAAGGCAAGTATAATGGTTTAAAATCCAGGTTCAATGTGTTTAATCAGTGAATTTAATAGAACAAAGTATTAATCAAAACTTTTACCATTTTGGATAAATTAAGCCAGGGATGAGGTTATGGAGTTCGGTTGCCCTGACTCGATTTTCACCCATGAATCAATTAAATTACCGGTTTGCCTGAGATGAAATTTTATTATTAATCTAACAGTTGAAAAATTATTTATTTTATTCACTAGCTATAATTGTTTTCATCCTGTCCTGCGATAGAACTAATCCTATTTCTGAAAGTGAACTAATTGAAATTACTCTTTCAGAAGGGACTAATATGGCAGTTTCTGTGTCACCGGATCACAGCTCTATAGCGATGGCGTTGCAAGGCACCATCTGGACGATGCCGGTTTATGGCGGAGAGGCAACGGATATAACCGATGGTATGGGGGATGACCTTGAACCTGCCTGGTCACCGGATGGAAAACGGATTGCGTTTCATTCCTATCGAAAAGGTAATTATCACATCTGGATAGTGAATAAAGACGGCAGTGATCTGCAACAGATTACAGATGGTATTTACGACGACAGAGAGCCGGATTGGTCGCCTGATGGAAGAACTATTGTTTTTTCTTCGGATCGAAGCGGAACATATGATCTCTGGAAGGTTGATCTGTCTACCGGTGAACTTGAACAGCTTACATCAGATGATGCCAATGATTACAATCCGGCTTATTCTCCAGATGGAAAGAGCATTGCATTTGTTTCGCAGAGGGAGGAGCCGGGTATTTATCAGTTGGAATTGGAAAACGGAAAAGAGTCTCTTGTAATTTCCACTGATTTACGCCTGGCAGCTCCGTCTTGGAGTAACGATGGTTCCCGGATTCTGTATACTGCTTATGGCAGCAATGTCAGTTATATGTATCTGGCAAATTCAGCCGATGGCCGAGCTGAGAAAATCTCACCTGGTGAGGAAGATCTTTTTCCATTCAGAGCAAGTTGGGTTTCTGATTCCTCCTTTATCTATACTGCCGACGGAAAAATCAAAAAAAGAAATATCAATACCGGAGCGATAGGGTCAGAGGAGGTCGAAACGATTCCGTTTGAAGCAACGGTTTCGTTACATCGCCCCTCATATGAAAGAAAGCATTATAACTTTGATGACGCGTATGTCCGAACACCGCTGGGTATTCTGGGGCCAGTGGTTTCTCCGGATGGAAGAAAGGTAGCATTCACAGCTTTGGGAGATATTTACATACAGGAAATCGATGGTGAAATTATCCAGCTTACCGACGACCCTTATGTAAACCTGGAACCCGACTGGTCACCTGATGGAAACAAGCTGGCCTATATTTCCGACCGGGGTGGCAGGATGGAGGTGTGGATTCTTGATTTGGTAACAGGAGAGGAGAGGTTGCTAACGGATCAAACCGACAAAGAAGTTACGATGCCTTCCTGGTCGCCTGACGGCCGGCAAATCGCTTTCCTTGCAGTTGACTATCGGAAAAAATGGGGGGTTGGAGAGATAAATATCGCAGACATAAAAACCGGAAATATAGAGTCGGTACAGAACTCACTCTGGAACCCCGGTAAACCCACCTGGTCGCCGGATGGAAATACACTGGCATTGATGGCTTTGAGTCGGCATTCTTCACGATTTCGTGAAGGGTTCAACAAATTTTTACTCATTTCGCTTGACAGTGAATCCACACAATTTGTTACCCCGGATTTGACCAATGCCCTCAGCATGCGAAATCAGAATGGCCCGGTCTGGTCACCGGACGGGAACAAGATGGCCTATGTGCAGGATGGGGTACTTTGGACGGTACCGGTAAACTCTCAAGGTGAGATAACCGGAAGTCCGGAACAAATAACGGATGAGCTTGCCGATAACATAAGCTGGACAGGTGATTCGGAAAACCTGGTATATATTTCAGTGGACAGATTGAAAAAAATTCATCTTGAGGATGGAAGTTCAAAAGAAATCAACATTGATCTGACGTGGAACACGAAGATTCCCGAAGATGATTATATCATCCATGCCGGCCGGCTGTTTAACGGAATAGATAGTGTTTATGTAGAGGATGTCGACATACTGATCAGTGGAAACCGCATCAAGGATATCAGACCGCATCAAGAGCACGGAGATGAAGTTGTCATTGATGCATCGGATAATGTAGTTATGCCCGGTTTGTTTGAGATGCATTCCCATCAGAATTCAAGTACAGGTGAAAAGCTTGGAAAGATGTGGCTCTCATATGGGATTACATCTGTACGGGATCCCGGGTCAGATCCCTATGATTCCCTGGAACGAAAAGAGTCTTGGTCAAGCGGCGCTCGTCCGGGCCCAAGATTATTTTTTACCGGAGGATTGACAGACGGAGGACGTGTTTTTTATGGATTGGCGCATAGTGTAACGGATCCTGATCATGTAAGGATGGAGCTCGAGCGGGCTGAAAAGCTCGAATATGACCTGATAAAAACCTATGTGCGTATGCCCGATGAGATTCAGAAAGAGATTGCCGAAGCTGCTCATGGTATGGGTATCCCGGTTTCCTCTCATGAGCTTTATCCGGCTGTAAAATACAATGTTGATGCCACGGAGCATCTCTCGGGGACGAGTCGCCGCGGCTATTCGTTGAAATTAACTGCCAATTACGGCAGTTATGACGATGTAGTCCGGTTGATTCACGAATCCGGTATGAGTATGACACCGACAATCGGTATGTACGATGGATTTTTCAGGATGGCTGATGCTTATGATGAATTGTTGAACCATGAACAAATAAATGTTTTTCACTCACCGGAGTATATTGAAAATCTTGCAGACAGAACTGCCGGCATAGTTTATAACAAAAATTTTGAAAAGTTGCAGGAAACCGTAAGGGTTATTGCACACTCCGGAGGGAAAATAACTGCAGGAACCGATTCACCATTTTTGCCATTTGGAGCCAGTTTACATGCTGAAATCTGGTTATATGTTGAAGGTGGACTGACTCCTTATCAGGCCTTGCAGACTGCTACGATAAATGCTGCTGAAGCTGTGGGTGTCAACGAAGATCTCGGTTCCGTCGAGGTGGGAAAGCTGGCAGATTTGATCATTGTAAATGGAGATCCTTTACACAGGATT
>SKRC01000227.1 GCA_007118695.1 Balneolaceae bacterium | reverse complement strand
CGGGGAGGAGATCAGACGCTATTTATCACCAGGAAGCTATTTGAACAATTGGGCGGGTTTAATCCGGAATATCATATTATGGAAGATTTTGATATGATTGAACGAATTCAGGCCAGGGAAAAGTTTAAAATCATCCCGAAAGAAGTCATTGTTTCAGCAAGGAAGTACAAAGACAATAACTATTTCAAAGTGAATATAGCGAACCTGATCGTTTTCATGATGTACTTTTGGGGAGTTTCCCAGGAGAAAATGGTGAATATTTACAAGAGCCTGATCAACCAAACAAAGTTTGGGTAAGGAAGCTGCTTTCACGCGCCCGTCCAAACAAGCATCGGACGGTTGATTCTGTATAGCGACAAATTTTTAGATCCCTGCTGGGAAATGATTGCCATTACGATTCTCATGATGCAATCCGATTCTGTGTTGGCAAAGTAAATCAGGCAGAGAATTTTAATCAATGTCGGTTTAATTCCCCGTCCTATTTGGCCGGAAAACATTTTGAAACAACAATCTGAATGATACCCCGATGGCTCTGCTACGGGGTAGTTCATTGAAGACCATTTAAGTAATGAATCATACTTTTAAAGACAACCGCCTGGGCGCATCTTTCGTGATTACTGATGAAAGGGATGTTATCGAGAAAAATCGTGAGGATGAGACCTTTAGAATTATATGGAACCGGGGGCCGGATCTGGATGTCGAGATTGATGCACTGCCCATCCGCCTTCAAACAGATCATGTTCTTTGTGTTACCCCGAATCAGAAAATAAAAATCAAAGATACCCATACTGAAATCCGCTCCTTCATTTTCAACCGCGAATTTTACTGCATTCACGAAAACGATCACGAAGTATCCTGTGAAGGCCTCCTTTTTTATGGAACCTCAGGCATGAGCATTGTTCGGTTGAATAATAATGAGCTGGAAAAGTTCGAATTGTTGTACCGGGTGTTTTTGGATGAGATGCAGACCAGGGATTCTATCCAGGAGGAGATGCTGCGGATGTTGTTAAAGCGTTTGATCATCAAATGTACCAGGCTCGCCAAAGAGCAGCACCTTAACAGCCGGACACCAGATTCCGGTATTGAACTGATTAGGAAATTCAATATCCTGGTTGAGCAGCATTTTCGGGAGAAAAAAGTGTAGGCGAGTATGCGGAGATGTTGCACAAGTCGTCAAAAACTCTATCCAACCTGTTTTCAAAAGCCTCTGACCAGACCCCACTCCAGGTGATTCACTCCCGGATTATACTGGAAGCCAAACGGTTGATGGTTTATACCGACAAAACCATCAAGGAGATTTCGTATGAGTTGGGATATGAGGAGATTCCCTATTTCAGCCGCCTGTTCAAAAAGGAAACCGGGCAAAGTCCCAGTGAATTTCGAAAATCAGCAAAAATGGTTCAGTCCGGGAAGTATTGATAAAATGTGGGGAAGTATCATCATGGGTTTGTCCGGATCCGGCTTGTACCTTGGAGGTGTAAATTTGAACAACCAAACATTAAGGTACAATCATGAAATACAATATTCCAACACGAGACGAAGTAAATGACGATGTAAAAGCTATCTTTGACAACCTCAGGGAAAAGGTCGGGCAGGTTCCGAACATATACGCTTTTATAGGAAATTCTGCTAACACTCTGCAAAACTACCTGGGTTTCAGTCAAAATCAGGCGAACGGCAGGTTTGATGCCAAAGAACGTGAAGCGGTATTTCTTGCCGTCAGTGAGCTAAACGGTTGTGAGTATTGCCAGAGCGCCCACACAGCATTGGCCAAGATGAATGGATTTTCCGAGGAGGAAACCCTTCAACTCAGAACCGGAGATCATACGGATGAAAAATACCGGGTGCTCACCAGGCTAGCCGCCGACATTCAGCGCACACAGGGGCATCCCGATGAGGAACTTCTCCGGGAGTTTACCGGACTTGGCTATGATGAAGAGGCTCTTGTAGACCTGGTTAGTCTTGTTATCAATGTTACATTTACTAATTATATTCACAACATAGCCCGGTTTGAGATAGACTTACCAAAAGCAAAATCTTTGAAAGAACCGGCTATTGCCTGATAAGCAACATAGACGTAAATCTAACATAGACGTAAATCTGAAGCCTGAACTCCGAACCCCCGGGGTTCGGGTTTTTTTGTTATGGAATCGAATATATGACGGCGAAATGCTTTTGCATCTGATTTTTGAAATAGATCGTTGCATATTGTCTGAACCGGTTGTCAAACCAACATTTCACAGATTTATGTAATATTTCTGATGCCGGGAACGTCTGATAATCATGCATCAGGCATATTCGTTGTAAAAAAGGATTACCAGGACTTTTTGGATGTAATTTTCGTTTTTAATAAAACGGATGCATTAAGTATTAATATTGGAAGTATTCAGGAGTCAGGAGTCAGGAGCCAGAATTCAGAATTCAGAAGACAGAAGAAGAAGGTCAACTATATTATTACAATTCGTTTACTTTTTATCTGCAATAAAGAATGAACGTAAATTCTTTAATATGAAAAACATCGGTTCATTCTGACTCCTGACTCCTGCATTCTGAATTCTAAATTCTGACTCCCATTAAAAAACCTATAACCAAATAATACAATCCTATGGTTTACTCAAACCGTTTACCGCTGAAAACAGGTGTGGTCCTGACGATGCTGGCACTTCTTTTGGCTTTGAAGCCGGCCGGTACACTCCAGGCGGATAAAGATTCGCTGGATTGGGTCTCTCTAGAAGAGGCACAAAAAGCAGCTGTTGAGGATGGCAAAAAGATTATGGTTTATGTACATGCAGAGTGGTGCGGTATCTGCAGGCAGGTGGAAGAGGAAATATTTCCGGAGTCATTGATACAACGGTTGGTTGAACGGAATTATCACCCGGTAAACATTGACCTTGATTCGCAGGAAAAAGTGCTATTTAATGGAGAGGAAATGACCGAACGCGAATTTGCCAGAAAAATGAATGTCTCGACGACCCCGACCTTCCTGTTTATCAACAAGGATGGTAAAGTCCTGGCTCACCAGGTCGGGTATAACCCGCTTGAGCGTTTTGCAGCGCTGCTTCGATTTATCAATTCCGAGTGGTTTGGGGAAGTTTCATTCAGCGAATACCTGGAAATAATCGGCTGAGCTGAGAACGATCATTCTCTGATTTGAACAGCTATTATGTTGCAACTACCACGTACTAATTAACAATAGCATAGCGACCCAAAACGGAATATGAGCTACTGCGGCTACAGCAGCCGGTCCGGGTTCAGTCCCTGTAAGTCTTCGGCGATATAAATGCGTCCTTCCCTTACTTTTTCGCCATCGAGGTACACATCCGGGCCGATGCAGACCAGGTCCCAATGAATGTTGCTCTCATTGCCGTTGGGCGCTATATCGTAATCGTTTCCAAGGGTGAGGTGGTTCGAACCGTAGATTTTCTCATCAAAGAGGATATCGTACATCGGTTTTTCAATTACCGGATTGAGCCCGAAGCTGAACTCACCGAACTGACGGGCCCCACTGTCGGTTTCCAGGATCTCTTCGAGGGCTTCATTGTTGGAGGAGTCGAATTCAACAACAACTCCATCGCGAACCTTAAGCATCACAAATTCAAACGGTTTTCCCTGGTATACGGATGCTGAATAGGTGATTTGGCCATTGACCGATTCCAGGACGGGAGATGAGAAAAGCTCCCCGTCGGGGATATTCCTTTTACCGAAGCACGGGATCCAGTTCTGATCTTTTACTGAAAATTCAATATCCGTTCCCTCCCCATGCAGGCGAATCATGTCGGTTTTCCGAAGGCGCTCTTCCAGTGGTTTCATGGCCTGCTGAAGCCTGTTATAGTCGAACAGACACGCGTCAAAATAGAATTTTCTGAACTGTTCAGTCGGCATTTTGGCGTTCATGGCAAATGCGGCCGACGGGTATCTCAGCACGCACCAGCGGGTATTTTCCACTCTCTCTTTGAAATGAACCGGCTTCACAAATTTCTCTGAATAGGCTTTGTTTTGCTCTTTGGCAATTGCAGAGTTTTCATAAATATTTTCATTGCCCCTGATGCCAATGAAGGCATCCATCTGTTTCATCAATGGCAGCTGATCGACATTTGCCTGACGCTCCCAAAAGGCATAATCTCCAAATTCCAAAAGCATCCGGTTGATTTCAGGATCTTCTATTTTTACGAACGGGTGGGCATCTCTTTTCCTGACCTGTTCGACCAGGGCTCGCAAAAGGCCGATGGGATTTGATCCGATAGCCTGCAGAAAAATGTTCTCTCCACTTTTGAGTTCCACACTATGGTCTAAAAGTTGTTCTGCAAGTTTAATTTCATCCGGATAGTAGATCATGGAAGTCAATGGGGTTTAGGTTCAATTGTTGATATGGAAGTTAGAAAATAAAAGTTAAAATATTATCGCACTGGAGCAAGAAACGAGGAGCAAGGAGCAAGAAACGAGGAGCAAGGAGCAGGAAAGACAGCCGGGATGCCCGGAATTAACTTCCTGCTTTCACAGCATTCAACATTCATTCATTATTATTCGATTTTCGATATTCAATTTTCGACCACCGACCTTCGACCACCGACCTTCGACCTTCGACCTTCAACATTCCTTGTTCGATATTCGATATTCTACCGGTTGTCCAGTGAAATCAATTCATCGCAATAGTCCAGTTCGTCGGATTGATTGGAGGCGATGACCACCAGTTTTTCGGGGCGGGCAAATTCGGCGACGGTGATTTCGATTAACTTGCGCCCGTCTGCATCGAGATTTGACCCCGGCTCGTCGAGGCACAGCAGCAGCGGGTCGTGAACCAGCGAAGCAGCCAGTTTTACCCTCTGACGCTGACCCGTAGAAAGATCGCCATAGAGCTGATCAGAAAAAGAGTTGGCCTGGCAGCGTACCAACAGCTGCCCGATATCAGGAAGGGTATCGGTATTTTTGTGTCTCTTCAGATCCTGTACAAACTGAAGATTTTCGGTGGCACTCATCCCTTCATACAACTCAACATAGGGAGCCGTATAGCCGACTTCTCCATTTAAATCAGCCGGGGTCAGCTTCCGGTTTCCGACTGCCAGCGATATGCGGCCGCTATTGGGTTTTAATAACCCGGCTATGCAGCGTAGCAGAGTCGATTTCCCGGAGCCATTCGGCCCGGCAATTCCCAAAACAGTGCAATCGGTTTTAAACGTTAATTGATTCAGTACAATATGATCGCCGTACTGTTTGGTCAGTTGATGGATTTCCAATTTTTCCATGAGTGAAAGTAAGCAGGTAAAACAGCTTAAGAAACCCTCAATTTTTATTTCTGCCACGGGAATTGCTCTACAATCCGTTAAATGTAACACCATGCTTTATTAATGTAACATCTTGCCATTCTAACCATCTCTTACGCAATCAGTTTTTCCGATTGAAAAGTCGCGGAAGACCGCGAACACTTTCGGAGCTTAACAGCCGTTAAAACCATGAAATTTAAAGAAATCAGTTTCGGTATGTTTTGAGGAGGTGCCAAACCTTGTTACCTTACAAAGTTATCATCGGCTTAAGCTTGAATTTGCAATATATTTAATTTACGCTACGATTCAATTCAATGGATTGCGCCCAAAAAGACCGGTTATGGAAAGAATAGTTCACCTTGTTACTAAAAATTTGATTAGAAGACTGCCGACGGAAAAAGAGTTTTTTCGACTCGATCAGCTTCGCAAGTTAGATTTTCCGGCGTTTATCGTCGACCGGATCGGTGTGGAAATGGATCAAAACCTGGACGATTCAATTGTACCGCCCTATACGGAGTGGGCGGATATGAAAAACAGAAATGTTCAGGAGGCCTGGGATGATTTTGTTGAAGCAATACGGTCCGAGGCACGTTTGCCGGGGGCGTATGCGCCAAGCGTTGTTGAATCGGCCGTCTCGGACTGCATGGAAATGTTGATACAGCCGCGAAAAAAGATCCCTGAGATCATCTTCGGAACCGATAAGGCGCTGGACAGGGAGACACTTGAAGAGCGATCTAAACGTGTTGTGGTGTACAGACATCTTGCACTTGCACCGGTTAAATACCTGTATCGGAAAGATATGCAGGCAATTACCTACGAACAATGCAACCGTATCATTGACACGGTCGATGAAAAACTGGTCAGTCGCTACAACGCATTAAACTGGGCGCATCTGCTTGAGCCGCTTTTTGAGCTTATGGGCGATACCATTGATACGAATTTGCTGAGAATCTTTTTCCAGGATAAGAGAAGACCGCGTTTTGCCCGGAAATTTGATGAAATGAGTTCATCTGTTTCCAGGTCCGGATTAATTGAAGTGCTCTCATCAGCCGAGTTAATAGAAGACCCGGAGAAGGATGAGCTTATGGAATCCCTGTTTGGGGAAGAAAGCTCCGGTACACCGAAGAAAGAGGAAGAGCCGACAGGTATTGGCCTGGATATATCCCGTATCAGCCGGAAGCAAGACCCGCAGGACGAAGATGATGAAGTGCCCCTGCACAGCCGGTTCATGTTTGATGAATCGGCAATTTATCAGCCGGAAACCGATGAGGAAGAGGAGCCGGAAGAAGAACCCAGGTCATTCAATGCTATGTTTAATGATCTGGATCATGTCAGGGAGAAGGAATCGGAAGAGGCTGGACAGACAGGGGAATCAGAAGAAACAGTAGAACCGGCCGCAAGTGAAAATAAAACGACACCCGACCCATCCGGGACAAATGATATAAAAGCGGTTGATACTGCTGCAGGAGACGCCATTGAGAGTGAAGATGCAGACGAAGAAGAGGAAATTGAACTGGTAAAACAGTTTGAGCAGGGAAATGACGTTGAAGATGATTCCATTTTGAGTGAGACGGAACCTCCCGAGGAGGATGAGGAGGAGACCTATATCTGGAAAAATTTCATGCAGGAAGAAGTGGAAGATGAAGATGTTGAAGACGATGAAGTGGCAGTGGATGAGTTTGAAGATAATGAAAATGAAGCGATTGAGGAGGTGAGTGAGGAAGAGTCAGGGCCGGCAATCACCAGGGCGGAAGATCTTAAAAATTGGATCGGAGATAACGCCGACCGGTTTGTAAAAGAACTGTTTCAAGGCTCAGAGACTGCTTTCGAAGAGGCGATCGAAGAAATTGCTGAATTTAATGATTGGAAAGCTGCTACCCGTTATATTGAGAAAGAGATTTTTTCCAGAAATCTGATCGATATGTATGATGAAGTTGCTGTCGATTTTACCGACCAGCTGCATTCGTTCTTCATGGAAATCAAATCCACTTAAACAATTCCTGTTAACTGGCATTTCAAACCCTGCAACTCATTTGGGTTGGATGAAAACGAACAACTGCTATGGCTTCAGAGGATAAAATCGAACAACTGAAAAAGCTGCGGGAAGAATCCAGGTTAGGCGGCGGTATCGAGAGAATTGAAAAACAGCATGAGAAGGGAAAGCTTACGGCCCGTGAGCGTATCGATCTGCTGCTGGACAAGGATAGTTTTGAAGAAATTGATGCATTTGTCACACACAGAAGTTCTGCTTTCGGGCTGGACAAGAAGATGATACCGGGCGACGGGGTCGTTACCGGTTATGGGAAAATTAACGGCCGGCCGGTGTACCTGTTCAGCCAGGATTTTACCGTTTTCGGAGGCTCATTATCTGAAACACATGCGGAGAAAATCTGCAAGGTCATGGACCTGGCGATGAAAAACGGCGTGCCGGTAATCGGGCTGAATGATTCCGGGGGTGCCCGCATCCAGGAGGGCGTTTCTTCCCTGGGTGGATATGCAGAGGTGTTCTGGCGTAATTCCATGGCATCGGGGGTGGTTCCGCAAATTTCAGCCGTCATGGGCCCCTGTGCAGGCGGAGCGGTTTACAGTCCGGCGCTGACAGATTTTGTATTTATGGTCAGAAACACCAGCTATATGTTTGTCACCGGTCCAAATGTGGTAAAAACGGTAACCCATGAAGTAGTTACCTCCGAGGATCTGGGAGGGGCATCGGCACATAGCATCAAATCGGGAGTCGCTCATTTTGCCGAAGAGAATGATGCCGTTTGCCTGCAGCAAATACGGAAGCTGCTGGATTATATTCCACAAAACTGTGAGGAACGGGTGCCTGCCAAATCACCAAAGGAACCCGATGCTGCCAAAGCAGAGAAACTGGACGAGATTGTTCCGGAAAGCCCGAATAAACCCTACGATATCAAAGATGTGATCGGGGGGATTATGGACAAAGACTCCTTTTACGAGGTGCACGAACATTATGCGGATAACATCGTGGTGGGGTTTGCCCATCTTGATGGACGTTCGGTGGGTGTGGTGGCCAATCAGCCGCTGTCGCTGGCCGGGGTGCTGGATATCGATGCCTCGGTTAAAGGGGCACGGTTTGTGCGTTTTTGTGATGCGTTCAATATCCCCCTGGTTGTATTTGAAGATGTACCCGGGTTTCTGCCGGGTACCGACCAGGAATGGGGGGGGATCATTAAACACGGTGCCAAATTACTTTATGCGTTCTGTGAGGCGACGGTTCCCAAGATGACTGTCATCACCCGGAAAGCTTACGGCGGGGCTTATGATGTGATGAATTCCAAACACATCCGGGCCGATTATAACGTGGCGTGGCCGACTGCCGAGATTGCCGTAATGGGTCCGAAGGGCGCGGTCGAAATTATTTTCAGAAAAGAGATTGAAAAAACTGACGATCAGGAGGCGAAACAAAAGGAGCTTGAAGAGCGCTATCGCTCGGAATTTGCCAACCCCTACCTGGCTGCCGCGCGCGGGTTTATTGATGATGTGATACTGCCGTCGGAAACAAGGCAAAAGTTGATCAGGGCATTTGAACTCTGTCAGAACAAGGTGGACCGGGTGCCGAAAAAGAAGCACGACAATTTGCCGCTTTAACTTGCATTTTGTGACTGTAAACGATTACAATTTACTTTCAATAGTATTGTTATTTTTCAAAGCAATGCTATTGAATGCATGGTTAATTAAAATGAAACATCAAAATGACAATTAAAGAAATAGCTGAGGCGGCTGGAGTTTCTACGGCAACCGTGTCGCGCGTGTTAAACAATTCCGATAAAGTTCAGGGAAAGACTGCTGAACGTGTTTTGGAAGTGGTTGAGAAGTTGAATTACCGGCCTGATCACGTAGCGAGAAGGATGCGGGTAAAAACGACGAATTCCCTGGTATTCGGTTTGGTTATTACTGATATCGAGAATCCCTTTTTCGCGAATGTTGCAAAAGGAGTTGAAAGCGTTGCATTTAAGAATAAACACGTTTTAATGATCTGCAATACAAATGAGGATCCCGAGAAGGAGAAATTTTTTCTCAACTCCATGTTGTCTGAAAAAGTATCCGGTGTCATACTAGTACCAACAACAGGGAATGCCGAATTTTATGATAAGTTGGTATCTGACGGATTTCCCCTGGTTCTGGTTGACAGACATCCAAAAGGTTTAAATGTTGATACAGTTGCTATAAATAATGAAGAGGGGGGGTATAAGGCCGTAAAACGGTTAGTTGATCTTGGTCACACCAGGATAGGAATCATCAATGGAATCAAGGGGTTGAGCAATGCAGAGGAAAGGTTTCATGGGTATAAAAAAGCATTGAATGAAGCGGGCGTACCCATAATTGATGAATTGATTACATATGGCAATTATGTGGAGTCCGGAGGGCGTAAAGCAACGGAAGCACTTCTGACTATCAATGAACCTCCTACCGCTATCTTTTCTACAAACAATCTGATGACCCTGGGATGTCTTAAAGAGCTTTATAAGCGGAAGATCTCAATTCCGGACGATATAGCGTTAATAGGATTTGACGATTCCACGTGGGCGGAGGCATTAATTCCGCCGTTAACCACAGTAAAACAGCCGGGTTATGAACTGGGAGTAAATGCCGCGGAACTATTAATCAAGAGGCTGAATAACCCTCATTCGAGTATTATGAATATTGTTTTGAATACAGAATTAGTGATACGAAATTCTTGTGGTGGTTTAAAGCCGTAACGATTCTTTTCTTTTTCGCTGGAAAACATAATGGTGAAAAACCTCTGCGTAACTACCGGATACAGAGATATAAATAATTCACCTCATTTGACCCCATGCGTAATCTGGATGGAATTTTTTCTTGATAAGTTAGAAACGGCCGACTATATTATCATTAATGTAAACGTTTACATTTACATAGGGTTTTTGTTTTTGATAAAGAATGGGGGTTTGGGTCATATGGAAGGAAATATTTCTTAATGAATCAATGAAGACGGACAGATTCTTGATGAGTATCCCCGGACCCCTCATACCGATTTCAGCCCGGTGAGGATGGCAGAACCATGGCTTCCTGCAATAGAAACCGAATCAGATGAAGAGGCGGAATTGGGTAGTGAATAAAAGTTCGAAAAAACTATATTAATCCCTCGATTCACAGTTAAAAAATACGAAGATTAGATTGCAAAAGATTCAGCATAACATTGCCGGCTATCCACTCAGGGGAATTATCCCACCCGTCATCACTCCACTCCTTACACAAAATGAGTTGGATCAGCCCGGCCTGGAACGGCTCATCGAACACGTGATTTCGGGCGGCGTTCACGGCCTGTTTATTCTCGGAACATCCGGAGAAGGGCCTTCCCTCAGCTATAAATTACGCTATCAAATCACAGAGCGGGTTTGCGATCAGGTAAACGAACGCCTGCCTGTATTGGTAGGCGTTACGGACACGTCATTATCGGAAAGTGTGAATCTGGCTGAAAAAGCCGCATCCTCCGGGGCAGATGCCGTTGTAGCGGCTCCACCGTACTATTTTACAAACAGTCAGTCTGAGCTGGCCGATTATTTTCGTGTCCTTGCAGACCGGTCTCCGCTGCCGCTTTTTCTATATAATATGCCTTCCCATACCAAAATAAACATTGCTGCGGAAAGTGTTCTGAAGCTTTCTGAACACGAAAATATAATCGGCCTTAAGGACAGCTCGGCAAATCTGGTATATTTTCAGAAAGTTGTGGGGCTGATGGAACATCGCCCGGAATTCTCACTCCTGGTGGGTCCCGAAGAGCTATTGATGCAATCCATTTTATCGGGGGCTCACGGAGGGGTGAACGGCGGAGCCAATATGTTCCCGAAGCTTTATGTGGAGATGTTTGAAGCGGCCCGGTCGCGAAATTTTGATGAGATGGAACGGCTTCAGAAAATCGTCATGCAGGTAAGCTCGACAATCTACTCCGTCGGTAATTCTCCGGGAAGTTACCTGCAGGGGGTAAAAAGTGCACTTTCGGTGATGGGAATCTGCGGTGATGAAATGGCCCTTCCCGGAAAAAGACACTCAGCCGAAGAGAAAAAAATGATTCAAAAAGCGATTGAAGACCTGGGGGATGAATGGAAAACATAAAATCGAACGTTTCGCCGGATTTATTGCACTGCTATTTAAGAGAAAGCCAAAGATGTCCACTCTCCCCGAAGCGCTCGGGACAGGCGAAAAGGGAAAAGGGTATGCGCGACAGCCGACGTCAATGTGCAAATCCGGGGGGAATGCCTGATGGAGTTCAGAGAAGAAATGGGAACTTCAGTTACAAGAACTACTCAACTCAAACACACCCCCTGATCACAAAATTGATCGGTGATAAATCTTTCAGTATCATCGCAAACCCGGTTACCACAGCCTTTACATTCAGTTTGTTTCTGATACTGGCTTCCTGCCAGGCTGAAAGTGATCAGGGCACCACAGATTCTTCAGAGCCATTTTACCAATCGGCAGAAATATTTGATCCGATCGATCTTCACACGCACGGAGGTACCATCGTGGATCTGCCGAACGGAGATTTGCTGGCTGCCTGGTTTGAAGGGACCGGTGAACGCTGGGCCGATGATGTGTGTATCCGCGGGGCTCGGTTCAGTCAGCAGCGAAACAGCTGGGGAGAACCATTTGAAATGGCAAATACCAAGGGATACCCCGATATCAACCCGGTGCTGTTCATAGATGGCAAAGAACGGTTGTGGCTTTTCTGGTACGCGGTGATCGCCAATCAGTGGGAAACATCCCTGCCAAAATATCGCATCAGCACAAATTATATAATGGAAAGCGGTCCGCCCGAGTGGGACTGGCAGGATGTTCTTCTCGTTAAACCCGGCGATAAAACCGAAAGAGGAATGCAGCCCGGAGACCGCTTCGTAGAGGCGGTAAAATCCAAAACCGAGGAATACAAAGAATATCTGGACCGAATCAACTCATTCTTACCCGGCGATGAAACGGTGAGAGGCAGTCGTGCCTGGTTTGATGAACGTGTGGAGGAGATGATCTATCGTGCCGAAGGGCAGCACCTGGTTCGCAGCGGTCGTATTTACAATGAAGACGGAAGCTACACCGATGCCGACCTCGGCTATCCGCTGATGCGGCGTATTGGCTGGCAGACCTACAACAAACCGGTCATTCTAGGCAATGAGCGGTTGATTCTCCCGCTCTACTCCGATGGTTTCTGGAATTCACTCATGGCGATTACCGATGACTGGGGCGAAACCTGGACCTACAGCGAACCGATTATCGGAAACAGCAACATTCAGGCCGGTATTGCGGAAACATCGGACGGTGAACTGGTCATCTATATGCGCGACAACGGCCCGCCGCCCAAGCGCATGCACACCAGCCGCTCGGCCGACCGCGGAGAAACCTGGAGTCCGGTTACCTACTCAGAACTTCCCAACCCTGGTTCCGGCAGCGACATCGTAACCCTCGACAACGGGAACTGGCTTATGGTATACAATAATACCGAAAGCGGACGCCACAGCCTGGCCGTCTCTATTTCCGATGATGAAGGAGAAACCTGGCGGTGGACCCGGATTCTCGAATTCGACTGGCGCGAAGGTGCCACCACAAGCCACTATCCCGCAGTGATTCAGGCCGGAGACGGAACCATACATGTGGTGTACAGCCACTTCTACAACGACCGCCCCCAGCGGCACCGAACCATCAAATGGGCTCATTTTAATGAAGCGTGGGTAAAAGAGGGCGAACCGGGCTATGCACTGCGACATGATCTTTTTTCGGCAGATCCGAATCAAACACTGGCAGGGTCTCACGCCGCATCGCTTGTGGAGCTTTCCGATGGGCAAATTTTATTCTCGTTTAATGCACAGCATTTAGAAGGGCCTGTTTCCGAGACTAAATGGGGTGAAAATCCGGCAAGCCGGCTATTTTTATCCCGATTTGATTCAGACGAAAAAAACTGGACTGAACCGCAGGTGATGGAGCGGGATGATCCGGTTGAAATTCATAATTCCGTTTTATGGGTTCACGATGAAGTTCTTTACCTGTTTTATACCACATTGGAAGGACTCGGGCACGAGGATTCCACGCTCGATCTGATCACTTCGGAAGATAACGGACGGACCTGGTCGGAACCACGAACGCTCCGTGAGGAGTGGGGCTGGATGTTCGGTACCAATCCGGTAGAGATGAGCAACGGGGAAGTGATGTTGCCTGTTTACCAGGAAAGTTCACCCCACGGTGTGGCATTCATGATCTCTGATGACGGTTTTGAAACGTGGAAGGTTCATCCATCTGATCCGGTGGACTGGCCGCGGCCGGGAATCATGGCATCGGCGGTTGAACTCGAACCGGGAGAGCTGCTGGGTTACATTCGCTACTCCGGGCGTATACTTGAAACCCGGTCTTCCGATTACGGGCGAACCTGGAGCGATCCGGTTGAAAACGACCTCCCGAATCCATGGTCGAGAATTGCCCTGATCAAACTGGACAGCGGCAACCTGTTGATGGCCCACAATCCCACATTCAACTCGCCGCGCACTCCGTTGCGTGTATCCCTTTCGGAAGACGGCGGGGATTCCTGGCCATACTGGGTAGATGTGGAAACGAATCTTGCAGGCCGGTACGATTATCCATACATGATTCAGGCGAGCGACGGTATAATCCATCTTGGCTATTCCCACAACAACAAATCAACCATGCGACACATCATGTTTGATGAAGATTATGTGCGATCCGCCCAGTTTCTCTTTAGTGATGAACGGTACTCCACCGCAACCTTCGAAAACGGAACCTTTACGATTTCTGCTGATGAATAATGGTTATCAATTTAAATAAAAGTAATGTATCCGAACTCCCCTCTCGCCTGTCCCGGGCGCTTCAGGGAGAGCAGACGGAATCAAAAAAAGTTGATTCCAGGGGTGTGTCTAACCGATTGCTGATCTGGCCCTACAAACTAAATTGTCAATGCAAGACCTAAAGAAGCCTGTTTTATGAATCCTGTTGATGTTGTCATTTTTGTGGTTTACCTGCTCGGAATTGTGCTCTTCGGAATCTCATTTTACCGGAAGGAGAGAACGTCACGGGATTTCTCCACCGGTTCAGGCACCCTGCCGGCCTGGGTGATCGGGCTTTCCATATTTGCAACGTTTGTGAGCAGTATCAGTTATCTTGCTTTGCCGGGAGCGGCTTTTCTCGGAAACTGGAACGCTTTTGTGTTCAGCCTCTCTATCCCGGTGGCGATCTTTATGGCGATCAAATTTTTTATTCCGCTCTACAGGAGTGTGGGAAGCCCGTCGGCATATACCTACCTGGAGGAAAGGTTCGGTCCCTGGGCTAAAAATTACGTTGCTATTTTCTGGCTGCTCACACAAGTGATGCGAGTGGCTGTGATTCTCTATCTTCTTGCTCTGCCGATGTATGTAATTCTTGGCTGGGATATGCGGCTAATTATTATCATCACAGGAATCAGCGTGATGATCTACGCCATTCTTGGCGGAATCAAAGCGGTGATCTGGACCGATGCCATACAGGCCATCATTTTGATCACCGGGGCTGTGGTTACCCTCGGTATTCTGATGTTCTCCCTGCCGGAAGGGCCCCGCCAGTATTTCGAAGTTGCCGCCCTGCACGATAAATTCAGCCTGGGAAGTTTTGGAATGAGCCTGACTGAATCCACATTCTGGGTGGTGTTCATTTATGGGATTTTTATCAATCTCCAGAACTATGGAATTGACCAGAACTACATTCAGCGGTACATGAGCGCAAGAAATGAGAAAGAAGCGATCTCATCAGCCTTTGGCGGAGGCCTGCTCTACATTCCGGTTTCGCTGCTCTTTTTCATGATCGGAACCGGGCTGTTCGTGTATTATCAGGTATTTCCGGATCTGCTGCCCGCTGAGTTTCATGAGACGGGCATGTCCGACAGCGTGTTCCCCTATTTTATTGTGAACGGGCTGCCTGTGGGGATCACAGGCCTGCTGATCGCTTCCATCTTTTCAGCGGGAATGAGTACCATCTCCACGAGCCTGAACAGCGGGGCAACTGTGATCCTGAGTGATTTCTACCAGCGCTATAAAAAAGATGTGAGTGAAAAAGAGTCTGTCCGGGTGCTTTATCTGGCTTCGGCTCTGATTTGTGTACTCGGTGTGATGATTTCGTTCTACATCATCCAGGTGGAAAGTGCACTTGATATCTGGTGGAACCTGGCAGGAATCTTCAGCGGAGGGATGCTGGGCCTGTTTCTGCTTGGATTTTTTTCAAGGAAAGTGGAAAATGTGCAAGCCGCTATCGGGGTTGTGCTGGGGCTGCTGGTGATCATCTGGATGAGTCTTTCACCGGTCTATTTTTCCGGCGCCCTCGAAAACCTGCAGAATCCCCTTCATAGTTTCCTTACAATTGTGGTGGGAACTCTGGTTATCTTTTTAACCGGGTTTCTGCTCGCTATCAAAAAATAAAATTGACAATCATAAGGCGTTTTTATTTTTTCAATATGCCAGTGTAATCGTTTACAAAAACTATTAAAATCAGAAACAAACCGAGAAAAAGTACTATGGTCCTGTCCAAAAATCAGTTATTGACAATTGCATCGGCCGCACTGTTTATGGCCTGTTCCAATAATTATTCTGAAACTCAAAACGCATCATCTTCGGATGAATCCTGGGATGGAATCCGGCATATTGAAGTGTTTTACGAAGAGGGGCGTTTTGCCGGGTGGCCGGCCAATAATGCAGCATGGAACTGGGGTGATGAGATTCTGGTCGGTTTTGTGGAGGCCGAGCATCTGACAACCGATGGCTTTCATACCTACAACCGGGATTCGGCTCGAAACAGGTATGCACGGAGCCTGGACGGGGGAGAAACCTGGACAATTCAAGATGCCTATGAACTCGGACAAACAGGCTGGGCATTTGACAATAACCTGCCTGAAGAAAAAGCCGAGGATCCTGTCCCGCTCGAAGAACCTATCGCAGATTTTACGGATCCCGATTTTATCATCACCTGGATGAGATATAACTACCACGACGGCCCATCTATTTTTTACTATTCAAATGACCGGGGCCATGAGTGGCACGGGCCGTATGAGTTTCCAAATCTCGATACGTACGGAATCGGTACCCGGACCGACTATTTGGTGAACGGTCCGCAGGAGCTGAGTGCTTTTCACAACGCCGCCAAAGAAAACGGAAGAGAAGGCCGGGTTCTGCATGCCCGGACGACGGATGGCGGCGTAACCTGGGAGCGTGTTTCGTGGCTGGGGCCTGAACCGGATGGTTTTGAGATTATGCCTTCCACGGTGCGCCTCTCCGATTCGGGTCTTTTAACAGTACTTAGGGTCAGAGAAGCAGACCCGGTCAGAGATTATGTAAAGGCGTATCGCTCGCACGATAACGGTGAAACCTGGGAAGTGAGCACAGCACCGGTAAATGACACCGGCCATTATGGAGCTCCACCTCACATGATTCAGTTGGAGGACGGGCGCTTGGCCGTTGCCTACGCCTATCGTAGCCGGTACGGATCCAGAATTGCGATGCGCATCAGCTCTGATAACGGAGAAAACTGGGGACACGAAATACCGGTCCGCTATGGCGACGGCGCCAATGCCGACATCGGTTATCCGCGGATGGTTCAGCGGGAGGATGGTAAACTGGTGATAATCTACTACTGGAATCACGACCTGAGAGAAGATAAAACGCCATACCGATACATTGCAGCGTCTGTTGTTGATCCGTCAAGATATTCAGATTGAGCAGTATTTCATATTTATCAACAGTTAAAAATGCGTTTAGTGTTTGAAACGTGAAACTGAGAACATGTCAGCGCCATTTGGTCCTGGCAGCGTTCGTTTTTACAACCCTGGACTTTTTAATTCTGACTTGACTGTCGGGAAAATCGGTAATAAACGGGTCATTCAATTGCCAAACGCATCAAAATAATCTATGAAGCTTCTTTCATCAATAACTCGATATAAACGAACGTTTATCATGCTGATTTTCACTGGCCTCTTCGCAATGGGATTCACTTCTGACACAAAGAAACCGGTTCAGGCCGAAACGTTCAACCCGATCAGTGTGGGACTGCTGCCGGATACGCAGGGCAGCGGTGAGATGGTTTCGATCTACCCGATGGATGCGGTGCTGCAAAAGTTTCAGGATCTGGGGGTGGACATTGTGATTCCGGTGGGAGACCTGGTTAATCAGGGAGCACCCCATGAGTTTGAAGACTGGTCGAGAACAGCAGGAAAATACCGTGATGCCGGAATGGAATTTCTGCCGCTAATGGGAAATCACGAAAGAAGTTTTGCCTATACCGTTCAGTGGATAGAAAACATGAAAGATTTCATTCCCACAGATGCGGTTCATATGCAAGATGCACAGTATCTGAACTACTATGTTGTAAGAGAAAATGTGCTGATCATTGTGCTGAAATACTATCACCTTTCGATTGCATTTCAGTGGATTAAGGGAGTTGTGGAGGAGTACAGGGACCGGGTGGATCACATCATTATCGGCAGCCACGACGGACTGATCGGCGCCAAATACGGACAGACCCGTGAAATGATTGTGGAAGGTACCAAGGGCAACGATTTATTAATGGATCAGTGGGATGAAATCAGGGCTTTCTTTTCGAAGCATGATGTGATCTGGGTTCAGGGGCACGAACGCATTGTATACCCGAATACCATTCCAAAAACCACGCGTCCTGTAATGGTGTACAACGCTTCCTACCGAACCAATGAATGTTTTGCGGATGATGGCAGCAGGGCGCGACTTCTCGACGGCACAAACAACACCTTTAACCGAGTGGACACCACACCTCGTACACTAAGCTGGAGGCCGGGTTTCAGCCGCACACTCTGCCTTCTTTTGCCACAAAAAGCTGGGATGTGGAAACGGCCGTGGCAGACACCTACGTGCTTCAGTTTGATGGTGCCCCCGGAACAGACCCGGATCATGTAATTTTGGCTTATTACGACGGGGCATCGTGGCAGCCGTTTACAAGCGCAGAGTGTGTTCTGGAAAGGCCTTATGAACTAGGTTTTATAGAGATGGAAGAAAACCTTTCACTCGATGATGCATGTGCAGGTGAAACCGTAGTTGGCCTCGACAGCAGCCACGGAAACCGGTGGTGGGTGGTGCTGAACTCCGATATTGAAGCGGCATTAATTGAACGGTGAGACGGATATATTTGGATGTTTGGAGACACATACTCTGAACAGGCATCTCTTTCTCACCGGGGTTATTGGAAGGTCAATCATCAAAGAAGTTAAACCATTTTTTTAATCCTTTGGGTTCTCATAGATGTCCGCTGAGTTGGGCGGAGTTACGCAGATTTTCAGCGTAACTTCTCAATTGTTACGTAGCCCAGGTTCTGCCGCCCAGCTCTTCAAGGTCTTCACAGCCGTAATAATCACCGGGGATTTCATCATACCGGAGTATTTCTGTTGCACCGATTTCGGAAGTAAACAAACCGATTGTGGCCATCCGTTTGAACAGACGGAAAAAATTCCTTCTATCTTCATCATCCAGAAAATCCTGCACGAATTGGGTCTGCTCTTCAAATGAAAGATCGGAGAAGCCATGGCTGATAAGAACGTTTAACCCTGCGATTGTTATTTCTTTCTGATCGGGGCTCATCCACCCGGCAATCATACTGTCGATAAAACGCTCCACCCTGGCATCCTTCGCTCCGGGAGTGGAGGTGCGCGGCAGGATCACTTCCGCAAGATCGGCCGTTGCCTGCAACTGCTGTCCAGATAAAATTTTCGGGTTCCAGTCATCCGTTCTTCGGGCCTCGCAACCAGACAAAACTGCAGCAATCAGCGGGCTGCTGAGCGTTCCGCCCATGATCAATGCAGTTCTTCGGATCGCTTCTTTTCGGTCAATTTTTTCCATCAGATGTTTCCTTTTTTCATTTCTTCTACTGCGTAATCACATGCGCGGGCGGTCAGTGCCATGTAGGTGAGCGAAGGATTGCCCCACCCGTTGGATGTCATGCATGCACCGTCGGTCACAAAAATATTGGGTATCTCGTGCATCTGGTTCCATTTGTTCAGAACAGATGTTTTGGGATCCCGACCCATCCGGGCTGTTCCCATTTCATGAATGCTGAGGCCAGGGCCGAGGCACACAGAAAGATCACTTCGGCATAAAATTCAATGGTTTCTTTGGTTTCGGTATCCACAATTCTAACCCCCGAAGCTTTCTGTTTCTCTTTATCATAAAGGATGGTGTGGAGGATCGAGTGCGGCCGCAGCGTCATCTTGCCGGTGGCTTCTGCTGCGGGCAGGGTGGACGAGTTGCTGCTGAAATAGGCGCCATACGGACACCCTCTGCGGCAGAGATTTCGGGCCAAGCATCGTCCCCGTCCGCCATGTGCACGGGTAATGTTCGACGTTCTTCCGATGGTAAGTTGCCGGTCTGTATAATTCTCGGCAAGTTTTTGTTTTACATGATTTTCGAGACAGTTCATCTCCCAGGGAGGTAAAAAATTGCCATCGGGTATTTGCGGCAGTCCGTCCCGGTTTCCACTCACACCGATAAACGATTCCACATAGTCGTACCAGGGCTCGATTTCTTTGTAGCGAATCGGCCAGTTAATGCCGATGCCATTGCGTTCATAGACGGCAAAGTCGGTATCGCCCCGGCGGTACGACCAGCGGCCCCAGATAAGCGAACGTCCGCCAACCTGGTAACCGCGCGTCCAAAGAAAAGGTTTTTGTTGTTTGTAAGGGTGTTCAATGTCTTTCACAAAAAAGTGTTAGGTGTCCTGTTTTACGGCGTAAGCCGTACGGCTCTGAACGGGATAGATCTCGGTTTTTTCTTTATGGGTAAGTTCGTTTGCGTAAGTCAGCTCCCAGGGATGTTTGAGCATGGTGGGATAATCTTCAACATGGCGCACCATCCGGCCTCTTTCAAGCACAAGGGTGTTCAAGCCTTTTTCGGTTAGCTCTTTGGCTGCCCACCCCCCGCTGATCCCGGTCCCAACAACAATTGCATCAAACGTTCTGCTGCGACGGGTTTTTACGTTGTTATTCATTTATAAAAATGTGGTTAAGGAGCAGAAAGGTTTGAATCCTTCTGATTAAATTAGCAAACTTAATCCGAAGTACAAACGGAAGATACGTTTTGTACAAAATCGAATTAAACCGGGACCACTGTCAGTGATCTCACACTAACCTGCTTACTTATGCTTCAAAAATGGATCTCTTTTATCCGGATTAATCTGGCTGTGATTTTGATTGTTTTTACCGGATGTGATACTCAGCCTTCTTCAGATGAATTTGAGAAAAATTTCCACATCACCGATGTAAAACCCGCTTTGTTCAATGACGATCACAACTCCGAAGGATTTCTGATTCAAAAAAGTAATGGAAACCTACTGTTGCTGTTCAGGGTTGATCCCGGCATGGAGGGAAGCCATACCGGCACGGAAGGGTACATTGCTCAAATCACATATTATCCGGATGAAGACAGGTGGGGTGAGGTACAGGAAGTGTACAACAGCCATCGCTACGATGACCGGAATATTCACGGAGGTATCACAAATGATGGGAGAATTGTACTCTTCTTTCGCCATATGGATATTGTTGACGGTAGGAATGTTACAGTGGAGCGATATTTTATGTACAGCGATGATGACGGCGCAACATGGAGTGGCCCGCACAGATCGGAGTCTTGGTCGGCCCCGGAAAAACCCGATCCCCGTTTTGGAGTCTGGGGTACCGGGCAGATGATTTACAATGAAGAGATCAGCCGTTACTCCATGCCCGGTTATGGCAACCATATCCTCTACATGACGCACAGCGAAGACGGGAGCAATTGGGATGAGATCAACTTTTTAATAGAGGATGAAGAACGGGTGCTAACCGAAATTGCCGCGGCATGGACAGGTAATGAACACCTGATTGCATTGATCCGGGATAACCGGACGGAACCCGATAATCAGTTGTTGCAAATAAAGAGCCGCAATAATGGAAAAACCTGGTCAGAACCGCAGCGAACCAATATGCCCAAAAATCACTGGGGAGCGGCCCCTCAGTTATTATATGATCAAAACCGGGACCTGCTGATTGCAATGGTCAGCGACCGAAACACGCGGGATCATTCCGAAAACAGTCTCTTCATCTATACTGCCCGCCCGGATGAGGTGTACGAAAATCCCGGGAATTGGTCATTTGAGCATGAAATTACAAGGCCCTGGGCAGATGAAAAGTACAGAAACACTCGCCCTTTAAACCTCTCTTTTTACGGGTATCCGACAATTGTTCCCATCAATGAAAATGAATATTTGGTGGTTTTCACCGAACGGGCAACGATGGAGGGAACTGAACAGGCTGATCTTTACTATTTCAGACTGATGAGTAATTAAAAAATGACAATAATGGAAGATTTCTTTTTAAATCCTGTACTTTTTTCATTAAAATGTAATCGATTACAAATTTGATTATTTACTTTGCCTGGAGCCTTAATTATGACGAAACTAAACCTTACTGCTCTGCTGTTATTGGCCTTGTTGGGATTCTCTTTTTGTGCCGGAACCGAAAACCCGGTGAGTGAGGACGTATGGATTACACTCTTTGAAAGTGAATCTCCAGACGGCTGGCAGGTGGGTGAAAACGCAGAGATCATTTGGGTGGAAGAGGATTATATCAGAATCGACGGGCCGAGAGCCTATCTCTATTATGCAGGATGGGTTGAGAATGCCAATTTCACCAACTTTGAATTCAAAACGCAGGTGCTCACCAAACCGAAGGCTAATTCAGGTGTCCATTTTCATACAGAATACCGCGAAACGGGCTGGCCGGATGTGGGTCTTGTAAGTGCAGTTTTTCTGTGAAATGAAATGAAATAAATAAAATCTGAACCGGAAAATTATTGAAAATTAAGAAGGAGACATAAACACATATTGTATGGAGAAAACTTTTTTTTTAGGAATCGATGTGGGAACAGGTTCAGCACGTGCGGGGATTTTTGATGCCAAGGGAAAATTAAAGGGGCAGGCATCCCGGTCTATCAAATTATGGAGGCCAGAGCCGGACTTTGTTCAGCAATCTTCTAACGATATTTGGTATGCTTGTTGCAACTCCGTACAGCAAGCTGTTCAGGAAGCGGGAATAGAACCGGAAGAGATTAACGGAATTGGTTTTGATGCAACCTGTTCACTTGTTGTTTTGGGGGAGAAGGCTCAACCCGTCAGTGTCAGTCCGGACGGTTCTCAGGAACAGAATATTATTGTCTGGATGGACCACCGGGCAAAGAAAGAGGCGTTGGATATCAATCAGACCAAACATAAGGTGCTAAAGTATGTAGGCGGTGTGATCAGTCCGGAAATGCAAACACCGAAGCTGCTCTGGCTCAAGCGAAAAATGCCGCAGACCTGGAAAAATGCCGCTCATTTTTTTGACCTGCCCGACTACCTGGTGTATCGGGCCACAGGGGAAAGTATTCGTTCGGTCTGTACAACAACCTGCAAATGGACCTATCTCTCCTATGAAGATTCGTCATCAGTGGAGAGTATCGGCCGGTGGGAGGATACATTTTTTCGTGAGATCGGCCTCAAAGATCTCACCGCAGAAGACTATGAACGAATCGGGAAGAAAGTGCGGCCTGTTGGTGAGGCCGTGGGCCAGGGACTTACGGCAGAAGCGGCCAGGGAGATGGGACTTGCACCCGGAACTCCTGTGGGAGTATCAATCATTGATGCACACGCCGGCGGACTTGGACTTCTTGGGATGAATCCCAATGAAAACAGCAATGGTCAGATTGATGGAAGAATCGCTTTAATCGGAGGAACTTCGAGCTGCCATATGGCGGTTTCGGAAGAACCTCGTTTTATCGACGGAGTTTGGGGACCCTACTACTCCGCGATGCTCCCCGGTTTGTGGCTGACTGAAGGTGGCCAGTCGGCTACCGGTGCATTGATCGATCACATCATTTTTTCATCACATCATGTAGAAGCGCTGAAAAAGCAGGCAGAACATGAAAACCGTACCGTTTACGATCTGCTGAATGACAGAATCTATCAAATGACCAAAAAACGCGGACTTGACCATCCGGGCCTGCTCACAAAAGACCTGCACCTGCTTCCCTACTTTCACGGCAACCGCTCTCCACGGGCAAATCCATCACTGACCGGCGTAATCAGCGGCCTGAAGCTTTCCTCCACAAAAGATGATCTTGCCCTTCTTTATCTGGCCGCTATTCAAGGTATTGCCCTCGGAACCCGGCACATTATCGAAACTCTGAATGAAAATGGTTACTCCATTCGGCAGATCATGGCAACAGGTGGCGGGACTAAAAATGAACTTTTCCTGCAGCAGCACGCTGACATCTGTGGCTGTGACCTGATACTGCCAGAGGAAGGAGAAGCTGTTCTACTGGGAAGTGCAGTGTTGGGTGCAGTCGCCTCCGGTAAATTTGCCGACATTTTTGAGGCGATGGAAAATATGAATCGGGCTGGAAGAACCATTGAAGCCGGTAATGATAGTCGGGCTGATTACTTTGACAAGAAATACCTGGTTTTTCAAAAAATGTACACAGATGAACGTTCTTATTATAAAATGATGCGAGAAAGCTGAATAGGATTTACTAGCCTTCATCACAGATAACAACTAAAATTTAAGAATATGTCGGATTTGAGCCATTTAAAAGGAAAAAGATCAAAAAAAGAAAACCTGATTTCTGAACCGGGAGGGTTGATTGGCAGGCTTCCAAAGATTGGCATCCGGCCGGTGATTGATGGCCGCAGGAGAGGGGTGAGGGAATCACTCGAGGAACAAACGATGAATATGGCTGAACGTGCGGCGGCCTTCATATCGGAGAATGTGCGGCATGCAAACGGAAAGCAGGTGGAATATGTCATTGCCGATACATGTATTGGCGGTGTGAAGGAAGCGGCTATGGCAGCACAGAAATTTGAAGAAGAGGGAGTCGGCGTTACTTTGACGGTAACGCCCTGCTGGTGTTATGGCTCCGAGACGATGGATATGCACCCTTGGTATCCCAAAGCGATTTGGGGTTTTAACGGGAGCGAGCGGCCCGGTGCGGTTTATCTGGCTGCAACGAAGGCAGCGCACGATCAAAAAGGGTTACCCGTCTTCAGTATTTATGGCAGCGAGGTACAGGACGCCGATGACTGTTCGATACCGGAAGATGTTCAGGGAAAAATACTGCGGTTTGTCAAAGCCGGCCTGGCTCTTGCTGAGATGCGTGGCAAATCCTACCTGTCTATCGGTTCGGTGTCAATGGGAATTGCAGGGTCCATGATCCAGGAAGACTTTTTTGAAGATTATTTCGCTATGAGGTGTGAAGCGGTAGATATGTCGGAGATAACCCGGCGTATTGAAGAAGAGATTTACGATAAAGAGGAATATCATGAAGCCATGCAGTGGGTAGAAGACTACTGCAAAGAGGGAGTCGATTACAATCCGAAAGAGATTCAACTGAGTAGAGAAGAAAAAGACCGGAATTGGGAGACGGTGGTAAAAATGACTCTCATCATCCGGGATTTAATGGTGGGCAATGCCGGGTTAAACCATATCGGTTATGAAGAAGAAGCGATGGGACACAATGCCATCGCATCGGGTTTTCAGGGCCAGCGTCAATGGACGGATCATTTCCCGAACGGAGATTTTTCCGAAGCGATTCTGAATTCATCGTTCGACTGGAACGGCATCAGGCAGCCCTATATCGTAGCAACCGAAAATGATACATTAAACGGTGTTTGCATGTTGTTTGGTCATTTGCTGACCAATACCGCCCAGGTATTCGGGGATATCCGAACTTATTGGAGCCCGGAGTCGGTCAAAAGAGTCACAGGCAAAGAGCTGACCGGCAAGGCCAAACATGGCATTATACATTTTTTGAATTCGGGTTCTGCTTCTCTTGACGGTACAGGCCGGCAGTCAGAAAACGGCAAACCGGTCATGAAACCTTACTGGGATATCAAACCGGAGGAAGCGGAGGCCTGCCTTAAGGCGACGCGCTGGTGCCCGGCGAATCTGGGGTATTTCAGGGGAGGAGGATTTTCTTACCAGTTTTTGACGGTTGGTGATATGCCGGTGACTATGACTAGATTAAATATTATCAAAGATCTTGGGCCTGTATTACAAATCGCTGAAGGATATGCTGTGGATATACCATCGGAAATTCACGATACATTGAATGAACGAACAGACCCTACCTGGCCGACCACCTGGTTTGTTCCCATATTAAATGGCCGGAATGTGTTTAAAGATGTCTATTCGGTGATGAATAACTGGGGGTCGAATCATGGGGTGTTAAGTTACGGGCATGTCGGGGGTGATTTCATTACACTGGCCTCCATGCTGCGCATTCCTGTTTCCATGCATAATGTTCCGGACGAGAGAATATTCAGGCCGAGTGCCTGGGCCGCATTTGGGACAAAAGACGCTGAGAATGCCGATTATCGGGCTTGTGAAAATTTCGGCCCTGTATATGGAAAAACAATGAAGTAAAAGGCAAAACCAATTGTAATTACAAATATGTAAAATCAGTGCATGTAAGTGGCAAATTTGATAAAGTCCCAAGCTGGAATGTACCGGGTTATGTACGACAAATTCGGACCTGGTAACAACTTTACCTGTAAATAATCGTTGTGGTTTTACCTATTTAACGATTTATTTATATTCTGCATCAATTTTCACGATTTATCAGTTGACGAATGACCCACTTTAAATTCCCAAGGCTTTCAAGACGAACCACCTTTGCAATTCCGGTCGCCGCAATATTGTGCTTTTTTTTAATAGCTTTGGCAGCATCAGAAAAAGAGAAATCGGATGACAATTTTACTGAATATTCCCAACTAATACCCGGATCGGACATCTCTATCGAAATGGTGCCTGTCGAAGGGGGGACCTTCTTGATGGGAAGTCCTGAATCCGAAACCGGCCGTTCCGATAATGAAGGCCCACAACGCAATGTGAAAGTCAATTCATTCTGGATGGGCAAGTATGAAATTTCATGGAACCAGTACGATCAGTTTGCAAATGAGGTGATGAGTGAATTAAGGGAAGAACTTGTTGCAGTAAACCACGAAATAAAATTTACGGCTGATGCACTCTCTACACCTACACCGCCTTATGTAGATATGAGCTTTGGAATGGGCAGGGATGGTTATCCGGCCATTAGCATGACCCACTATGCTGCGGTTATGTTTACAAAATGGTTAACAGCCAAGACTGGTGAATTTTATCGTTTACCCACTGAAGCAGAATGGGAATATGCCTGCCGGGCGGGATCAGAAACTGCATATCACTTCGGAGATGATCCGTCTGATATCGACCGGTATGTTTGGTACAATGGAAACAGTAACAGGAGTTACAATCAAATAGGTACTAAAGAACCGAATGCTTTTGGCCTGCATGATATATCGGGCAATGTTGCCGAATGGACGATGGATCAATACCATGATGATTATTTTGAACGACTGGAAGGAAATCCGGCTGTGAATCCCTGGTTCAGGCCTGAAGTGTTATATCCCAGGAGTGTACGGGGTGGCTCATGGCAGGATGGCCCCGGGGATCAGCGATGTGCCAAGCGCAGAGGATCGCAGGAACGCTGGAAACAACTCGATCCGCAGATGCCAAAAAGTTTGTGGTGGCATACCAGTGCCCCATTTGTGGGCTTCCGGATCGTACGGCCGAAAGAAACTCCTTCCAGGGAAGAGATGGAAGTGTACTGGATTGAAGCAATGCAAGACTATTAAATTAAAGAAATGGCAAAAATTAAAGGAATGTCAGAAATGCCAGGAATTAAAGGAATGCCAGGAATTAAAGGAATG